>NZ_RHOE01000017.1 GCF_003946385.1 Loigolactobacillus zhaoyuanensis
CGCGGCACTTAACCAACGGCCACGTAAACTATTTGGTTATAAATCAGCCAATGAATTCATGGCTGAGCAGCTACTCGCATGACCACCACCTAGACCACTTATAAGTGAAGTTTAGCAAGTGTTGCACTTGATTTGACAATTCGGGATTTTTAATATCTAACTAAAGGTTGAAAGTTAATATTCCCAATTGAGTCCCAATCTGTTGGGGCTTTTTTGTTATAAAAATAGACACGAAACACTCCGTATCTGTATAATTGAGTCGTCTAAAAAACAAACATACAGAGGAGTTTTCGTGCCATGTCTACTATACAACATTCTACCCCTAATATTCACCTAGCAATGCAACATTTTTCTAAATTGGTCCAGTTACCTGACGTTTTACGTCGCGCTAATATCCATAAAACTCGTGGTATTCAGGTGCCAGTCCTGTTTGAATGGCTGATCACCACTATTTTTACGCGCTATTCCATCTTTCGTGCCGAATCTGATCCACATTTTACTAAGAAAACCGCCCGCAACTGTCTCAATAATCGCCATACAAATTGGCAACGTCTAGTTATTTTACTCGCAGTGCGGCTAATTCAATATGTTAAACACTTTACGGATACCCGCCGTGCACAAGCGCTCATCCTAGATGATTCCTTATTCAAGCGTGAGTTCTCGCGTAAAACTGAGTTATTAGCTCGGGTTTTTGATCATAATCACCAGCGCTATTATCATGGCTTTCGTACGTTAACTTTAGGTTGGAGTGATGGGAATACTTTCTTGCCCGTTGATTTTGCGCTGATGTCATCTGGCAAAGCCAAAAATCAATTAGGTCCGATCAACCAATTTGATCCGCGTACATTAGCCGCACAGCGACGAGCACAAGCCAAACGAAAAATGAATGAGGTTGCCTTAGAGCTAGTTGATTCGGCTTTAAGTGCTGGCATTAAAACTAAATACGTTCTGTTTGATAGCTGGTTTGCTTCACCAAGACTATTTTTTGAGTTACTGCAACGCGGTCAGTTTGGTGTAGGTATGCTCAAACGCAGTGAGAAAGTTTATTTTCGTTATCGTGGTCGCCAAATGGATGTTAAATCGTTGTACGAGCGCCTTCGGCGGAGTAAATGGCCTCAGCATCAGAATTATCATTATAGTCCCATTGTCACTTTCGAAGTTGGAGGTCAGCCCATGAAAGTTAAATTAGTTTTCGTTCCTAACCGAACAGATCACAGTCAGTATCTGGTTTTAGGTACAACAAAAACGACCCTAGAACCTGACCAAATCATTCAACTTTATGGTCGTCGCTGGCAGATCGAGGGCTACTTCAAAGTAGCCAAACAATACCTGCGTTTTGATCAAACCCAAGTCCAAAGTTACGATGGACTGTGCGGCCATATGGCCATGGTCATGATGAGTTACGATATTTTAGCGCTGCATCAACGCGAACAAGTTGATGAACGAACGCTTGGCGATTTATTTTATAATTTTGGCCGCCCGTTGCCGGATATTGAGATCGCAGTCGCTTTAGCTTGGTTGATGCGCCAATTAACTGGTCTAGGTGAAAAGTTAGGGCTCACAACAACCATCATTGATGAACTCTTCGATCAATTTATCCGAACACTGCCCAATAATCTGGCCCAATTATTGGGCAATGGCGTGTAATAACTGAATTAACTAATTTTTAGTCTTCAAACTCAGGACTAGCAGGAGTTTGAAGTTATTTGGGTACTTTCAACCTTTAGTATCTAATAAAATTATTTTAATTTACGAGTCGCTCAGACTTAACTAGCTCCCAACCGTAGTGTAGAATAAGCACTGAAGCAACAATCCGAATTTAAGCCAATTAGTAGAATATGGAGTAAGTAAATGGAAAAAAGAATAATGCCGATCAAAATTTGGAATCGAGGTAAAAAAATCGCGACTAATGGTGATGTGGAGATTCAATACGTTGATAATGTTCGCCAAGAAGTCGAAGCAACGGTTTATGGTACCGAAGCCTATGGCGTGACAGTCAGTCAAAAAGCGGCTAATGCTGATTTTTGTGAATGTCCTTATTTTCCTGATCATGGTTATTGTAAACACATTGCCGCGGTGATCAAATTATTGAAGTCACAGCAGCGACCGATTGAAAAGTTGTTTGATGCGGCGACGGATGATCTTAATTTTGACAAAGATAACCAGGATGATTATTTAGAAATCTCAAGTGAATTTGAAGAATTATTGACAGCCAATCCGGTTACTGCACGACAAATTTATGCGGACAAGCGGCAATACAATGTTTTACGTGCTGATCCTAATTATTGGGATGATTTATTTAGTGCGGCGTCTGAACAGCCTACGATTGACCCGGTTATGCCGGAATCAGTGCGACCTGCTTCAGAATTTTTTCGCACACAACAACCGCAGGCTAGCGGTGAATATTTTTTAGATAGTATTCAGCTGCCAGAAAAGCAGTATTTTCAGCCGTTGCAAGAAAGCACAACTTCAGCGTTGCAGATCGAGGTCACGCTGGTCGTCAGTGCAATCGAGAGTGATTGGAATTATCAAGAAGAAAATCGGTTCTTTGTTAAGTTGCGTATTGCCACGTTGACCGAGCTTAAATTTTACGTCGTGACCGATATTACGCGCTTTTTAAATGCGTATAAAAATAACAACGACTACCAAACCAATGGCAAACAGAAATTTCATTTAACGCCAACCGTCTTTACAGCTGCTGAACAGAATTTTCTAGATTTTTTGCTGACCGCAGAAAACAATGTTAGAATCGCCAGTTATGGGTCTAGTACCAGTAAGTATTTTGTTTTACCAAGTTATAATTTTAAGCAAACCTTGGCACTTCTAGCTGAGTTACCTAAATTTCAATTTCAATTAACGGATGAGGCGGAAGTCTACCCGCGGGTTCAGTTGGCGGACTATCAGGCAAGCGTTGGTTTAGTTCGTGGCGAAATAAAGGCGGTCGCAGATGGCTATGATTTAACGATCCATGACGACGTGCAAGTGTTCGTTAGTGCTAATCAGATTTTTGTGAATGGCAATACTTTTTATGCAGTCACTAGGGAACAAGCTCAGCTACTCGAGCAAATTTTAGGCGGCTATGAGGACGTAATGAACTATCGCACTAATGGCGCTGCACTGCATTTCCCAGCTGGTAGTGAAGCACAGCTAAGCGATTTTATTGCGCTTTTTCAGCAGGTTGGCGTGCTCACAGCGCCGCCACAGTTGACGGTCAGCACAATGACGCCGCACTTTGATTTAAGCAAAAATAAGCAGTCACTGGAATTGCGCCTAGCTTATGAATATAACGGTGAAATCACGGCAAGCGCTGATATTGAGCAGAATACAGTGGTAGTGCGCAATTTAGAAATGGAAAAACAGGCACAGCAGTATTTACAAAGTTTGCAATTTCGGCAGCACAGTCGGCTCTGGGTCAAAGATTTTACGCAATCCGAAGAGCTATACCGCTTTTTCATGCAAGAATTACCTAATTTGCGCTTAAATGGTGTTGTGACGATTACGCCAGAATTGGAGGACTTGCTGCATGATTCAGCCGAATTAACACCGGCCATCAATGTTAATGAAGCAGATGGTTTTTTAGCGGTCAGTTTTTCTTTTGCTGGGATTGGTGAAAATGAAGTTGATCATGTGCTGGAACAGTTGGATGTGGCGCGGCCGTTTATTGAGCGCGACGATGGGTCAATTATTTTAGTTGATGATACCTTAAAAAAGGTGTCAGCCACTTTGGCTAAGATCCGCGCCCAGGGTAAATTTAAAAATGGCCAACTAAAAGTTCATGCTTCCCAAGCACTGGCATTGCAGGCAGCTTTAGGCGATACGGCTAATTTTGATCAAAAATTTCAACAGTTAACGACTGATTTGGCTCATCCGGAAAAGTTTAAAGTTGCAGCTAGTCGACCAGTTCAAGCAAAGTTACGACCATACCAAAAAGCTGGGGTGCGTTGGCTAGAAATGCTGGATTCGTATAATTTTGGTGGTATTTTAGCTGATGAAATGGGTCTCGGCAAGACGCTGCAGATGATCACTTTTTTAAATAATCATTTGACCAGCGATAAAACTAATTTGGTCGTGTCACCAGCGTCACTGATCTATAATTGGCAAGAGGAATTTTCTAAGTTTGCTCCTGAAATTGAGGTGGTAGTAGTTGATGGCACCAAAGAAAATCGCCGCCAATTGATTGAAACCAGTACCGCCGCGGTTTTGATCACCAGTTATAACAGTGCCCGCCTAGATATTGCGGAATATCAACAAAAACAATTGAATTACTTGGTGCTGGATGAAGCACAGTATGTCAAAAATGGCAGTACCAAAACTAACCAGAACTTACGCAAACTGACACCGAAGAATACCTTTGCTCTGTCGGGAACACCAATTGAAAATCGTGCCGAAGAATTGTGGGCGATTTTTGCTTTGGTCATGCCAGGACTTTTGCCTAGCAAAAAAGCGTTCAATAAGTTAACGCCTGCCGAAATTGCGGTGCGGGTCAAACCATTTATTTTACGTCGTGAAAAGGCGGCGGTGCTGAAAGATCTACCGCCAAAGGTCGAATCTAACTTATACAATGAAATGACTAAGGAACAAAAAACAGTCTACTTAGCACAACTTAAGCAGATGCAAATTCAGATCAAGGGCATGTCTAGCGAAAGTTTTGTCAAAAATAAAATTGCGATTTTAGCTGGTCTAACGCGACTGCGCCAAATTTGCGATACACCAGCGCTATATTTAGATGACTATCAAAATAGTTCTGGTAAGCTAGAGCAACTAAACGAAATTCTCCGGCAAGCACAAGATAATCAACATCGCGTGCTGATTTTTTCACAATTTACCAGTATGCTAAATATTATCGAAAGCGAGTTAGCTGATCGGGGTGTTGCGGCGTTCATGCTACAGGGTAACACCAAACCAAAAGAGCGCTTGGCCTTGGTCGATGCCTTTAACGCTGGTGAAAATAATATTTTTCTGATCTCACTTAAGGCAGGTGGTACGGGGCTGAATCTAACCGGCGCCGATACCGTGATTTTAGTCGATCTATGGTGGAATCCGGCGGTAGAAGACCAAGCCACTGCACGCGCCCACCGGATTGGTCAGAAGAAAAAAGTTGAAGTTTACCGCTTGATCACAAAAGGCACGATTGAAGAACAAATCTACAAGTTACAGGAAAAAAAGCGTAACTTTGTCGACCAAGTTTTGAGCGGTACTGAGAATAAAGGCACATTAACTGAAGATGAAGTGCGACTGATTCTGGGGATCGAATAGGCCATAAAAAATCGGTAAGTAACTTGCATTATGCAAGTTACTTACCGATTTATTTTTGTTGCTCATAAACAAACTTCGCGAAATAAAGTGAGCCGATATAGAGATGAAACAAATCCCGATAATTGTGTGGATCTAACTGTAATTCGTCTTTGATTTTCTTAAGCCGATAATTCAGTGTATTACGGTGAATATGCAATTTTTCTGAGGTCGCTGACATATTGCCATTATTTTCGATAAAAGCAGTCAACGTTTGTAATAATTCTTGGCCACTTGTGGTTTGATTAACTTCAATAAAGCATTTAAGCAATGGTTCCAGTGGTAGGTTGCTGGATAGCAATTTGTCGATCAGCTTCACTTGTTCATAATATTTAAGCTGGCTATCATTTAAAATATGACTTAATTCAATTGTTTTTTGCGCTTCAGCGACAGATATCCCGATTTTTGTGGTGCTATGACCGATCCCCACGTCTAATTTACGTTTTAAACAACTGTGTTTATATTTTTCAATATTACCCTCATATTCGGTTAAAATAATTAAGTTATTTGAAGCGATCAAGAGCTTGAAGTCTTTACTATCAATCGGAAAGTCAGAAAGGTGGTGACCTTTAATGACGATGGCATAGCGATCACGGAACAGATCGATTTTTAGTTTTTGGGCATCAACTAGTAAGGATTGATTTTTTTCTAAACTATCGGTCACTTGAACCCATTGGTAGAGAAAACGATTAAAGTAGGTCTCGCTAATTAATTTTTGCTGATCAGCATAACTCTGGTTCAGCAATAATTCAGTTGCCGTGCTTAATAAAGCGGCCAATGGGACAACTTGTTCAGGCTCACCAGTAATACCGATAACGCCAATGATTTTATCATTAAAGTGAACCGGCATATTAACGCCAGGTTGGCCATTTTCACCGTGGGAACGTTCCATAATAAGTGTTTTCTGCTGACGAATTGCGTCCCGCGCGCCAACATGCAACGTGTTGATACGCTCCGGACTACCGCTGGCAATGATATAGCCGTTTTCATCCATCATATTAATATTATAAGGGATCTTACGCATCATTTTATTAACAATTGACTGAGCAAGTTCACTTTCTAATTTCAATTTTTCCACCTCCATTAGACGTTAAAATTAATTAGTAAATATTGAGCATGAATTGATTATTAATGCACAATGTCGGGTGCTACTATTTCTATATTAGCAAGTTTTTTTCATAAATCAAACAAAAAAATAAAAAAATATTGGTCAAATGAACATTGTATGCGAATACATTAATTGATATTATGAACGAGATGAATCAGGTTAACCACATCACAAATGTTCATTGCGTAACAATATTACTTATCGGAGACTGAAAGTGGGTGAGCTTCATGGATTATAAAGCAATTGTCGGCTTTATAATGATGATTTTAATAACGGTCTTATTGATGAAGAAGAAAGTTAGTACAATTTTTTCCTTCACCGTAATTCCATTGGTAGCAGCTATTATTATTGGATCATCGGTTAAACAAATTGGTACTTATCTGACGAAAGGGTTAGCGATGACCACGTCAGTAGCTTTGATCATGCTGTTCTCATTACCGTACTTCATGTTAATGGCTGATACCGGGCTCTTTAGCGGCATTGTTAAACGAATTGTTAGTCGCGTTAGAATGAACCCAATTGTTTTAGCAGTATTGACCGTGATCGTTGCGATGATCACCGGACTTGATGTTAGTATCACTTCCGTCTACTTAATTACAATACCGTTACTTTTGCCATTTTACAATAAGATGAAGATGCGGCCAGTAATTCTGGTTTTCTTAACGTCACTAGGGATCATTAATACCTTTGATGTGCCATGGAGTGCCAGAATGCTGCGGAGTGCTTCATTAATTCCTAATGTTGATAATGGCGCCAATTACTTATTTGCCAAATTATTTCCACCACAAATTGTTTTAACGATCGTTATTTTCGGGATCGCCGTATTTCTAGGTATCCGGGAAACAAGACGTTTGAAAAAACTCGGCATCGATGCTGCTGCGGCTGCTAAAGAGAGTAGCACTGATGACGATGTATTCAATGAAGATGCTGATTTGGTTCAACCAAAGAAGTTCTGGATCAACGTTGTTTTAACCTTAGTTGTTATTACTTGTCTCTGTGCTTTTCCAGATGTGCCATCCTACTACACATTCGCCTTAGGGCTGGTCATTGCACTGGAAATCAATTTCCACGATCAAAAAATGCAAATTACGTTACTTAAAAAATATGCCAGTTCATTGTTCCCCGTTATGCCAGCTATCCTTTTATCTGGGGTCGTTGTTGGGGTCATGGAATTTAGTGGCATGATGCAATCAATGGTCAAGTTCTTAGTTGGGATCATTCCAGCTGGGATGGGCCCATGGATCTACATTATCATCGGGCTTGTCGGGACACCACTCATGTTTGTTTTTACAAACGATACTTGGTATTACGTTTTAATGCCGATCGTTATTGGTCTGATGCGGGCGTACGGCATACCAGCCGACGTTGTTATCGTCACCTTATTCATGAACATGGGTGCAATGTTAACACCAATTGCGCAACCGCAATTATATATTGGGACTGATTTAACCGAAGGCGCTGTCGATTTACCGCAGTATATGAAGTTTGCCTTTCTACCGATTTGGTTACTAAATATTGTCTGGATCGGTATCGGTTTATTGATGGGTACGTTTAGATAATGCACTTGCACAAGAGCGTGACCTAATTGTTGAACCAATGAACATTGTTAATGAATGTACAAAGAACTAGTATAAATATGTAATTAAAACTTTAAAATTTAAAGGAGATCATATATATGACAAAAATTGGATTTCTTGGTTTAGGTATTATGGGTAAACCAATGGCTAAAAACTTAGTTAAAGCGGGCGAAGATGTAACCGTATTCGATTTTAAACAAGCTGCAGTTGATGAGTTAGTTAGTGCTGGTGCTAAATCAGCACAAAACGGTAAAGAACTCGCACAAAATGCTGACGTTGTCTTCACTATGGTACCTAATTCACCTAATGTTGAAGCCGCTTTATTTAATGAAAATGGGGTTGCTGAAGGCTTAACTGCTGGCAATACCGTGATCGATATGAGTTCGATCAATCCATTAGCTAGTCAAGGCTTTGCTAAACGTTTAGCAAAAATGGATGTTGGCTTCTTGGATGCACCAGTTTCTGGTGGCGAACCTAAAGCAATCGACGGTTCGATTGCAATTATGGTCGGTGGCGAAAAGTCTTTATATGAAGAATTTAAAGATTTATTAGGCATTATGGGTGGTACTGTAACTTACGTTGGTGCAGTTGGTGCCGGTAATACAACTAAATTAGCGAACCAAGTTATTGTTGCTTTGAACATCGCTGCAGTTAGTGAAGGTTTCGCTTTGGCAGAAAAAGCTGGTCTTGATCCAGAATTAGTCTTCAATGCGATCCATACTGGTTTAGCTGGTAGCACGGTAATGGATGCTAAGGTACCAATGATCATTAATCGTAACTTTGATCCTGGTTTCCGGGTCGATCTACACATCAAAGACTTACAAAACGCCTTAGATACATCACATTCAATGCACGTTTCATTACCATTAACTGCAGAAGTTATGGAAATTTTACAAGTTGTAAAAAATGATGGTAACGGTTCAGATGATCATGCGGCAATCGCTAAATACTATGAAAAAATCAACGATATCACAATTCAAAAGAAATAAATAATGCAGAAAAGGGTGAAGTAATCAATTCGCTTCATCCTTTTTCTCTAAAACTTAAAGTGAAGGAATGATCAAGATGGTACCTAAAATTGTCAAAATGGATGTCTATCCAGTTGCTGGCTATGACAGTATGTTGCTCAACCTAAGTGGTGCGCATGGCCCATTTTTCACGCGCAATATCGTTATTTTAACAACCGATAAAGACGAGATCGGTGTTGGTGAAGTGCCTGGTGGTGAGAAGATCACCACACTATTGGAACAAACTAAGTCGTTAGTCGTTGGACAACCTATTAGCCAATTTAAAGGCATTCTCTTAGCCATTCAAAAGAAATTTGCTTATTTGGATGTTGGTGGCCGTGGTCAGCAAACTTTTGACCAACGCATCATGATCCATGCAGTGACTGCGATCGAAACGGCTTGCTTGGATTTATTAGGCAAATATCTACACGTCCCAGTCGCTGCACTATTGGGTGATGGCCAACAGCGAGAAAAAATCGATGTGTTAGGTTATCTATTCTATGTGGGTGATCGGACTAAAACTGATCTACCTTATATTCATGATGATGACAGCGATGATGAATGGGGTAAGGTACGGCGCCAACCAGCTTTAACGCCTGAAGCAATTGTGCGTCAAGCGCAAGCGGCATACGATCGTTATGGCTTTAAAACCTTTAAGCTTAAAGGTGGCGTTTTCTCTGGTGAAGAGGAAGTTGCGGCAATCAAGGCGCTCCATCAAGCCTTTCCTGAAGCTAAACTAGATCTTGATCCAAACGGTGCTTGGTCATTAGCTGAATCGATCGAATATGCTAAGGAACTCAAAGGTATTTTAACTTATGCCGAAGATCCTTGTGGTGCCGAAGATGGTTTCTCTGGTCGTGAAATTTTAGCTGAATTCAGAAAAGCGACCAACTTACCCACTGCGACTAACATGGTTGATACTGATTGGCGACAGATGCAGCACGCAGTTGCGTTAAATAGTGTGTCGATTCCGTTAGCTGATCCGCATTTTTGGACAATGGAAGGTTCAGTCCGTGTTGCCCAGTTGTGCCATGATTTTGGTTTAAATTGGGGCATTCATTCTAACAATCATTTTGATATTTCATTAGCAATTGTGGCCAACACAGCTGCAGCAGCGCCAGGCAGTATTTATGCCATTGATACCCATTGGATCTGGCAAGATGGGCAAAACTTAACTAAGAATCCATATGAAATTAAAGACGGTCAATTAACGGTGCCGAAGACCAATGAAGGTTTAGGCGTTGAAATTGATTTAGATGCGATCAAAGCGGCCCATCAGTTGTACCTTGATAATAATCTTGGTGCGCGTGATGATGCGAAGACGATGCAGTTCTTGGTTCCTGGCTGGTCGTTTGATCCGAAGAAACCAGCCTTAGTTCGTTAGGGCGATCGTTCAAGTCAGTCATTTTGATTATTGATAAAATAATTTTATTGCAGGAAAGGTGCGCAAACTAAAATGGATACAACGAGAATTAAAGGCATTATCGTACCGCTAATAACACCAGTTGACGCTGAAGAAAATATTGATGACGCTAAGCTACGAAAGATCGTTGACCACGTGATCGAAGGCGGCGTCCAAGGGATTCTAGCCTTTGGTAGTAACTCGGAATTCTACATGTTTGATGATGATGAATTAGCACATGGTTTTAAGATCATTAAAGAACAAGCCGGCGACCGGGTCCCAGTCTACTTTGGTATGGGTCCGATCCGCACTCGCCGCGGGCTTAAGCTAGCTAAGAAAGCAGTTGAATTAGGTGCCGATGCGGTTTCAATTTTACAGCCAATGTTTTTGGCACCAACGGATGAAGAGTTGTTCCAACACTACAAGACAATTGCTGATGCGATTCCAGATACACCAGTATTAGTTTATAATAATCCGCGGGTCGGCTATGGCTTGTCAGCGCAATTGGTTAGCGACCTTGCTCACCAAGTTCCGAATATTGTTGGGATGAAGGATTCCAGTGGTAATTTAACGTTGCTTAGTGAAATTATTCGCTTAACTGAAGATATTGAATTCAGAACGTTTACGGGTAAAGATACGCTGATCTACTTAGGCCTTTGCTTAGGGACTTACGGTAGCGTATGTTCGACGGCTAATGCACTGGCACCACTAATTGTTTCGATCTACGATAAATTCCAACAAGGTGATTATAAAGGCTCACGGGCAGCACAATTCAAATTAAACCCAGCTCGGTTAGTCCAAAATGAAGCCAGCTTCCCAGTAGCAACTAAAGATATGGCGAATATTTTAGGCTTAGATATGGGCAAACCAATCTTGCCAAGTACACCATCAACCGGTAAAGTATATGCTGATATTAAGCGCGAGTTGGATAAATTAAATTAAAACTGTAAATCGAGGGATGGCTATGAATAGAGTACTTATAGCGTCTGACTCCTTTAAGGGTAGCGCTACCTCGACAGAAATTGCTAAGTATATTACAACCGGTATTTTACGTGCTGATGAGACTGCGCAAATTGATGCCGTTTCGATTGCTGACGGTGGTGAAGGCACTGTTTGTAGTGTTGTGGCCGCCACTGGTGGTCGGCTGTTAGAAACTGAGGTAGCTGGTCCCTTAGGAACGCCAGTTAAGGCAACCTGGGGATTGTTAGACGATCAAACTGCCATTATTGAAGTGGCCGAATCATCAGGCATCACTTTAATTCAAGATCAATTAGATGCTGGCAAAACGACGACATTTGGCGTTGGTCAATTGATCAAAGCCGCTTTAGATCAACAAGTAACTAAAATTTATGTTGGTCTAGGTGGCAGTGCAACTAATGATGGTGGCGTTGGCATGGCCCAGGCGTTGGGTGGTCATTTTTATGATCATGCTGGCCAAGAATTACCACACGGCGCCAATGCATTATGTGATTTAGAAAAAATTGATTTAACCACGATCGATCCGCGTTTGAAAACAGTTAAAGTGATCGGCTTATCAGACGTTAACAACCCGTTAACTGGTGAAGAAGGGGCTAGCCAAGTTTTCGGCCCACAAAAAGGGGCTAGCCAGAAGCAAGTTGCGGAGTTAGATCGTAATCTACAGTGTTTGGCACGAATAGTTGAACAGACAAGTAACGTTGATTACGCAACGCAGGCTGGTGCAGGCGCTGCTGGAGGGACTGGCTTTGGTTTAATGGCATTTTGTCAGGCAGAGATCAAATCAGGTATCAACGAAATTATCAACTTATTACAATTGGATCAACGAATGCAAAATGTTGATTTAGTTATTACTGGTGAAGGTCAAATCGATGGTCAGTCACTGCATGGTAAATTACCAGTGGGTGTAGCGCATTTAGCTAAACAACATGATTTACCGGTGATTGCGATCGTGGGCAGTATTGGCCATGATCTGGAGGAAATTTATAAAGCTGGATTTAACTTAGTTTTAGCATCAACTAGTCGACCGATGACGTTGCAACAAGCCACGAAAGATATTGCGCTATTAGTAGCAGATGCTGGCTATACCGCTTTTAAGGCGTTTGAATCTTTTAGACAAGAAAGTTAGAAGGCGCAAAAATGAGAAATACAGTTATGATGCGAAGTAATGATAACGTTGCCATTGCGATCCATGATTTAAAAAAAGGTGATTATGCGACCGATGACGTGCAAGTTAACGAAGATATTCCACAAGCGCATAAGGTGGCACTTGTAGATATTCCGCAAAATGAGGATGTTCGCCGCTATGGTGTCGTACTCGGATATGCGAAAGAAGACATTAAAGCCGGTGACTGGATCAATGAAGATAGCCTGATTTTACCAGCTTCACCGGAATTAGATGACATGCCATACAATACAAATATTGTGAAGGATCGACCACAACCACCACGGACAACTTTCATGGGTTATGAAAATGAAGGTTCTGATTATGCGGGTACGCGTAACATTTTAGGTATTCAAACTACAGTTCAGTGTGTTGTCGGTATTCTCAATGTTGCGGTTAAGAAAATGAAACAAGAATTATTACCTAAATACCCTAATGTTGATGATATTGTTGTTGTTAGCCACGCCTATGGTTGCGGGGTTGCCATTGATGCCCCTGAAGCAAAAATTCCAATCCGCGCCATCCGTAATATTATGAAAAATCCTAATTTCGGTGGTCAATTAATGGTTGTTGGCCTTGGCTGTGAAAAATTAACACCAGAAAGAGTTATGGACGAAGCCGATATTACTGATGAGAATTTTATCTTATTACAAGATCAGCATGGTTTTCAAAATATTCTTAAGGCATTATACGCAATGGCCGAGAAGAAGTTACAAATTCTGAATCAGCGCCAACGGGTAGAATTGCCATTATCAAAATTATCAGTGGGGATGCAATGTGGTGGTAGTGATGCCTTTTCTGGTGTTACTGCTAACCCAGCTGCTGGCTACGCTTCTGACTTATTGGTCAGTGGTGGCGCAACCGTAATGTTCTCCGAAGTTACTGAAGTCCGCGATGGTGTTGAATTTATTGCACAGCGGATCCCAGACAAACCTAATTGTGATAAGTTGGCTAAAGAAATGAGTTGGTATGATAATTACTTGGCCGAGGGTGGAGTCGATCGTTCAGCTAACCCAACACCAGGGAATAAAGCCGGTGGATTGTCAACAATTGTCGAAAAGTCGATGGGCTCTATTGCAAAATCAGGTGCTGCACCAGTTGCGCAGGTAGTGAGTGCCGGTGAAATCCCAACCAAACATGGTTTGATTTTCAACGCGACACCAGCTAGTGATTTTGTTTGTGGCACGATGCAATTAGCCTCTGGTATGGGGATGGAAGTCTTCATGACCGGCCGCGGCACACCTTATAACTTAGAAGCAGCGCCAGTTATTAAAGTTTGCTCACGGACTGATTTAAAAGAATTTTGGCAAGATTTAATTGACATCAATGCAGGTACGATCGCTACTGGCGACAAAACAGTCGAAGAGGTTGGGACACAGTTATTTAACTTCATTATTGACGTTGCTAGTGGAGAACAGCCAGTTGCCGAGCAGTTAGGATTATACAATGATATTTGTATTTTTAATCCGGCACCGATTACTTAGAACTTTGTTCAATAATGAGATTGACAAAAAAGGCGATGACAGAATAGTGTCATCGTTTTTAATTAGACATTAGGGAGGAAATTTCAATGACAAGCGTAATTCCTAAAATTACAGCAATGAAAGTTTATCCAGTAGCTGGCTACGATAGTATGTTGTTAACACTAAGTGGTGCTCATTATCCGTATTTCACCCGTAACATTGTCGTTTTAACGGATGATTCAGGTCAAATGGGTATCGGTGAAATTCATGGTGGCGACTCGATCACTAAGTCCCTGGAAAGCTATAAGCCCTTAATAATTGGTCAAAAAATCACTGAATATCGGCGGATTTTAAACGATATCCGGCAAAAAGGTTGGCGCGAAAAAAACGATAGTGGTCAAGGTTTGCAACAATTAAACTTGGCTAATCTGAAATATGTCGTTCACGCTGAAGCTGCCATCGAGTGCGCACTATTGGATTTATACGGTAAATTTGTCAACTTACCAATGTGCGATATCATTGGTGATGGTCGCCAACGTGATAAGGTAGAAATGCTGGGATATCTGTTTTATATTGGCGATTATCACAAAACTGATCTGCCATATATTCATGACGATGATAATGACGCCTGGGGTAAGGTCAGACGACAAGAAACGCTGACGGTTGCTGGGATTGTTAAACAAGCCGAAGCCGCCCAAGCACGTTATGGCTTCAAGAATTTCAAGTTAAAAGGTGGCGTCCTCAGTGGCGACGAGGAAATGCAAGCAGTTGTGGCTTTGCATAAAAGATTTCCGGATGCGCGAATTAATCTTGATCCTAACGGGGCGTGGTCGTTGCAAGAAGCCATTGATCTAACCCATAAATACGGGGATGCGCTCACTTATTTAGAAGATCCTTGTGGTCCAGAAAGTGGTTTTTCTGGTCGTGAAATCATGAGCTTCTATAAAAACGCGACTAATATGCCAGTGGCAACGAATATGATTGCTACTGATTGGAAGCAATTTTATCCATCACTGATGATGAAATCAGTCGATATTGTCTTAGCGGATCCACATTTCTGGGGAATCAATGGTAGCTTACGCATGGCCAGCGTCTTAAATGATTGGGGCTTAACTTGGGGCTCACATTCTAATAATCATTTTGACATTACCCTTGCTTTATACGCGCAAGTTTCAGCAGCTGCGCCAGGTAACATTACGGCTATTGATACGCATTTTATTTGGCAAGATGATCAACAGTTATGCGATGATGCGCTACAAATTAGCGACGGTGGTATTAAGATCCCTAAGCGTCCTGGATTAGGGATCAATATCAATTTAGAAAAATTAGAGGCAGCAAACAAGTTGTATACTACCTTGAAACACCATGACCGTGATGATTCATTAGCAATGCAATATTTAATTCCAGGTTGGCAGTTTGATCCTAAGCAACCGACTTTAGTTAGATAGCAAAAATAAATTATAAAAAACGTTCATCAATGATTAGATCTTTGTCTAACAATTGATGAACGTTTTATTTTTTTACGTTAATTTAAAGCTTATTCTCCAGGTTTATATTCTGGATCGATGACCAAGACAGGCTTGATCGTTTCACCACTAATTGAATCTGCGTTAGCTTCGTTGATTTGATCAAACTTATAGAATTTTTCAGTCTTATCAAAATCAAACATACCTTGACGATAGAATTCAATCAAACGAGGAATATCGATCTGTGGAATTGAGTCGCCCATGTTAACGCCGATAACAGCTTTGTCATCAACACAAAGGTCATTCCAAGTATCAACGTCAATATGATGAGATGTCACGGCGATACAAGCAGCAACGCCACCTTGAGCCAAAGCCTTGATGGAGGATTCCATTACTTGGGTCACACCAGTCGTATCAACAGCGAAGTTAACGCCATGACCATGAGTTAAAGCCTTGATGGCAGCAACTGGGTCTTCATTTTTACTATTGATCACGTCAGTTGCGCCAAGTTCTTTAGCTAAGGCCAAACGATCGTCAATAATATCAACGGCGATGACACGGATACAACCAGAAATTTTACCGGCCATCATAGCTGCTAAACCAACAGCACCAGTACCAAAGACCGCAATTGTATCACCAGGGCGAGGTTTTAAGGTGTTTAAAACGGTCCCACTACCAGTTACGTAGCCACAGCCCAAAGGTCCTAATTTCCGTAGATCTAAATCATCAGGAACTTTGACGGCATTACGTTCGCGGACGACCGTAGTTGTGGTGAAGGATGATTGATCAAACATGTCATCGACTTGTTTCCCGTTTTCAGTGAAATGAGCTGAACCATCAGGACGAACGCCAGAAAGGTTATTAGCTGCATAATGTAAACATTGAGTAGGAACACCTTTGAGACAATTTTCACAGTTGCCACAAGCGTAGAAAGAAAGGATAACGTGATCGCCAGGTTTGAAGTTTTGTACATGTGAACCGACTTTTTCAACGATCCCAGAACCTTCATGGCCTAAGACGATTGGGTAGCCAATTGTAGCGTCACCCTTACGTAAAGCCTCGTCAGAATGGCAAACACCAGTGGCAACCATATGGACTTGAATATCGTCGTCTTGCATTTCAGCAAGTTCAATATCATTTTTAATTGTAAATTTGGCACCTTGTTTATCAACTACAGCTGCTTGAATTTTCAATTTAAATCACTCCTTAAAATAGTCATGAATCACTTGCAATATAATTATTTCACATATTAGGATAATAGCAAGCGCTTAACAGCAACTGATGAGTATTTGCCCCTGTGAATTTAACAACATTATCCTAAAAAATAGCCAGCATTTAGGCGGCATTGTAAGGGAATACACAAACTAAGTTACAATAAATAATTGTTAAATTAGGAACATATCTACATATTTAGTCGATTATAATGTGTCGGTCAATGACTTACTATTGATAAGCTGGCGATCTTCCTTTGGTGTTCGCCCGAATTTATCGGCGTATTTATGATAGAAAAAACTTTTATTTGAAAAGCCAACTTCGTGACAAATCGTAGTGATAGGTTGGGTTGTATTTTGGACTGCTTCGCGCGCACGGAGCAACCGTTCCTCGGTCAGCGCCTGACTGAAAGTTTTGCCAACTACCTTATGGAACAGGTTACTAAGGTAGTTCTTATTATAAGAATACTTATTGGAAAGCGTCTCTAGACTCAGGCTTTGATAATGCTGCCGGATCTCATCTAGTAATTTGATCGCCAGCTTTTGCGTCGGTGACGTTGCTGGTTCTGGGAGCTGTTTGTTGCGGACGAGCCGAGCAATTAGAATCGTTAATTCTGATTTAATAATGGTATCAGCGAAATCACGTTGTTGGTAATATTCGGTGATCAAGTCATCAAATGTTGTTTGGATTTCGTTGTTGCCGTTGCCCAGATTCTTGAATAAAAGGTATCGGCCTGGCTTGGGATCGGCTGCCATATTATTGATCAGAAAATCGTAAAGCACGCTCTTAGCTGCCTGTATATGGGAAATTAAATCTAAGGAAATATTGCGGTCACGGAATAAAACATTGATCAGTAGGTCATTGGTATCAAGTGCGTCGATTCGATGTTGACTACCAATATCGAGTAGTAAAACATCGCCTTCACTTAACACGATTTTCTGACCATTGACGTATTCGGTTGCGTGACCGCGGAGCATGTAATTGATTTCAAAAAACTGATGCGTGTGCAACGGATAAGGTGCAAAACGATTATATTTGCGGATAGCAACGCTGCAATTTCTAAAAAAGTATTCGTTGTTGATCACAGGAACTTTATAGTCGTGACTAGCTTTCAAATCAATTGCTGCCGGCGGGATATCATCGCTAACGTAATGGCTTTGCTGTTGTTGAATTTCAACACTCGATAATGCTTGTAATGATTTGAAAATATTAGCGTCCATAATGCCCTCCTGTACTTATGTTCCAAATATCCTGAAGTTCTGACATTGATATAATACCATGAAAACGGTTAAATGATAACTGTAATCAAGTAATTATTTATTCAATTTATTATTGTCTTAACATTTAGGAGGTTAAAAATATGGCTGAAGGGTCATTGAAGTCCACAATTCGTGTTTCGATCACAAATTTCCTCGATTCCGGTTGTATCGTTGCTGGTTCTGTCGGAATGGCGTCTTGGAGCACACAGTTTGGGCTTAGTACATTACAAACAGGTATTTTAGGTGCTTTATCTGCTAATGCGTTTGGCGCTGCGTTAGGCGCGATCATTGGTGGACCATTATCTGATAAATTTGGTCGTCGTTTCATTTACGTTTATGACATGTTGATCTACATGGTGGGTTGTTTAATGTGTGTCTTCGCTAATAATTTTGGTTTTTTATTAGCCGGCTTCATTATCACTGGGATCGCAGTTGGTGCCGGTGTTCCAGCATCATGGTCATATATCGGTGAAACAGCTGCAGGAACTGAACGTGCCAAGAACATTGGGGTTTCGCAGTTTGCTTGGTCACTTGGCCCGGCGGTAGTCTTTATTGCTGCATTGATAGTTGCACCACTTGGACTATTAGGTTATCGTCTGATCTTTGTTGGCTTGGCGATCGTTGCCTTTGTCGCTTGGAATTTGCAACGGACATTACCTGAATCACAAGATTGGTTGGATCAAAAGGCGGAAGAGAAGAAGACTGGGCATAAATCTAAAGCTAACAGTCATCCATACCGTACTTTGTTCTCCAATAAGACATCCATCAAATGGCTATTCTTCTTAATTGGGGTCTATGCTTTATGGAACTTAGTTGCTGGTTCACAAGGGATGTTCCTACCGTATATTTTTGAAAACGTTGTTAAGCTTGATGCTACTCAATCTAGTATGCTTAATATTTTGATTTGGGTGCTTACAGCTTGCGCCACATACTTTGGTTTTGCCAAGTTTGGTGACAAAGTCAATCATCGTTTCTTCTTCGGAGTCGGTGCAACAATGTCATTGCTTTCATGGATCATCTTGACACTCTTTGGGATGAGCCAGACATGGGCATTGTGGACATTTGCTGCGCTTTGGGGCATTTCTGCTGGTATCGGTGCACAAGCATGGTATGCACTGTGGGCAACTGAACTTTTCCCAACTCAGTTCCGTGCCGGTTCGCAAGGGGTCATGTTCTTCGTTGTTCGTGCTTTTGCTGGTGCATATACGATTTTTGTACCAACGATCATGGCCAACCTAGGCTTTAGTATTGGCGGCTACATTATGATCGCAATTTTGATCATTTCACTGTTAGTCGGAATTACTTGGACACCAAAAACTCGTGGCAAGAGTTTGGAAGAAATCACCAAAGAACAATATGGTGAAGACTTCTTAACGCAAGACCAGCGCGATACACTGGATAAAAAATGAATCTGAGGTGTTAAAAAAATGAACACATACGTAGCAGTTGATATCGGTGCTTCCAGCGGCCGTTTAATCCTCGGTACAGTGGATGAGGGTAAACTAAAACTTGAAGAAGCGCACCGTTTTAAGAATGGCTTTACTGGTGAAGACGGACATGATTGTTGGCAGATCGATCATCTCATCGATGAAATTTTAGCTGGCTTGGAAAAAATCAAAGCACGTGGCATTAATCGTGTTAACTTAGGTATTGATACTTGGGCGGTCGATTATGTGTTAGTTGATGAAGACGGCAATAAGCTGCATAATCCGATCGCATACCGTGATGCGCGAACTAATTCTGCAATCTCAAACCTTACTTCGGAATTACCAAGAGAATATATCTATGAGAAAACTGGGATTCAATTCCAGGATTTCAATACGCTATATCAGCTTTATACCGAAGATAAGGCCGACTTAGAAAAGACTGACAAGATCATGATGATCCCAGATTACTTGGGCTATGTCTTGACCGGCAATGCGGTTACCGAAGTGACTAATGCTTCGACAACGCAAATGTTAAATCTCCGTCAAGGCTTGTTCGACAAGGATTTGATGAGTGAAGTCAATGTTGAGGCCGATCAGTTTCCACATTTAGTTGAAGCCGGGACTTTGCTAGGTAGTGTGCGGCGTAAGTGGCATAAACAATATGATATTCCAGAAACTGATGTGATCACTACTGCGACCCATGACACGGCGAGTGCTGTCGTTGGGACGCCAGGATTTGGTGATAACTGGGCTTTCCTAAGTTCTGGAACTTGGTCATTGCTTGGTGCTGAGCTAAATACACCAGAAAATGGCTTAGATGCCTTTCGTGAAAATTATACTAACGAATGGGGTGCCTATGGGACTTACCGTTTTCTGAAGAATATTATGGGCCTGTGGATCATCCAGAAGGTCAAAGAAGAGCTGAATGACCAGTATTCATTTGCTGAATTGGCAGCACTTGCTGATAAAGAAGAGTCGTTCAAAGTCTTCATTGATGTCAATGATCTGCGTTTCCAGAATCCCGAAAACATGATTCAAGAATTACAGAATTATGCCAAGGAGACTAATCAGTTTGTACCCAAGACACCGGGTGAGATCGCCCGTGCGATCTACGATAACTTGTCATTGTATTATGCCGATTCCGTGCATAAACTCAGTACAATTATCGGTCACCCGATCACAACGTTAAACATTGTTGGTGGTGGTTCTAACGTCGCCCTAATGAATCAGTTGACCGCTGATCTTGCTGGGGTAACGGTAGTGGCAGGTCCAGGTGAAGCGACTGCCATCGGTAATATCATTGTTCAAATGATCACTGCCGGTGAGGTCAAGGATGTCGTGGCTGGACGTCATTTGATCGCCGATTCATTTGACTTGAAGACTTTTGCACCGCAGAAAGATGCTGATGCAGGCGTCTTGGCTAAATATCAGGATTTTTTAGCCAATAATAAATAATTCAGGGTACTAAATTATTAAAAACAATTTATTGAGATTTATGAGGAAAGTGAAGTGTATAACTGATGAAACGGATTGCGCAAGTAATGTACATCAACCCAGGTTCTTACGACGAATATGCTAAGCGTCATGCAGAAATTTGGCCAGAAATGAAAGCGGCTTTAAAAGCGCATGGTGCCACGAACTATTCGATCTATCTCAATCGAGCTAATGGTCAGACTTTGGCCTATCTCGAAGTACCAGATGTTGATGCCTATAATGCTATTGCGGATACAGATATTTGCAAAAAGTGGTGGCATTACATGGAGCCAATTATGAAGACTAACCCAAACGAAAGTCCCGTTGCCGATGATCTTGAAGAAGTATTCCATTTAGATTAACAGCGCGCCTTGATCCGTGCGGCATGAACTTGGCTACAAGAATCAATCGTATGGAACAAACAAAATCGATCAGTGATTTTGACTGATCATAACCTTAATTGAGGAGTGTATAAACATGGTAAAAGCAGAAACAGTCGATAAAGCATATGAAGTTGCAAAAGAACGATACGCAGAAATGGGTGTCGATACTGAAGCTGCAATGAAACAATTGGAAAAAGTCGCTTTATCTATTCATTGTTGGCAAGGCGACGATATTCATGGTTTCTTGAATCCTGACGCTGAATTAACTGGTGGGATTGCAGTCACTGGTAATTATCCTGGTGTTGCGCGTACTCCTGACGAATTGACAGCTGATTTACATGAAGCGCTAAGCTTAATTCCAGGCACACATAAAGTTGCCTTGCATATGATTTATGCAGTTGCTAAAGATGGCAAGAAGAAAGACTTTAACGATATCCGTCCTGAGGATTTCGATTACTGGATCGATTGGGCTAAAAAAGAAGGCATTGGTTTAGATAACAATGGTACTTTCTTCTCACATCCTAACGTTAAAGACAACATGACCGTTGCTTCTCCTGATAAAGCGATCCGCGACTACTGGATCGAACATGGTAAGTTGACCCGTGAAGTTTCTAACTATATCGGTGAAAAATTAGGTCAGACTTGTTACAACAACTTCTGGGTCCCAGATGGTTTTAAAGACAATCCAATTGACAAACGTACACCTCGTGAACGCTTATTAGCTTCTTTGGACGAAATCGAAGCTAAGCCATACGATGAAAAGAATACGCAAGATTCCTTTGAAGGTAAGTTGTTTGGTGCCCCTGGGATCGAATCTTACACAGTTGGTTCTCATTTATTCTATGACAATTATGCAATCACTCGTGGCCATTTATGGACGATCGATGCCGGACATTTCCATCCAACAGAAGATGTTTCTGATAAGTTTGCAGCTTACTTCCCATTCACTAAGAAAGACTTATTCATGCATGTTTCTCGTCCAGTACGTTGGGATTCTGATCATACGGTCATCATGGATGAAGCATTAGTTCGGATCACACGTTCACTTGTTCGTGATAACTATCTTGAACGTACTCATCTGGGCTTAGACTTCTTCGATGCAACGATCAACCGTGTCGCTGCTTGGGTCGTTGGCGCTCGTGCAACTCAAAAGGCATTGTTACAAGCAATGCTCGAACCAATTGATCAGTTGAAACAAGCTGAATATGATGCTGACTTTACTACTCGTTTAATTGAAACCGAAGAACTTAAGAGCATGCCATTTGGTGCCGTTTGGGATAAATTCTGTCAGAACAATGGCACACCTGTTGGCATGGACTGGATGCAGAACATTCATCAATATGAAAAAGACGTTCAATTCAAACGTAACTAAATAGACTGAATCAAATAAAGGGGATCATAAATCTTGACACAAGAAAAATTTATTAATTCAACATACGTACAACAAATGTGCAAAATCACTCGTGGGTTATACGACCATGGTTGGGATGAACGTAATGGTGGTAATGTTAGCTACCGCTTGACTGAAGATGAAATCAGCCAGTACGCAGATACTGATAAAGTATTACGTAATGTACCGATTGCTTTTGATGCTAGCGAATTAGCTGGTCAATACTTTTTAGTTACTGCAACTGGTCGTTATTTCAAAAATGTTATCGATAATCCTGAACGGGATACTGGTTTAGTTCAGATCGCCAAGGATGGCCATAGTGTTGATATTCGTTGGGGCTATAATGATGGCGCTCAACCAACTAGTGAATTTCCATCCCATTTAATGACGCATATTAATCGGTTGCATGTTGATAGCAATCAACGTGTAGTGATGCATTGTCATCCAACTAATTTAATTGCCATGAGTTTCACTTTACCTCTGGACGAGAAAACGTTTAGCCGTATCTTATGGAAAATGCAAGCAGAATCAGTAGTTGTCTTCCCAGAAGGCCTAGGCGTCATTCCTTATATGACTCCAGGAACTAACGATATTGGTGAAGCAACTGCAGAGAAAATGAAAAACTTCCGTGCAGTTATGTGGCCACATCATGGTGTCTTTGGCGCCGGCGATTCAATGGATGAAACCTTTGGCTTAATTGAAACGATTGAAAAAGCAGCATTGATTTACACCACGATCCAAGCTCAAGGCGGTGTTTGCTTACAAGAAATTACTGATGATGATTTAGCAGATTTAGCAAAGAACTTTGGTTTAACACCTAATCCCAAGTTTTTGACTGGTAAATCTCTAGTCGAAAACAAATAGCTTATTTTGAGTGATAAAGCGAATCATCCATAGGATGGTTCGCTTTATTATTAGGCAATCATTTAGCGGGAGATGAGGCATCATTGAAGAAACACAGTCGAAGAATCTAATTCAACGGTGGGGTTATCTAGGACTGTCGCTGTTGATCAATGCTACTGGTCATTCACTGACGATTGCAACTAATTTAGGTAGCGCTGTTTGGACCGCCTCAGCAGTTAATTTGTATCATTTGTGGCCGTTAAGTTTGCGCGTCACACTGTTCTTATGTGGTGTTTTAGTTGCCTTAGCGAATATGGCTTTGACACGTAAATTATCGTGGCGGCGTTTTTTAGGTAATTTATTATTTATTACGCCGTTTAGCTACTTGATTCAATTATTTACCCAAATCATTCTGCACTTAGGTATTAATCAGTTGCCGCTGGTTGTGCGCGTCATTACCGATATATTTGGCATACTTTGTGTCGCTTTGGCAACCTCAATTTATCAACGGGCCAACATTGTTCTGCACCCCAACGATGATTTTATGCAGATATTGCGGTTTCGCTATTTAAAGGGGAACGCTACGATCGCGCAAATGGTTCATTATATTCCACCAGTATTGATCATGCTAGGCACTTTCTTGTTTACAGGGCGGTTGTTTGCCGTCAATATTGGCACCTTGATCTGTCTATTTTTCCAAGGCAGTTTTATTGGCTTTTTTGATCAACATGCTTTTAAGCACTTAAAACATTACGGGATCGCGGGGTTGACTCAAGTAAAGCCAGTGATTAGGCCAGCACGTTCTGTAAATGGTAAATGATCGAGGTTATAAACAGTTATTTTGTGACTTAGTAGCCTGTCATTGTACTTTTGTTGTTACATTAGGTATGCTTGTGAGTAGGTAGATCAGTAGCAGATTTTGAGTAGTGACGGCTAGCTTAACCGGTATGCGCCCATAATGCCACGGCCGTCACGAGCATGAAGGGGAGGTACAAAACGGTGCGTAGTTTTAGTTATATTGTTTTAAAAAATTATTTAACCGAATTAGCCGAGTTTAGCGAAGTAGAAGTAATCGTCATGGAAAGTCCGGGACGCTACTATCACGTTTGTTTGCACAAACTTCAAGATATGGAACGTTTAACGACGAAGGCAATCTTTAATGTTGATTGCCAGAATATTAAACATTAAAACGATACATCAGCGTGGTGGAATGGTTCTTGCTGAACTTTGACTACAAGCAGAGCAAGTTAGCTTCTATTCCGGCGCCAGTGGACGGAACGAGTGCGACTTGAACTTGGTGGTTTCTGCCATAGTTCAATCGACATCGGGAAGCAAGCTCTGTTTAGCGAAGATGATCTAAAAATTAATACTTGCTAAAAGTGTTTCAAAAATTGAGCAACAGTGCTCCACTGGCGCCTGCATTCCAGCAGGCAATAAGTGAACATTCAAACATTGATTGCTTAAGTGGCAAACTTAGTGATAATCAGAATAAAAATATCGGTAAAACAGTTGAAAGACTGTTTTACCGATATTTTTATGCGCATATAATCTACTTGAAAACAGCGAATCACTAATGACTGTTGGTCAATTCTAATTAAATCAACTAAACCGTTTAATCTAATTCATTAAATAGTGTTCTAAAACTGCCAAGGTGAAATGGAGGCGCTGGCGTATCACTGTCGCTCGTTCTTAATAACACTATTTACAAGTATCGCAATTAGTACTTATTTGTTAAACAGAGCTTGCCTCCCGTTGTCGATTGAACTAAGGCGAAAACCGCCAAGTTCAAGTCGCAGCTGTGTCGATGGTACTTGGTGACCGAATTGTGGTCACCTAGTACCCATGCGCGATTGACAAGATCCATTTTCTTTTCCGATTGGGCTTAATTGGAAAGAAAATTAGCTTGCCAACGCGCCACGCGTTCCATACGCCAGCGCTGGAATAGAACCAAACTAAATCTGCCTACGAGTTAATCAGACAGACAAAGTTCAGAAAGAACCGATGGAATTTCACTATGCTGGTGTTTTCTTGTACCATGAATTAGGCTGCTTATTTTTTAAGCCAGATTTTAATAAAATTACCGTGATTTACTAAAAATTCAAAACTTCTTCATACATTTTTAATATAATTAAAGTGATTTTAATCTTAGGATAAGGAGTTTTGAATGATGAAGGGACAGCGCTGGCGAATTTTTGGGGTACTAACACTTATTTTACTGACAGTGGGGCTAACTGGTTGTGGTCAAACGCAAAAGCAGACCACGACTAAAACGAATACGACTAAGTTACTGTCAGTTAAGCAGATCAAACGAAATATTGGTAGCCACCTAGTGACAACACGGGCGCAGAAACAGGAAAACGCAAATCAGACGTATAAAACAGCATTGGCGAATACTGACTATACGTTGGCTACGCCGTACGTTAAGGTAAATCCCTATCAGACTTCTCCGCTAACCACCGCATTAGTGATTTTTCAAACTGAGCAAGCGGCTAAAATCACCTATACGGTCGTCGGCAGAACTGAAAACACTTCGATCACTAATCAAGTTAACGGTGACTACAGCACCCAACATCAGGTGCCAGTGGTAGGCTTATACTCCGGTCAAAATACGGTTAAGTTACAAGTACAGTATCAAGATGGTACAACCACAGAGCAAACATTACAAGTTAAAACAACGACTGATTTACCTGAATATTTGCAAAAAACAAAAATAAAGGTCACTAAGAATAATAAACAGCAAATGGTGATCGGCGATAATAAATTAACCTTTATGATTCGGACAACGAAACAATCGTTTGCCATCGATGCTGATGGCGCAATTCGTTGGTATTCGACTTTGTACGTTCAGCATATGTTGCAGCCGATTCACAATGGTCACTTGTTGTTATTAAGTAAAAACACACAATCAGCACTAGTTTATAATGATTTGCTGGAAACGGACTACTTAGGGCGTGTCTATAAGGAATATAATTTCCGGGCTAAAACTAGTAATAGTGACGGTGGCGCCAGGGAAACGACCGTGCTGCATCATGATATCATCGAGCTACCCAATCATGATCTAGTCGCAACGGTCAACGATGGCTCTGACTATGTGGAAGATACCATGGTCGTGATTTCCGCCAAGACGGGTAAAATTACTAAGGTGATCGACCTAAAAAATTTATTACCGCAAGCAATGTATACAAAATATAAAGCCGCTAAAGACGGTTCGATCGACTGGTTCCATCAAAACGCAGTTTATTATGATAATAATGATCAGAGTTTGATGATTTCTGGCCGTAATCAGGATATGATCATGAAATTTGATCTTAAAACAGAGCAGATCAAGTGGATCTATTCTGGTAAAAAGAAGTCCACTTGGCCGCAGAAATATCAGAAATTATTATTAACGCCGACGAAGGGAACATCGATCACAGGTGGTCAACATGGCTTGAATTTGTTGAGTGATGATAATAATGATCCGAACAGCGAAAATATTTTGCTATATGATAATAATATCAACGTGACTAACGGGGATGCCACAACTTCTGGTAAGTACTCACAAGGCGTTCAATACCATATTGACACCAAAAAGATGACTATTGATCAGACTTGGGCTTACGGTAAATCATTGGGGAAAGCTAACTTCACGGCGATCATCGGCTACACCCAAAAAGTTAGTTCAACTAACTATTTACTAGATTTCGGCTTCCAGAATAATGGGAAAACAAGTAATATTATTGAGGTCGCTGGTCAAGAACAAGTCTTCAATGTTAAGTTAACAAATCCATCAGCTAAAGCTTACGTTTATCGAGCTTATCGATTACCAGTCTATGCTAGTGACTACCAATTTGATGTTGATCAATAAAACATGCTAAACAAAAAAGCCTTGAATTTTTTCAAGGCTTTTTTATCTGGGAATCAAGCGCGTTGTTTTAAAGCTTCAATAATTTTAATTCCAGCGCTAGTACCAATGCGTTCGGCGCCGGCGTCGATCATAGCAAGAAAATCAGTTGCGCTACGAATACCGCCAGCGGCTTTGACTTTAACGGCTGCACCAACCGTTTGTTTCATCAATTGAACATCAGCAATAGTTGCACCGCCAGTACCAAAACCGGTTGAAGTTTTAATAAAGTCAGGTTGTACCGACTTAGCAATCAAAGCTAATTGACGGATTTCGTCGTTGGTTAAGTAGCAATTTTCAAAAATCACTTTGCATGGAAGTTGATGTTGATGACAGCAGGCGACCATTTGAGTCATTTCTGATTTAATGTAGTCATAGTTACCATTTTTAACTTCGGTCAAATTCAGCACATAATCAATTTCAGTGGCGCCATTTTTGATTGCATCTTCCGTTTCAAATATTTTAGCGGCTATCGTGGTTTGGCCTAGCGGAAAACTGATTGCGGCACCAACATGGATATCAGTACCCGCTAAATACTGGGCACAACGCTCGGTTTGACTTTGATTGATCGCCACCATTTTGAAATGATATTGTTTGGCTTCAGCACAAAGTTTTTCCATATCAGCAGCGGAAGCATCTGCATGTAGGTTAGTGTGGTCGATCATACGGGCATATTGATCCAGTTGTTCTGGGGACATAAGTAGACCTCTTTCTATTATGTAATTACCTTTTAAGATAAACCGTTTTCTTGATTAGGTCAAATCCATAAGTCAACGCTGGCTCTAAATTAAGTCGCCAGTGGCTATCTAATTGGCACACGTTTAAACTATAATATTTGGCAATGAAAAAAGACTGCGACATAATTTTACGGATCTTTTTGAACTTTGGCTGTGCGCAGAGTTAGTTTGCTTCCATTCCGGCGCCAGTGGACGGAACGCGTGCGAATTGAACTTGACGGTCTTTACCATAGTTCAATCGACAACGGAAAGCAAGTTCTGCTTAGCGGCTCAGTGCCAGTTTTGATACTTGTTAATTTAGTTGTTAAGAATAAGCGACAGTGGTCCACTGGCGACTCCATTTCAATTTCACCTTGGCAGTGTTAGATCACTATTTAATTAGTTAGTTTAATTATCTTAGTTAGCTCAGTTAGGTTTAATCGACAATTATTAGAGACTCGCAGTTTTAAAACAGATTATATGCGCATAAAAACACCAGTAAAACAGTTTTCGAATGTTTTACCGGTGTTTTACGTTCTAACTGCCTAACTTTACTGCTTAAACAAGCAACACTTGAATGTTCAGTTATTGCCTGCTGGAATGGATTCGCCAGTGGACCAGATGTGCCGATAGTTCTTGATGGCGACTTGGGCCATTTAGAACTATGCGTGGCTGGCGAGATCCATTTTTCCGTCCGCTTTTGGGTTTATCTGGGAAAAATTAGCTCGCCAACGCGCCCACTCGTTCCGTCCACTGGCGATGGAATGGAAGCTAACTAACTCATACTTCAGAAAGAACCGTTTTACTTATATCACAGTCTCTTTACATTGCTAGTCAGCAAGTGGTGCTTTGCCAAGGTAGGCGCTGATCATCCAAATGTTTTTATCAGTTTCATCCTTGAAGCCGTTTAACATATCTTGAGTTGGGAAGTCTTTTTCTTCATCAGTGACTTCGATACCTTTTTGATATTGATCACGTAGATACTTAAATTGATTGACCAAGCGTTGCATAAATTCAGGTAAGGTCAATTGATCGAATTCTACTTTGTCATCAGGTAAGCCAGTATTTGCAATGAATTCGTGGGTTGTCGCTAACGGGCTGCCGTTTAAAGCAATTAGCCGTTCAGCGATTTGATCAAGCTGTTCGCTAAGTTGGTCGCCGTATTCATCCATTAATGGATGGAGACGGAAGAAATTTTCGCCGCGCATGTACCAGTGAGTCTGTTGAACATTAACCTTTAATTGGCTGATATCTGCAATCAGCTGGTTAAGTTGTGCCTTAGACTTTGGAAAATCATAATTATAAGTTGTCATGATGAACCCCTTTTCTTAATTATTGATTACAAGACAACCATAGCAGTTTTGGTAGCGCTTTTCAATTGATACACTAGCGCTATTTATGAAGCAGTAGGGCCAGCTGTCCAGCGCCGATAAATATTTTCAATGATTTCGATGGTGTGACAGGTCAACTCGGGGGTCATAATGGGGCTGGTGAGTTGGTGCTGCCGCCAGAGTTGATTAAAGTGTTGAATTTCAAAGACAAATTCACTATCTTGTGTGACTCGTAGTGGGGTAGCTTTGCCATCATAGGTGTATAGGGTTGCTTCGGCTGATTTCCAATAATTAGGGATCACAATTTTACCGCGGTCACCGTAAATGATCATTCGACTGTTAAGTGGTAATTTTGCGGAAATAAATAAATTAACGAGGACATTCTGTTCAGTCTTTAAAACTACATTGCTTTGCCAATCGGCAGCCGGCGCTTGTCGTTGACATTCGCCACTATAGCTGGTGAATTGTTGGTTTAGAAGGTACTGAATATAATCTAGTGGATAAGCGGCACTGCCACGAAAGGCGCCACCACCAGCGGCAATATCTTGAAACCAACTAATATCAGTGCCGCCAGGGTGATAGCTTTGTGCATCGATCCAACTGACTTGGCCGATAGTGCCGGCAGTCAATATTTGTTTGATTTTTCGAGTCAATGGCAAAAAGACGGCCTTTTGTGCGGCCATTAAAGTCACGTGTTGTTGTTGCGCTAATGTAAATAACGCTTCCGCTTGAGCGCGGGTCAAGGTAAATGGTTTCTCTAACAAAACACTTTTGCCATGATTTAAAGCTAGCTTTGCGCCGGCGTAGTGGCCGCCATTATATAGTGGAATATAGATCACATCTAGTGTAGGATCATTGACTAGTTCGGTGTAACTGCCATAAGCATGGGGAATGTTGTTAACTTGGGCAAATTGCTGTGCACGCGTTAGTTGGCTGGCGCCGATCGCCAATGCTTGGGCACCGCCAGCTGCACGTAAGCCAGCTAAAAAACGGGGCGCAATTTGTGCTGCACCCATAATACCGTAATTAATTATTTGTTGTTGTGTCATCTGAATAAACCTCCGCATTGGTCTTACCGTAACAGCTTAGAAAAAGGTTGTAAAGAATGAGTTTTGCCGATAACCACATAAAAAAACGCCACTAAATTGTAAATTAGTTGGCGTTTTCTGTATAGGTAATTTTTTAAAATTGGCCATTAGGTGTAGCCGGACCGTTATAGGATTGCGTTCCAGTTGTATCGCCAGTCCCAGTGTAACTATCACTGCTACTCTCGCTGTTGTAGGTACTACCATCACTATAGGTGCCAGTGCCATAATTAACGGTGCTGTCAGTACCATAGATCGTATACGTGGTACTAGTAATTCCATCAAAATAAGGGTTGGCTGTGTTCAGTTCAGTTTCCTTATTGCTGACGGTTTCAGCATTCAAATTCAATTGCTTACGTAATTTTTTTGAAACTCGATTTAATTCCTTAGTCGATGCAATTTGGTAAGAACTACCGTTGATGTCGGCATCTTGCCCTTGTAATTGATCGGAATCCATCGTTGTTGCAGCCGCACGATAATTAGTGGCCAAACCTTTCATGTCAGAAAAACTGAGATCGGTTTGCAGATTATTCTGTACAACGCTTAAAATTTTCTGGTAGTTAGCAACACCATTTAATGATAGCAGCTTTTTGGTCACAGCCTTGATCACTTGTTGTTGCCGTAATTGTCGACCGTAATCACCCTTGGGATCGTCATAACGCATCCGGGCAAACGATAAGGCTTGCTTACCATTTACGTGCTGGGAGCCTTTTTTAATGGTGACGTTGTTGAAACTGAAATCTAAGTCACTGGTGACGGTGATACCGCCTACTGCATCAACAATTTTAGATAAACCGCCCATATTTAAGGTTAAATAATAATTGATCGGGACATTTAGTAAATTGCTGACAGTTTTTTTAGCGGTTTTGGCACCACCAATTTCATAAGCAGAATTGATTTTTTGAATACTAGTTTCGCTGCTAGCGGTCATTTCTGCCATTGTGTCACGGGGGATACTGACGAAAGTTGTTTTTTTAGTACTAGGATTAATGGTGGCAAGGATCATCGTATCAGAGCGACCTTTATCAGTACGACCATCAGCGCCGGTATCAATGCCTAATAAGAGAATCGATAATGGCTTTTTTTGTTTGACCACAGCAGATGCGTTACTGTCGCTGGCTTTGTAGATTTTACTAGCAGTTTGTTTGGTTTGATAGTAGGCATAGGCTACGAAGCCACCGCCGATCAGTAGGATCGCCGCAATGACCGCCGCTAAGATTTTGGGCCATCGTTTGGATTTCTTTTTATGCAACATAGGCTAGTTCCCTTCGTTTACTAAGGCGGCAGGAGAAAAAGCAGGTGATTGTAGTCGCGTGATAAATCTCCAGTTGGCCGCTTGGCTTTTTTTGCTCAATTTCTTTACAATTATATCAGAGTTGACTTAAATCAAGCTTAAATATTTCAATAAGATTACTTTAAGCTGAAATGTGTACGATAGTTGAGCCATATTAATGTAAAAAAAGTACCGCTTGGTTAGCGATACAGCAAACAGTAAGCTTTGAATCTAGGATTTAGTCGTTGATTCAGCCGTTGTTAGATCAACGGTACGGGTAACTTTAAACCAACTAACATAGGCGTTATCAATTTCACCAACGGTAAATGTAAAATCATCAACAATAAAAGTATCCTCTGGTTGGACTGCCGGATTGTCTTTCATAATATAACCGGTTAAAGTCACCACGTCCGAATCGTCAAATTCACGAATTTTAACGTTAAAATAGCGTTCAAAATCATAAAGGGTGATTTTACCGTTGACCTGGTAACTACCGTCTTTTTGTTTTTCAACATATTCTTCAGATGGAATTTCGTTTTCATCCTTGACGGTACCAAATAATTCTTCATAGATATCTTTATCAGTGACGATGCCACTGGTACCGCCATATTCGTCGACGACTACCACGATGGGGGTTCGTTTCTGCACCATTTGCGCTAAAACATTCTGTAGCGAAGCTGTTTCTGGCACAGTAATGATATTACGCAATAATTTACTGACCCGGGTCTGATCACTGAGTTCAGCTTGTTTAATTAGATCATAATTGTACACGTAGCCGATGATTTTATCTTTATCATTATCTTCAACGACGGGGAAACGGCTAAAACCGTTAGCGATATACATTTTAATCGTTTTGGCAACCGTTGTAGTGACATCAACCACCATTAACGATGTTCGATCGACCATAATATCTTTAGCGATTTTATCGTTCATGGCAAAGGCGCGCTCCATGTAGATATAATCGTTCCGCTCTAGCTGACCGCCACTGACCGCATTACGGGATAAGGTCAAAATTTCAGCCTGCGAGAAGTTTTCGTTTTCTTCATCGGCTGGTTTTAAACCGATCAACCGGACAACGCCGCTAGCTGAAATATTTAGCAACCAAACGAAGGGATAGAAGATCAAATGAAAATAGCGCAGTGGTGTCGTAATGAACATCATAGTTGGCAAGGGCATGTCGATACTGATATTTTTCGGCACGATCTCGGTGAAGACAACTTCTAAGTAAGTTAGTACGATCACCCCAAGAATCGCACCTACCGCGTGTAAGGCGGCTGAGCCCATTAGGTGATCTAGATTGAATAAGTCGATCAAAATAGTTTCCACAGTTGATTCACCGATCCAACCTAAAATAATTCCGGCAACACTGACGCCGACTTGGGTGGTCGATAAATATTCATTTAGGTTATGTACCATGTTCAGTGCGGTGCTGACCTTTTTCGAGTGACCACCACGTTTTTCTAGTTCTTCTTCAAGTGCGCTTGGCCGAGTTTGCACTAAAGCAAACTCTGATGCCACAAAAAACGCCGCAAATAAAAAGGTGATCAACATGACGACCGTATTTACAGCGATTTGACTACCAGTCACAATCATTCCTCATTTCAATCAATTTAGTTATATTCTAACATGTTTAGCTGATGAATTAATCACTTGCCGTAAATTAGTTAGGTAAATGATACTACCATTACTGTAATTAGGGTACTTATTATCGCACTAATCAATATAAAGTACAGTGATTTTTGCGGTTTTACATCCTATTTAAGGTACACTGATTAAACAAATATTAAATCGGTCGCAGGTCGGTAGTTAGTTACACAAAATCTGGTAAAGTTAACTTAGCGAATGGTGCTAAATTTTTACACAAAATTATCTGTCTAATTATTTACTGAATTCAAAGTATTATGCTTGATTATAAGAGGAGAAATGAAACATGATCGTTACAATTATTATTGCGCTGATTTTAATTATAGCTGTTTACCGCGGAATGAAGCGTGGCTTGATCGTTCAGCTACTATATACACTTGGTTACATCGGCGTTTATATATTTGCACGGTTGACAGCGCCCAATGTTAGTACTTGGCTAGCAACTTGGTCGGGTAGTGCGGCCGCTAGCTTAGGTGTGACCAATACGATCGCTTTTTTGATGATGATCGCACTTGGCTGGCTTATCGTTCGCATGTTAGCGCGATGGTCGCGGGTGATCACTTGGCTACCGGTGATCAAACAAGTCAACAGTGTTGCCGGGGCAATAGTGGCGTTTGTGCTTAACTATATCGGACTGTTCATCGTTTTGACCGTATTGAATTTTATCCCTGACACGGCGATTCAAAATCAGATTTCACAGTCCGGCGCGGCACAAGTTATTATCACTAAAACGCCGGTGCTCACTGGTCAGTTATTGCAAAAGTATCTATTTAATGATTCAACAACTACCGATGATAGTGGTACAGCAACAGACCAAAGCGATGAGGTTACAACAACAGATGCAAACGCCATTTAAAAAAAGGATTCGTCAGCTTGCTTTAAGCCGACGAGTCCTTTTAATTAGCTAACATAGATAAGGCTGTTTTATCGGTAGTTTTCTGAAAATAGGCAACTTACACTTACGAAGACCAACTTTTCCTGCTAGAATGATCTCTTGTATCCAGAAATTATTTTTGGTTTATGGTATTGGGAAAGAGGAACTTTTTCACATGAAAAATAGTACAGAGACTAAACGCTTGCCGATCATGGCTGGCCTGCTTATTGGTGGCTTCATTGGTATGTTTAGTGAAACGGCGCTTAATATTGCCTTGTCCCCCTTAACAGCTAAATTAGGGGTATCCGCCGGCACAATTCAGTGGCTGGTTATTGGTTATTTGTTAATGGTGGGCATTGTTTTACCACTTTCAGGATTATTAACGCGCTGGTTTACGACGCGACAATTATTGATTTTTGCGTTATGCGATTTTATTGTTGGCGCGTTGATCTCGGCTTTATCATCAACGTTTATGTTCTTATTTATTGGCCGGTTGATTCAAGGTATTGGCACCGGAATTCTGCTACCACTGATTTTTACGGTGGCTTTAGCAATCTATCCTATAGATAAACGGGGCTCCGCGATGGGCTTGATCGGCCTAACTATCATGTTTGCACCCGCGCTTGGGCCAACGGTGGCTGGATTGATTCTTGGTGTTTTATCATGGCAGTTTATTTTTTGGGTCATGATCCCATTTTTGATCATCGCTTTACTCATCGCAATCAAATTCACTGAAAATGTAATGACGATCACCAAGCCACATGTTGATATATTATCGATTATTTTGTCGACGATCGGCTTTGGTGGTGTTGTGATCGGAATTAGCTTAGCCAGTGATCAAGGCTGGACTTCAGCCATTGTTCTAGGCAGTTTAGTAGTGGGCATTATTGCGTTATTTTTCTTTGTCCGGCGGCAATTAAAGTTAACGGAACCCATTTTAAGCGTTAAAGCTTTCGCCCATGGTGGTTTTTCGTTAGGCACTGGCCTGGTGATGATCGATTTCATGATCATTATGTCAGCGATGTATTTATTACCAATTTATTGGCAAAAAGGGTTATTAGTGCCAGTGGCTTTAACTGGGATGTTAATGTTGCCCGGCGGCTTATTTAACGCCTTAGTTTCATCGATTTCCGGGCGCCTATACGATAATGTAGGTCCACGGCGGCCCGCGATGCTAGGTTTTCTCGTGAGTACCATTGGGGCGTTAATGTTATTTTTCAGTCAGGCTGATTCCAGTTATTTTTATGTTGTGTGTGCACACGTTATTTTAATGATCGGTGCACCGTTGGCGATGTCACCAGCGCAGACTCATGGACTAAACGCATTGCCACGACAATTATCACCTGATGGTAGTAGTATTATGAACACATTAGAACAAATTTGTGGCGCGATCGCGACGGCCTTAGCAACTAGTTTACTGGGTGCCGGTGAAGCAGCTAGTAGCGCTACTGGTGCTGTAAAAGTTACCAGTGGAACGCATTATGGTTTCGCGTTGACAGTTGGGTTAGCAGTGATCGGTTTTGCATTGACCTTTGCTTTACCACGAAAACAAAACGATCAATAGCGTGAAGCGCGTTATTTCTAGCAATTTTTGTTAGGAACAACGCTTTTTTTGTTCAATTATCGTCATAAATACTTATTTTCTGCTATCATTAAGTATAAAATCGGGTGAAAGAGGTTACCAGTTAATGGATAAGCGCAAAGCATTGAAAATATTGCAAGATCTATTGAAAATTAAATCGGTGAATAATCATGAAGCCCAAGTGGCTGACTATATTAAATTATTGTTTGATCAATATCCAGCGGCGCAAGTCACTGAAGTTAATTATGCGCCAGGCCGTTCCAATTTAGTGATCACATTACATGGTGATCAGCCGGGTAAAACATTAGGCTTAGCCGGACACTTAGATGTAGTTTCACCTGGCGATGTAACAGCTTGGCAGCATCCGCCATTTGCTGGTGAAATGGACGCTGATAACGTCTACGGTCGCGGTGCCAGCGACATGAAAGGCGGCTTAGCAGCCTTGATCAATGTGTTATTAGATCTATTGGCTGAAAAGCGCAGTTTTGCCGGCACGATTCGTTTATTTGCTACTGTTGGCGAGGAAACTGGTAACTATGGGGCTGCTCAATTGACGCATCAGGGTTTTGCTGACGAGCTGGATGCATTGATCGTGGCTGAACCTAGTCAGTTGCAAGTGGAATATACCCATCGTGGTGTGATCGATTATGAGTTGGCGGCTGAGGGTAAGGCGGCTCATAGCGCTGATCCAGCGGCTGGTAACAATGCAATCGATCAATTATTCCGCTTTTATCAAGCGCTAACTGCTTTAATGGCGCAGAAAACAGCAGTCGATCCTGTTTTGGGACCGTTGCTCCATAATGTGACCCAGATTGCTGGCGGTGAACAGATCAATTCAATTCCAGCACGGGCGCGCTTATATGGTAATATTCGCACTACACCGTTGTACCCTAATCAGCCATTGATGGCAGAAATCGATGCTTTAGTGGCGCAATTGAATCAAGCACCAGAAAATAAATTGACCTTAACGTATCATTATCCAGAGAGTCCACTTCCAGGTAATCCACAGGCGCCATTTGTTCAGTTATTCCACCAGGTTGCTAGCAATACGCTTGGCCAGCCGGTGGAGATAGTCGGTAACGGTGGTGCCACCGATGCATCTGAATTTATTCGTGCCGCGCAGAAGTTCCCGGTAGTTATTTTTGGTCCGGGGAACGCTAGCGGGCATCAAGTTGACGAATATATCGCCATCAAGGATTATTTGGCGGCGATCACGATTTATCAACAAGTGATTTTACAATTTCTACGGTAAATAAAAACGTCTCAGCGCTATGTTTTAATAGCGGCGAGACGTTTTTTATCGATCAAGCTGTTAGATAGATTTGGCGTAGTTCGTTCAAATCATGATCAGTTAGTTGTAAGCCTTCATGCAAATAATTATTTAAATTACCGGATTCTTGTTTCACTTGATCCAGCGCAGTTGCTAGATAATCCGCGTGTACGCTGAGTAATGAGCGAAGATTTGCAAGCGTATCGGGGGTAGCGTGCTGTGCTTTCAACTCATTTAAGCGGGCATCAATATGTGGTGCCGCAATCGTGTTGGTCAGTAGATAATCCGTTTTGATCGTTTTAGCATCCACGCCTAACGCAGTCATGAAAAAGACTGCTGCCATTCCAGTGCGATCCTTACCGGCAGTGCAATGAAATAGTGTGGCCGCACCATCAGTGGTATTGGCCAATAAAATCTCGAAGAACTGATGATAAATTTGCTTAGCGTGTGGTTCAGCGATCATGTTGCGGTAGACCGTCTTCATGTGTTCATGACCATGATTTGGATTGCCTTGATACTCAATTTCTAATTATTTTAGCGATTGTGAATTTTGAGTTTGATCATAATCGAAGACCGGTAAGTACTTGTAAGTAGCGTTGGTCGGTACTTTATCCGGTGCTTGCTTGACTTCATCGGCGGAGCGCAGGTCAACATCAATCCGCGTGCCGTAATTGTCAAGGTAGGTGAGATCCGCTTGATTAAGTGGCGCTAGTCGTCCTGATCGGAGCACTTTATGGTATTTAATGTGCTGATCATTCATGGCTTGATAGCCACCTAATTCGCGAAAGTTACTGCCGCTGGTAATCGGTAATGCGCGTAAATCAGTTGCTTCTGTTGTCATCCATTCCAATCCCTTCATTAAAGCCTTATGCTGCTACTTTAACACAAATGGACACTAAAATCTGTATCCAATCTGCGGTCAATCGTCGAGGACTTCAATTCCGAGCACGGTTAAATGACCGTTGGCAATTAATTGAATGACTAACTTGGCCATATGCTCTGGTGAAAAATCGCTATCGGCGTGGACCCACCAATTAACGGTGCCAATAAAAATAGAAGTCATGTAAGAAATGATAAAGTCAGTTGGAATCTTCTTCTTATTGTGGGTGATCAATAAATGGGCGAAAATTTCGGCATAACGTTGCGTCAACAAATCATGAAGTAGTTCGGATAAACGATTCGCATTGGCGCCGTCTAACGCTAACGCGTAAAACTGACGATTAGTTTTGATTTCGGTAAATAATTGGGTCAGCAGGTGAGTAACTGTTTTTAATTTGATTTGGTTGCCAGTGATATTGCTGGTATCAAGAATTTTAAGAAAAGGGACCATGCTAGTCGTGAAAATTTGGTCATAAAGATCTTGTTTGTCCTTAAAATGGGCGTAAAAAGTGGTTCGATTGATCATGGCTTTATCAGCGATCTCTTGAATGGTTACGGCTTCAAAGCCTTCAGCTTCAACCAACTGCATGAATGCAGAGAAAATCATTTTTTTTGTACGGAAAACACGTAAATCAACTTTTTTAGCCATTTTAAGGTCTCCATTTCTTTGAAACAAGCTATCTTCTAAAATACATTTACATTAAGTGGGTCACAAAACTTTAGTGAATTTAGAGTTCAAACCTAACTGAGGAATTGTTTAGTCATACTTTGAATAAGTGCCGCGGTTATTTCTAATTGAGAACGATTTTCAATTGTGAATAAAATAGCTAACTGCGTTTTAAAATCAAACTATTTTTTTAAAAAATAGCCAACGTTTCGTTTTAATCCGTTGTTTATCACACAAATTGGCGGAAATTGCTGATTGAATTTTTTTTGTGAAGTCGTAAACTAAACACAAATAGTATAACAGACATTCTGTTGGATATTCAACAGGTGTTCGTTATCTAAGTTGAATAGAAATTAAAAAATAGTTTGATTTGAATTTAGTTAGCGTAAATGTGTTAAAAAAGTAGTGGCTGAATATTTTTTTAACGCGCTGCAATCAAGAGGAGGATTCGCGATGACGGAGAAACTTTATGGTGGCATCGACGTCGGCTCGACGACAGTTAAGTTGGTTATTATGGACGCACAACAGCAGACACTCTTTGCCCGTTATGAGCGGCATTATTCAGACGTAAAAGCAGCAAGTGAACGTATATTGAAGGAAGCGATCCAAGAAATTGCACCGACGACACCGATCGCATTTACGATCACTGGTTCTGGTGGCATGGGCTTAGCTAATTTGTTGCAGCTGGAATTTGTGCAAGAAGTAATTGCTTGTACCAAAACAGTTGAGACACTGATTCCGCAAACTGATGTCAGTATTGAGCTCGGCGGTGAAGATGCCAAGATCACATTCTTTGGTGCTTCGTTAGAACAACGAATGAACGGTAGTTGTGCTGGTGGAACTGGCGCGTTTATCGATCAAATGGCAACACTGCTGAAAACCGATGCCAATGGCCTAAATGAAATGGCTAAGGACTATCAAACGATTTATCCGATCGCTTCGCGGTGTGGCGTTTTTGCTAAAACAGATGTCCAGCCATTGATCAATGATGGTGCCCGTAAGGCTGATATTGCAGCAAGTATTTTTCAAGCGGTGGTCAATCAGACTATCGCTGGTTTGGCGTCGGGTCATAAAATTAAAGGCAAGGTCGCCTTTTTGGGCGGGCCACTATACTTCATGGATCAACTCCGCGCTCGATTCATTGATACTTTAAATTTAGCACCTGAGGATGTTGTTTTCCCTAGTGATCCCCAATTATTTGTAGCTAAAGGCGCAGCTCTGTACGCAGAAAAACAGCCCGTGATCAATTTAGTGACCTTACTTGATCGTTTGGAAAATGGGGACGATAAAGTCATGCAGCCATCGCGCTCATTGACGCCATTATTTAAAGATGATGATGAATTACAAGAATTCCGCAAACGTCATGCGCAAGCTAAGGTTGAAACTCGTGATTTAGCTAGCTATCGCGGTGTAGCTTTTCTTGGGATCGATGCGGGTTCAACCACGACCAAAGTTGCCTTGATGAGTACTGACCATAAATTGTTGTATACCTATTATGATAGCAATGATGGTGCGCCATTAGAAAAAACCGAAACAATTTTAACTGATCTGTACTCTAAATTACCAGCGGATGTGACCATCGGTAAAGCTTGTGTTACCGGTTATGGTGAGCATTTAATCAAGAATGCATTAAAAGTTGATCTCGGTGAAGTTGAAACGGTGGCACATTACCGGGCGGCGCATTTCTTCCAGCCAGATGTTGATTTTATTTTAGATATTGGTGGCCAAGATATGAAGGCCATGACGGTTAAAAATAACGCATTAACAACGATCAAGTTGAACGAAGCCTGTTCTTCTGGTTGTGGGTCGTTTATCGAAACTTTTGCGACTTCATTGAAATATGGGGTCAAAGACTTCGCGCAGGCGGCACTATTGGCTCAGCATCCAGCTGATCTCGGTTCACGCTGTACGGTCTTCATGAACTCAAAAGTTAAGCAGGTTCAAAAAGAGGGCGCAACCATCGGTGATATTTCTGCTGGGTTGTCGATGTCGGTTATCAAAAATGCTTTGTTCAAAGTTATTAAATTACGGCGCGCTGAAGATCTAGGTAAACATATTGTTTGCCAAGGCGGGACCTTCTATAATGAAGCTGTTTTGCGGGCCTTTGAACAAATCTCTGGCCGTGAAGTGATTCGGCCGAACATTGCCGGCTTAATGGGTGCTTATGGTGCGGCTTTGATTGCTGAAACTGCCTATGCAACGGGCGATGAAACCACATTATTAGATACCAAGGATATGCAGGATTTAACCTTCAAAAAAGAATTCATGCATTGCGGCTTGTGTGAAAATAACTGCGCATTAACGATCACGATTTGTAGTGACGGTCGCCGCTTTGTTACTGGTAATCGTTGTGAACGCGGTGAAGCCCGCGGGATGAAGCAACGGGTACCTAAGGATAACGGTAAAATTAATTTAGTCCAAGAAAAGTATAAGTTATTGTTCGGCTATCGCCCATTACGTAAAAAAGAAGCTCGTGGCGTGATCGGGATTCCCCGCGTTTTAAATATGTATGATGATTACCCAATGTGGCAAACTTTCTTTACTAAGTTAGGCATCCGTGCTGTTTTGTCACCTAAAGGTAGCAAGAAACAATTTGAATCGGGGATTGAAACAATTCCCAGTGATACAGTTTGCTACCCAGCAAAGCAGGTCCATGGCCATATCCAAGCGCTGATCAACAAGGGTGTTAAAACTATTTTTTATCCAGGAATCGTCTACGGCCAAGTCGAAAATAAGGACGCACAAAATCATTTTAATTGTCCAATTGTCCAGTCCTACCCAGATGTTATTCGTAACAACGTGGATGAAATTCGGGAAGGAAAAGTCGATTATCGGAACCCATTCTTAAATCTTGGTGATCGTAATTCGACCGCGCGTAATTTGTATGAAACGTTTAAAGACTTTGGTGTGACTGAAGACGAGGTTAAAGTGGCCTTGGATGCTGGTTATGCTGAGTTAGCTCATTTCAGACAGCAAATTCAGGATCGCGGCGAGGATACCTTACGGATGCTGAAACAAACCGGCGAACGGGGCATTGTTTTAGCTGGCCGGCCATATCATTTGGATCCAGAAATCAATCACGGCATCGCTGAAATCATCACCGCCGAAGGGTTCCATGTGTTGACCGAAGATTCCATCGCTCATTTAGGCGATGTCAAAGGCTTACGCGTGGTCAATCAGTGGGTCTACCATTCACGCTTGTACGCAGCAGCGCGAGTTGCAGCTCGTGATCCACAACTAGAATTCGTTCAATTGAACTCCTTTGGTTGTGGTTTGGACGCAATCGATACTGATCAGGTTGAAGAAATTTTAACGCAGTATAATCGTTTGTATACTTGTCTGAAGATCGACGAAGGAACAAATATGGGCGCCGTCCGTATTCGTTTACGTTCGTTAAAAGCAGCGGTCGCTGAACGGCGGCGGCGCTCGATCATGCCAGAAAAATTGTATGAAGATGACAAGCCGGTACAATTCACTGAGGATATGCGCAAAGACAAATATACGTTGTTAATGCCAATGATGTCACCAATTCATCAACAAGGATTAGTTGACGTGGCACTACAAGCATCTGGTTATAATGTGGTCAATTTACCGATGGATGATCGGCATGCGATCGATGAAGGTCAGAAGTTCGTTAATAATGATGCCTGCTTCCCAGCGATTATTTCAATTGGTCAAATGCTAGAAGCTTTGCAAAGTGGTAAATATGATCTCGATCATACTGCTGTTATGATGACGCAAACTGGTGGTGGTTGCCGTGCGACTAACTATATTCCACTGATCCGTAAAGCCTTGAAAGATGCTGGTTTCGCACAAGTGCCAGTAGTTTCCATGTCATTGGGTAATCAAGGTGTTGAGGAAACGGCTGGCTTTAAGTTGACCTTGCCATTATTGAAGCGTGTAGCTTTAGCGTTCTTGTACGGTGATTTGTTTGAGCGCGTGGTTTACCGCACCCGACCATATGAAAAAACGCCTGGTGAAATCGACAAAATGCATGACCAGTGGCTGAAATTAGTTCAGCCGAGTGTGATCAAAGGCAGCTTCCGTGAATTTAAACGGAATGTGCAGCAAATCGTCAAAGACTTTGATACTGTGCCATTGCAACAATTATCCAAGCCCAAAGTTGGTTTAGTCGGTGAGATCTTAGTTAAGTATTCACCGATCGCGAATAATAACATTGTACGTTTATTGGAGCAAGAAGGCGCAGAAGCAGTAGTGCCCGATATTGTTGGTTTTATGAATTACTCATTATACAATCAAATTTATCGTTATCAGCAATTTGGATTTGCCAAGAAGTCAGAGGTTTTAGCTGAAATGGCACTGAAATTGATCAAGTGGTGTGAAAAACCATTGCAAAAGGCTTTAACCGCATCTACTCGTTTTGAGGGGATAGCGGCAATTGAAAGCTTAGCTGATGATGCCAGCAAGATCTTGTCATTAGGCAATCAAACTGGTGAAGGCTGGTTCTTGACTGGTGAGATGATCGAATTGCTTAAGGGCGGCGTTGACAATATTATTTGTATGCAACCTTTTGGCTGTTTACCTAATCATGTAGTTGGTAAAGGGGTCGTCAAAGAATTACGTCATCAATACCCACAAGCTAACATTGCCCCAATCGATTACGATCCTGGTGTTTCAATTGTGAATCAGTTGAACCGAATTCGTTTAATGTTAGCCACTGCTAATAAAAATTTAGCAACTCAGTCAACCGTGATGACCACAATGAATAGTGGCCACAAACTTTCAACTGTTGGCTCACAAGTATAGAAAAACGCCCAATTTGGGCGTTTTTTTGTTTGATAAAGTTGAGTCGTCAGCTGATAGCTGGTTCCCTAAAAGCTGATTTTACAGGCGTTATTCATCTATTCACGCTTAAAAAAGTAAAAGTTGCCATAGGTGATTGACAATTTATCGTAAGCGGTAAATAATCACCCGTTTTAAAAAGACAACCAAACTTCTCGATTTTGAGAAATCTGGTTGTCTTTTGTTAGGCGGCATTTTTAGCTTGATGCTTGTCCGTTGTTTTTTTATTTTGATGCCGAGCACCTGGATAATGCCATG
>NZ_RHOE01000018.1 GCF_003946385.1 Loigolactobacillus zhaoyuanensis
CGCGCCGTAATTCGCGACTGATGGTGCTGGGACTGCGGCGGACGATCTCGGCAATCATACGGATAGATAAGCCTTGGTTATGCAAGACCTCGATTTGACCACGCTCATCAAATTGTAGTTGTCGATAATGGCTAGACATGGTACTCTGGTATTGGGTCATGAAGGCACCTACTCTCTTATTTTCTTGGCGATTATAAGAATAGGTCTTCATGGCCTTTTTGTCTATAGTTGGTCTAGTTCATTGGGTGTTGCACTTCAATTGTAAACTCGGCTTTTTTATTTTGGCGTATTAGCTATAGAAAAATTGATGAGCCTAAATGTAGTTGGTATTGACACCACGCTAGGCTTTCCTTTATAATGATGACTGTTATTGTCCCGATAGCTCAGCTGGATAGAGCAACGGTCTTCTAAACCGTAGGTCGTGGGTTCGAACCCCACTCGAGGCATCAAACTCAGGTCATTACCTTTACACGAGCGTGTAGGGATAATGATTTTTTTGTTACCGAGAAAAATAGTTTGCAACTTACTGCGATTATTGGTATGATATTAACGTTGTAATTGTGGCTGCCACAGATACAACCGCTCGAAACAAGTTTAAGTCGGGTAACCGCACTTGTTTTCGGCGAGTCTAAGACGAGGAGGTGCAGCATATGTACGCAATTATTAAAACTGGTGGTAAACAACTTAAGGTTGAAGCAGGTCAAAAGATCTGGATCGAAAAGTTGGATGCTCAAGAAGGCGACGAAGTTACTTTTGACGACGTTGTCTTAGTTGGCGGTGAAGGTGACACAAAGATCGGCACACCAACTGTAGCAGGTGCTACCGTTACTGGCACGGTTGAAAAACAAGGTAAGGAAAAGAAAGTTGTTACTTACAAGTATAAAGCCAAGAAACATAGCCATAACAAAGTAGGCCATCGCCAACCATACACACGTGTATTGATCAGCGCAGTTAACGCATAATGACAGAATAGGTGAGTTATATGATCCAAGCGCAATTTGAACGGGACCAGGCAGGTGTGATCCATTATTTTCGCCTAACTGGGCATGCGGATTCAGGTCCTTACGGTAGTGATATCGTATGTGCGGCTGTTTCGGCAGTTGCTATTGGTGCGGTTAACGGAATCGAGCAGATCGCGGCGGTCAAGCCAAAGGTCAAGGCTGATTCGGTTAACGGTGGTCACTTAGAATGTCGCTTACCCCAACAGATCAGCACTGAACAAGCTAAGACGGCGCAAGTTATTTTAGCGACTTTATTGCTGAGTTTGGAAAGTATTGCTGAAAATTATTCTGATTATGTCTCAATTAAAAAATAAAAAGTCAAAAGCATAAGGAGGTGCACGGATATGTTGAAAATGGATCTACAATTCTTCTCCCATCATAAGGGGGGCGGTTCAACTTCTAACGGTCGTGATTCCGCAGGTCGTCGTTTGGGTAGCAAACGTGCCGACGGTCAAACTGTTACAGGTGGCTCGATCCTCTATCGGCAACGTGGCACAAAGGTTCATCCCGGTGTCAATGTCGGTATCGGTGGCGACGATACGTTATATGCCTTAACTGATGGCGTTGTACGTTTCGAACGTTTAGGTAAAAAGAAAAAGCAAGTTTCTGTTTACCCTGCTGAAGCTGCAGCTAAATAAGTAATAAACTAAGTTCGGGACCCAGCAACGTTGAGTCCTGAACTTTTTTTGTGCCATTTTGTTTAATCGTTTTTTTTGCTATAATAGGAATTAAACTAGTTTGCGCCTAGAAGTTGAAGCAGCAAGAAAAGAGGCAAACGATGGCACAAAGATTAGCAGCTTTACGGGATAAACTGGCCACTATTCAGTTAGATGGCCTAATGATCACTGATCCAGCCAATTTACGTTACTTGACTGGCTTCACAGGAACAACCGGTGCCGGATTAATTACGCGCACAAGTGCGTTTTTCGTTACCGATTCACGTTACAGCCAGCAAGCCTACCAACAAGTAGCGCCACAAGGGTTTGCGATCGTGGAAAATAAAGGCACACTGTTTGCTGAAATTAGTCACTTATTAGAAGAGTTACAATTAACGACTTTAGGATTTGAAGCGGATCATGTTTCATTTAATACTTATGATGATCTAGCCGATATGTTTGATGTAGGGTTGGTACCCACTTCTGGGTTGATCGAACAACTCCGCGAAGTGAAGGACGCCGATGAGATCGGCTTGATCCGTGAGGCCGCAGCCATTGCCGATCAAGCTTATCAGCATATTTTAAATACGGTCCACCCAGGCATGACTGAGCGCCAAGTGGCCAATGAACTTGATTTTTATATGCGCAAATTAGGTGCTAGCGGGGTTTCTTTTGAAACGATCGTCGCCAGTGGCCCCCGTTCGGCAATGCCCCATGGAGTGGCGACGGATAAGGCGATCGCGCCGCACGAGATGGTGACTCTTGATTTCGGGTGTTACTATCAAGGCTACACGTCGGACGTGACGCGAACTTTCGCAGTTGGCGAGCCCGATACCGAATTGAAGCACATTTATCAGGTCGTTTTGGCGGCCCAAGAACAAGTGATCAAGAATGCACGTGCAGGGTTAACGGGGCATCAATATGACCACGTGGCCCGGCAAGTCATTACCGCTGCCGGTTATGGTGATTATTTTGGGCATGGCACTGGGCACGGCATTGGTTTAGAGATTCATGAAGGACCAATGGCAACACCGAATTCAAAAGACATGACCTTGGTCGATGGTAATATCATCACCGATGAACCAGGTATTTATTTGCTTGGTTTAGGCGGTGTGCGGATCGAAGACGATCTGTTGATCATGCCATTGGGTAATCAGGTCTTAAATACAGCGCCGAAAAAAGAATTGATTATTGTATAAAAGCTTGCCAACTAACGGTTGAACTTGCTATAGTTAGTTGACGCTTTTGCGCGTAGCCATGATAGCTTTGGCAATGCGCGCCGGATGATCTTTAGGATGCAATAATTGTAGTTTGTATGAGGAGGAACTGAACGAGTGATTTCTGTAAATGATTTTAAAACTGGTGTGACAATTGAAGTTGATGGTGAACTATGGCGGGTCGTTGAATTCCAACACGTTAAGCCCGGCAAAGGCAGTGCCTTTGTCCGTTCAAAATTAAAGAACTTACGCACCGGCGCGGTTCAAGAAAAAACCTTTGCGGCGGGTAAAAAAGTCGGTAAAGCACAAATTGATAATAAAAAAATGCAGTATTTGTATCAAGATGGCGACAACTACGTCTTTATGGATATGAATACTTATGAACAATTATCGCTAGCTGGCGACCAGATCAAGGATGAACTTAACTATTTGACCGAAAACATGATCGTTAGTGTGATCATGTATGGTGGCGAAACTTTAGGCGTCGAACTGCCGAACACCGTTGAGTTGGAAGTTGCGGATACTGAGCCGGGGATCCGTGGGGCAACGCAATCTAGCAGCCCTAAGCCCGCCACGATGCAAACTGGGCTCGTCGTTCAGGTACCATTTTTCATCAATAATGGTGCTAAATTAATTATTAATACGCAGGATGGTTCATACATTTCACGCGCTTAGTTATTATAAGGAGGTTACACAATGGCTGAAGATACGAACATCGTTTTAGATAGTCAAACCGAACCAACCCTTGGTCAGATCGAGATCGCCCCTGAAGTAATTGAAATTATTTTAGGGATCGCGGCTAGCCAAGTTGATGGTGTTTACAAAATGCGGGGCACTTTATCCTCAAGTATCAGTCAATTATTAGGTCGTGAGGACCGCGGTAAAGGCGTTAAGCTAACCGTCAGTGAAGGTCAGATTCAGGCGGACATCTACGCTTATTTGAATTATGGCGTTTCGGTGCCCCAAGTCGCCTTAAAAATGCAAGATACCATTAAGGAACAATTATTATTTATGACCGATCTAGACCTATCGGCGGTCAATATTCACGTGGTCGGTGTGATCCCAGAAAAGTTGGTCAATGCGGTTGACCCCAATAATTTATTTGCTGAAGATGGTGAAGACGAGTGATTAATCGATATGAGACCCGCGAGATCGCTTTTCAAACCTTATTTGCGATCAATGCTAATCCGGACGTAGATACACAGGCTTTAATGGAGTCGTTAGCGGCAACACCAGGTGAAGAGGTTGCGTTGCCAGAATATTTATTGAGCCTAGTTGCTGGTGTGCGTGAGCAGACGACCCAATTGGATGCAGCCATCAGCGAGCATTTAAGCGCTAATTGGTCATTAACGCGCCTGGCGAAAACTGACTTGATCATTTTACGGGTAGCCGTTTATGAAATGTTAGAAGTTCCTGAAGTGCCAGCTAAAGTTGCCGTCAACGAAGCACTAGAACTGGCTAAGAAATACAGTGATGAGCGGTCACGTAAATTCATTAATGGCGTTTTATCGGCAATTGTGCGTCAACACGAATTGGTTTAAGGTTGTCGACCAAAATAATTAAGGCTGGGCAACATGACTTAGGTTGTGGGTCCAGCTTTTTTAGAAAGCGAGCGATTTTGGGTGACCATATTAGATGGAAAAATTGCGTCACAAGCGCTAACACAGGAATTACAAGTACAAATTGCTGCGCTAAAGGCGGACGGTGTAACGCCAACTTTGGCGGCAGTATTAGTCGGTGAAGATCCAGCCAGCCTAGTTTATCTGCACAGCAAGCAAAAAAGGGCCGCTAAATTTGGCTTGCGTTTGCTGACGACTATTTTACCAGCGACGACCACCACGGAAGAATTGATCATCGTGGTGCAGCAGCTTAATCAAGATCCGCGCGTGCACGCGATCATGCTCGAAATGCCGCTACCAGCGCAAATCGACAGCTCGAAAGCGATTTTGGCGTTGGATCCAGCTAAGGACGTGGATGGCGTTCATCCGTTGAATTTAGGTTATTTATTTGGCGGGCAGCCACACGCAATTCCCAACACGCCGTACGGTATTTTGAAATTGTTAGATCATTATCAATTATCGGTCCAGCATAAAAACGTGGTGGTGGTTGGCCGTAGTGTGGTGGTTGGCCGGCCGTTAGCAGCGTTACTGTTGAATCGTGACGCCACGATCACCATTGCCCATAGCTATACAGAAAATTTAGCGGAGTTAACCAGTCAGGCCGATATTTTAGTGGTCGCCGTGGGCCACGCTAATTTTATTGACGCTAGTGCGGTCAAACCCGGCGCCGTGGTGATCGACGTCGGCATGAATCGCTTGGCAAACGGTCAATTAGTCGGTGATGTGGACTACGCTGCCGTTGCCGCTAAAGCTGGCGCGATCACGCCAGTTCCCGGTGGGGTTGGGCCAATGACGAGCTTGATGCTACTTTACCAAACGGTGCAATTTGCAAGGAGTCAGACAAAACATGGTTGAACAAACAGATTATTTATCGGTCACAACGCTGACTAAATATTTGCGCGCTAAGTTTGAACGCGATCCTTATTTGGAGCGGGTCTATTTAACGGGTGAAATTTCTAATTTCCGTTTGCGACCGCACGCGCATCAGTATTTCAGTTTGAAAGACGATCACGCTAAGATCAATGCGATCATGTTTCGTTCGGCGTTTGATAAAGTAAAATTCACGCCGGAAGAAGGCATGAAAGTCTTGATCGTCGGCCGGATCTCGCTGTATGAGCCGAGCGGCAGTTATCAAATCTACGTTGAGCGGATGGAGCCTGATGGTGTCGGTGCCTTCTACCAAGCCTATGAGCAATTAAAAAAGAAACTGGCGCAGGAAGGGTTGTTCAATGAGCCGAAGCAGCCGCTCGTTCGTTTTCCAAAACGAATTGCGGTGGTGACTAGTCCCAGCGGTGCAGTGATCCGTGATATCATCACCACGACCCGGCGCCGCTTCCCAATTGCGCAGCTGGTCTTGTTTCCCACAGTGGTCCAAGGCAATAATGCTGCCGCGGATATTGTCGCTAAAATCGAACAAGTCAACCAAATTGGTGATTTTGATACGTTGATCGTTGGTCGTGGTGGTGGCTCGATCGAGGATCTGTGGCCCTTTAACGAAGAGATCGTGGCGCGGGCGATCACGGCGAGCCAAGTACCGGTGATCTCATCAGTTGGTCACGAAACTGATACCACGATCGCTGATCTAGTGGCCGATGTTCGCGCCGCCACACCGACGGCCGCCGCAGAATTAGCGGTGCCGGTGTTAAGCGACGAGCTAGTCAAGTTACAGCAGCAACAAGTTCGCTTAGTTCAAGCGATGCAGAATCGAACTAATTTAGCGAAAAAACAAGTGGAACGCTTACGCCAATCTTATGTTTTCCGGCAACCACAACGCTTGTATGATGGCTATTTGCAAAACGTCGATCAATTGAATCGTCGTTTACAAACTAGCTTCAAACAAGTGATCCAGGTTAAGCGTCAGCAGGCGCTACTGGCGGAAAGTCATTTGCAGCAACATCAATTACAGCCACGCCTGCAGCAAGGCCAGCGCGACGTGACCCGGTTGCAGCAACAACTGACCACCGCGTTGCAGCGCTACTTTAAAGTTAAACGACAAACGGTGCAGCAGCAGATCCAGTCATTGGATTACCTGAGTCCGCTGAAGATCATGGGTCGTGGTTACAGCTACGTCACTGATGACGCCGGTAATGTACTTAAAACCGCAACCGACTTCCAGCCGCAAGCTGAAGTCGCCTTGCACGTCACCGATGCCGTGATCACCACTAAAGTGATCGCCGTGACGTCACAGCAGCAGAACAAATAAGAATGGAGGCCGTTTTAATGGCAGAACCAACCTTTGAGCAAAACCTTACGGCGTTAAATACGATCGTAACGAACCTTGAACAAGGCGATATTCCTTTGGAACAAGCGCTAACTGAATTTCAAAAAGGGGTCACGCTCAGCAAAACATTGCAGGACACGCTGACCAACGCAGAAAAAACGCTGACCAAAATGATGGCCGAAAATGGCACTGAAGTCCCATTTGAAGAAAAAGGAACTGACGCTGATGATTAAATTAGCAGCTTTCCGGACCGAATTAGTGCCGGCGCTGGATAACTTGTTGGCGCTGAAATTACAGCATGACGTCAAGCAACCAACTTTGCAAGCGGCAATGACCTATTCCGTAATGGCTGGCGGTAAACGGCTACGGCCAATGTTATTATTGGCCGTGCTGCAAACTTTTCAAGCTGACCTGATCCCCCAAAGTTTACCGGCTGCGGCAGCAATCGAGTTGATCCATACTTATTCGTTGATCCATGACGATCTACCGGCAATGGATAACGATGATCTACGCCGCGGTCAAGCGACTAGCCACAAAAAATTTGGCGAAGCAATGGCTATTTTAGCCGGGGATGGCTTGCAGCCGTTGGCGTTTCAATGGCTTAGCGATTGCCCACTGGCGGATCCACTTAAGGTTAAGTTAGTCCACTTACTGGCCGTCGGTGCTGGACCGCTAAATATGGTCGCTGGTCAAGCAGCCGATATCCAAGGGGAACAACAAACGCTGACCTTAGCTGAGCTTAAAGCATTGCATCAACGCAAAACTGGTGCTTTGATCCAAGCGTCCTTATTGATGGGCGCCACGATCTGCCAGCTGAACACGCAGCGAACAGCCGCGCTCAGCGATTACGCCACGCATTTAGGCCTAGCTTTCCAGATCAAAGACGACATTTTAGACGTTACCAGTACAGCCGCTGAATTAGGCAAGCCAGTTCATCAGGATCGATCTGCTAACAAAAATACTTATCCTGGCTTGTTAGGTTTAGCTGGCGCACAAGACGCCTTACAGACTGAACTAACGGCTGCGCGACAGGCATTGGATCCGTTAGTGGCTTCAACCGATATTAGTTTATTGGCGGAGTTCTTAACTGAGTTGGCCAATTAACGGAGGTTGAATGAATTAATGAAAAAAGAACGAATCGATGTTTTGCTGCAGCAACAAGGCTTTTTTGACTCGCGCGAACAAGCTAAACGGGCCGTTATGGCTGGCGAAGTTTACGATACCAACAATCAGCGCTATGACAAGCCCGGCAGCAAGATCCCCAACGACACCATTTTACATTTAAAAGGTAAACACATGCCGTACGTCAGCCGCGGTGGCTTGAAACTAGCCAAAGCGCTGACTGCTTTTAAACTGGATGTCACCGATAAAACAGTGTTAGATATTGGCTCATCAACGGGTGGCTTCACCGATGTTATGCTGCAAAATGGTGCTGCCCGCAGTTACGCGTTGGATGTGGGCACCAATCAATTGGTCTGGAAATTACGCGAAGATCCGCGAGTGACCGTGATGGAGCAAACTAATTTTCGCTACAGTAAATTAGCCGACTTTACTGAGGGTCAGCCTAGTTTTGCGTCAATTGATGTGTCCTTTATTTCGTTGCGGCTAATTTTGCCTAATTTGGCGACGATTTTACAGCCAGGTGGCGATGTGGTCGCTTTGATCAAGCCACAATTTGAAGCCGGCCCAGAAAACGTCGGTAAAGGCGGGATCGTCCGCGACGCTAAAGTCCATCAAGCAGTGCTAGAAACGATTTTAGACTTTGCGGTGGCCCATCACTACGACGTGCTTAACCTTGATTTTTCGCCGATCAAAGGTGGCGAGGGCAACATCGAATTTATCACTCATTTACGGTTGAATTTAGACGCTGAAGGCCAAATGGCACCTAACGTTTCGATCGCCGCCACTTTAAAGGCGGCCTACCAATCGTTGAACGGCGCTAAAGACTAAGTTACACCGTATAACTGTATATAATTATGCATAAACTTACAGATAACGCTTTAATTTTGGTAGCGAATACGCTATTATGAAGTTAGAATGTGGAAAGTAAGGTGACGGTATGCGAAAATCTGAGCGTCAACGCATGATCAAACAATTGATGAATGAACACGATATTCAGAAACAAGAGGATTTTGTGGCGTTACTCGAGGCGGCCGACGTGAACGTGACTCAGGCAACGATCTCCCGTGATATCAAGGACATGCAGTTAATTAAGGTGCCGTCACCGAGTGGCGGCTATCGCTATAGCTTGCCCGCCCAACAAACGGTCGATACTGAAAAAAAATTAAAGCGTGTGTTGTACGATGCCTACGTTTCAATGGCTGTCCAAGACTATTTTATCGTCTTAAAGGCACTGCCAGGCAATGGGACGGCGATCGCGACCTTGATCGATCAAATGGAATTTGCGGATACTTTTGGTACGATCGGCGGCGATGATACCGTCTTGATCATTGCCAAAACACCAGCCGCCGCACAAGATCTATATCAAACATTGACGAACTTGCTTGAGCGTTAAGCAGGTTCTTTGTTTTTAGCAATCGAATTCTAGTTGCTGTTTGTGGAGTAGAGACAAGGAGGATGTTTGTGCTACAAGAATTGGATATTCGCGATTTTGCGATCATCGAAAAGTTGAATATTGCCTTTCAATCAGGCATGACGGTTTTGACTGGTGAAACCGGGGCCGGCAAGTCGATCATTATCGATGCGGTCGGCATCTTGGCCGGCGGACGTGGTTCCCAAGAATTCATCCGCAAAGGCGCCAGTAAAATGCGCTTACAGGGTTTATTTAGGTTACCGGAAAATTCAGCCACTTTTGCCGCGTTGGACCATTACGGCATTGAACACGCCGACGCCGATATTTTATTGCAACGCGATCTATATCGGACTGGGCGCAACGTTTGCCGGATCAATGGCCAGCTGGTCAACACGACTACATTAAAGGAAATTGGCGAAACGATCGTTGATATCCATGGCCAAAATGAGCATCAAGAGTTGATGCACCCAGAAAAACATTTGGCACTTTTAGACGAATTTTACAAAGAAAAAGTTGGCCCGCAACGACAGGCGTATTCAGTGGCGTACACCGAATATACGCGCCTCAATAAAACTTATCAGGAACGGATGGCGCACGCTAAAGAGTGGGCGCAACGTCTAGATATGTTGCGCTTTCAAGTTGATGAAATTGATGCTGCGCAGCTAAAACCAGATGAGGAAAGTCAGTTAGAAAGTGAACGCGCGCGCTTAGGTAATTTTCAGCGGATCACAGCCGCTTTAAAAAATAGTTACGCCGCGATCGCCGGTGACGAAGCGGGAACGATGGATAATTTAGGTGCGGCAATGAATGAGTTGCAGCAGATCACCACGTTGGATACGGCGTATCAGGAATTGGCCGACAGCGTGCAGACCGCTTATTATACCTTGCAGGACGCCGCTTCTGACCTATTGCGCCAGGCTGATTTGATGGAGTGGGACGAAGGGCGGCTCGATGAGATCGAAAAGCGCTTGGAAGTGATCCAACAGCTAAAACGCAAATATGGTGATAGTACGGCACAAATTCTTAACTATTACGCTAAGATCAAGGCCGAGTTGGAGCAAATGGAAGCGACTGAGGATAACGAGGATCAGTTGGCCGAACAAGTAACGGTTGCCAAAAAACAGTTATTAGCGTTAGGCCAGCAACTATCCAAAACCCGCCATCAAGGAGCTAAAAAGTTAAGTCAGGCGATCCATCAACAATTAGCAGCGTTATATATGGAAAAAACCGTTTTCTCAGTCGATTTTAAAACCGCGCCGGCAACGCATTTTTATTCAACTGGATTGGATGATATCGAGTTTTATATTCAAACTAATCCTGGTGAAGCAGCTGGACCATTAGCAAAAATCGCCTCGGGTGGTGAGCTTTCGCGGATGATGCTGGCGTTAAAAACAATTTTTACCCGCAGCCAAGGCATCACCAGCATTATTTTTGATGAAGTGGATACCGGCGTTAGCGGCCGCGTGGCGCAAGCAATCGCCGATAAAATTTCAGCGATCGCCCGGTTTTCACAAGTTTTATGTATCACCCATTTGCCTCAAGTTGCGGCAATGAGTGATCAGCACTTCTTTATTCGTAAGCAGATCAGCGGCCAACGGACTAAAACCACGTTGACGCGCTTAGAACCGGCGCAGCGCATTGATGAATTGGCGCGGATGTTATCGGGGACAGCGATCACTAAATTGACCCGCGAGCACGCCAAAGAATTATTGGATCTGGCAGTCGTTGAAAAACAACGTTTACGGCAAACGAAAATTTCGAAGTAAACAAAAAAGGCTTGAAAGTTTAACTTTTAAGCCTTTTTAAGCGACTGCGGACAGCGCAATATAGCGGATCGCATTTGTTGTAACTAGGTGAACTAGTTTATGATCGTCGGCGGTAAAGATAATTGTTTTAGACTGACGACGTTGGAAGTGACCACGGATCTGGGTTTGACCACCGTGATCGAAGTCGTTAAATTGGACGGTGACGTCAAGTTGTTTGTTGAGGGCTTGGGCGATAAATTGTTCGATTTGAAATTGCGGCATTTGTGGCAAGGCAACAGATGACTGTGATGGCGTCGCTGGAGCTTCGAAATCAACGATCTTTTGATAAGATGTTTGTAACTGTGTGCCAAGTTGTTTTAAATTAGTTTGGTTAAATTCCATGTTTTTTGCCTCCGAACATTTGTTTGTATTTTTATTATACGAACAACCGTTCTAAATTGCAATGCTTTTTTCTAAATAATTTGCTAACTTAGTGGTGCTGTAGATATGCTAGAATAGAAAGATAACACTAAACGGTATAGGAGGCAAATCTAAATGGCAGCACCATTGCAATTTACAATTGAAGAAACGGTTGGTGTCCTGAGTACCAGCAAAAGCGGCTGGACCCGCGAATTAAATTTAGTCAGCTGGAATGATCGTCCAGCAAAATTTGATCTACGTGATTGGTCGCCGGACCACAGTAAAATGGGCAAAGGCATCACCTTGACCAATGAAGAAATCGATCAGTTACGGCAATTGTTGACGGGGATGGTCAGCGATTAAAAGCGCGGTAAAGCGGTTGGGACAGCAGGGCTAATAACTGATCTACATGATAAATCAGCTGATAAGCGTGTTGATTCAGCGGCTAGACTTGAAAAATGACTGAAAAAAGTGCACAATAGAAATTAAAATTTATTCAGAGCAGAAGGAGAATTAACCGATGGCAACACGCGGGATGTTAATCGTTTTATCTGGCCCTTCAGGTGTCGGCAAAGGAACTGTACGTAAGGCAATGTTTCATAATCAGCAGCGCGATTTTGTTTATTCGATCTCAATGACCACGCGCCAACCACGTCCAGGTGAAGTTAATGGCGTTGATTATTATTTCAGTAGTAAGGCTGATTTCCAGCAAGAAATTGCTAATGATGGTATGTTAGAGTATGCACAGTACGTTGATAATTACTATGGCACACCGCTGAAGTACGTTAACCAAACACTGGATGCAGGTAAGGACGTTTTCTTGGAGATCGAAGTCAACGGCGCCATGCAAGTCCGGAAAAAGTGTCCCGATGGGGTTTTCATTTTCCTGACGCCACCTGATCTGTCATCGCTAAAACAGCGGATCACCGGTCGTGGTTCTGAAGATCAACAAACCATCGATAAACGAATGCGTAAAGCAGTTGACGAAATCAAAATGATGCGGCAATATGATTATGCAGTGGTCAACGATACTGTCGCTAACGCCGTCAAACGAATCGAGAACATTATTGAAAGTGAACACCTGCGCGTACCGCGAGTAATTTCCCAGTATGAAAAAATGATAGGAGTTGTCGAAAAATGATTTTATACCCATCGATCGATAAATTATTGGACAAAGTAGATTCACGCTATTCATTAGCAGTTCTGTCAGCTAAGCGGGCGCACGAAATTGAAGCAGGTGGCATTAAGTTGTTACCTGATGGCGATTACCGTTCACCACAAACCGTTGGTCAGGCGCTAGAAGAAATTGCGGATGGCGAAGTGATCGTTGATCCAACTTCCTTGATGACTGAACGTGAAGCAGAAGAAATGGACCAAGAAGATAAACACGAAAATTAAGTGGCTAGGCCATTAAAGCAAAGATCGTTGGTGAAGAGTTCAGGTGAATTTGTGCCCATGAGCTCTTTTTCTATACCCCGGATAAATAGTTGCGCGGCTTGTTGGCTTGGGCGCTGTTTTACCGCGGCTTTTCTGCTACAATAACTATATTAAGATTATTGCGGCAATGGGGAGGAAATTAATTTGTTAACCGGGAAACATGTGGCTCTGTACGTGAGTGGCGGGATCGCAGCCTATAAGGCAGCTTATTTAGTTCGTGAGTTGATCCGCCAAGGCGCAACAGTGCGGGTGGTGGAAACCGAAGGCGCGCAAGCTTTTGTCACGCCACTGACTTTTCAAACCTTGAGCAAGCACGCTGTCTATACGGATCGTTTCGCCCAGCTAGCGCCTGATCAGGTGGCCCATGTTGAACTAGCCGATTGGACGGAGATCGCCTTGGTTGCTCCCGCCACGGCGGATCTGATCGCTAAAATAGCTAACGGGATAGCCGATGATTTTGCCAGTACGGCTTTGTTAGCCACGACTGCACCTAAATTTGTGGCCCCAGCGATGAATGTGCATATGTGGCAAAATCCGGCGACCCAGCGCAATATAGCGACTTTGCACGCCGATGGGATCCAAGTGATCGAACCTGTTACCGGCTTTTTGGCGGAAGGTTACAGTGGTAAAGGGCGCTTCCCGGAGCCTGAGCAGATCGTCGCGGCAGTGACGGCCAATTTGGCGGCAACTGACACTAGTTTACCGCTACATGGCCAATCAGTTTTGGTCACTGCTGGCGGCACGCGCGAACGGTTGGACCCCGTCCGTTATTTAACCAACGATTCATCAGGTAAAATGGGGTACGCAATAGCAACGGCCGCACGTGATCTAGGTGCCCAAGTGACCTTGATCAGTGCGCCGACTGCGCTAAGTGTACCGGCAGGCGTGACCTATGTTGGCGTTGATTCTGCTGCCGCCATGCGCGCAGCCTTATTGCAGCGCTACGCAACGGCCAAAATTGTGGTAATGGCGGCAGCGGTGGCGGATTTTCGTCCAGCAGCAGTGGCCGAAAATAAAATCAAAAAAACCGCGACTGATTACACGTTGACTTTAACTAAAAACGCGGATATTTTAGCTGAATTAGGGCAGTTAAAACAGCAGCAATTTTTGATCGGCTTTGCCGCAGAAACACAGAATCTACTGACGTATGCACAGAAGAAATTAGCGGCTAAGCAGGCAGATATGATCGTGGCCAATGACGTTTCCCAAGCGCAGGCTGGGTTCAATCACGACACCAACGAAGTCACGATTTTGCAACCTGATCAAGCGCCACAGCAACTGGCGTTAGCTAGCAAAGCAGTGATCGCGCAGCAGATCTTACAGATCGCGCTGAAACAGCTTTAGTGAAAATGGGTTTGTCAAAGCCTAGTTTTCCGCTTAGCGACGCTCGCCAAATTATCTGCTGACGCAGCTAATTAAGTGAGCCAGGTTAATGCTCAAGCCATGAGCGTTTTTGCAAAAACGCTCTAAAAGAAAGGTGGTCAGTCATGGCTCAATTTGCTCAAATTATTGTTGATGTGCCAACTTTACAAACAAATCGGCCTTATGACTACGCCATTCCGCTAGTGTGGCAAGATCAGCTACAAGTCGGGATCCGGGTCGTGGTTCCTTTTGGTAAAGGTAGTCGGCAAGTGCAGGGATTTGTGGTCGGTACCAGCGATACACCGCCAGATTACGCAGGGGAGCTAAAAACGATCGCCCAAGTACTCGATCTGCAGCCGGTATTGAATACAGAATTGTTAGCACTGGCTAAATGGCTGGCACAATGGACCTTTGCCTTTCAAATTAGTTGTATGCAAACTATGCTACCCAGCATGATGAAGGCAAGTTATACTAAAAAAGTTCGCTTAACGGGGGCCGCAACACCGGCGACGGCTGCCATTTTTAATGGTCAGGCGGAACTTGATTTTGCGGATCTTGCGCCAGAAACGATCAAACAATTATTAAAATTACAGCGGCAAAATTTGGTTGAAGTCGATTATCAAGTGCATGATCGGGCCAAAATTAAAACGATCAAGGCAATTCAGCCGCTATTATCGGTTGCTGAATATACGGCAGCGGCAGCAAAAGTACCGGCTAACGCCAAGCGACAGCACGATTTATTAGCTTATTTAAGTGCCCACGCAACTACTACGGCGCCGTTAAGTTTGCCCCAGATCACGGCCGAAACGCAGTTGACCTTAGCCCATATGCATACGGGTGCTGATAAAGGTTGGCTGCGGATCGTTGACTTAGAAACGTATCGTGATCCTTACGCCGAATTGGCCACCGCGCCCCGGACGCAGCCGTTGACGCTAACGGCAGAGCAGGCGACCGCTGTTGAGCAAATTACAACCGCGGGCCAGCAGCAACAAGCCAAAGTTTTTTTGGTGGAAGGTGTGACTGGCAGCGGCAAAACCGAGATCTATTTACAGTCGATCCAAGCTGCGATCGCCAAGGGCCAGACGGCGTTGATGTTAGTGCCGGAGATCGGCTTAACGCCACAAATGGTCACGCGGGTAAAAGGTCGATTTGGCGCCCACGTTGCCGTACTGCATAGTGGCTTGTCCAACGGTGAACGTTATGATGAGTGGCGTCGAATTGAGCGTGGCGAGGCCCAAGTGGTGGTCGGTGCACGTTCAGCTGTGTTTGCACCGCTGACTAATTTAGGTTTGATCATTATGGATGAAGAACATGAAAGTAGCTACAAACAAGACGATATGCCGCGCTACCATGCGCGAGATGTGGCTTTGTGGCGCGCGAGGTATCATCATTGCCCAGTTGTTCTAGGTAGCGCTACGCCGTCATTAGAGTCACGGTCACGGGCACAAAAAGGTGTCTATCAGCTGATTCGGTTGAAAGAACGCGCCAATCATCAACCACTACCAGAAGTGACGGTGGTCGATATGAAAGACGAATTGAAGCAGACCAAAGAGGACAATTTCTCTAGTCTATTATTGCAGGAATTACACAAGCGCCTGCTCCATCAAGAGCAAAGTGTGTTGATGCTTAATCGGCGTGGCTTTTCATCATTTGTCATGTGTCGTGACTGTGGTTTTGTGCTTAAATGCCCGAATTGTGATATTTCATTGACTTTGCATATGGACACGCACTCAATGAAATGTCATTATTGTGGTCATGAAGAGGCGATCCCCCAGGTTTGTGCCAATTGTCAAAGCCGTAAGATCCGTTATTATGGTACGGGCACGCAAAAAGTTGAAAGTGAGCTAAAAGTTTTGCTACCGGAGGCGCGCATTTTGCGGATGGATGTGGATACTACACGACGTAAAGGCGCCCACGCCAAAATTCTGCGCCAATTTGGTAACCACCAGGCAGATATTTTGTTGGGCACGCAAATGATCGCCAAAGGGCTTGATTTTCCTGACGTCACCTTAGTCGGCGTGCTGAATGCCGATACTGCTTTAGGCTTGCCGGACTTTCGTGCCAGTGAACGGACTTTTCAATTATTGACCCAAGTAAGTGGCCGTGCTGGGCGGGCGGATAAAAAAGGTGAAGTGATCGTGCAAACCTATAATCCTGAGCACTACGCGATTCGGTTGGCGCGCCATCATGATTATGAAGGCTTTTACCAACGCGAGATGACGTTACGCCATCAAGCCGGGTACCCGCCGTATTATTACACTATTTTGGTGACGGCTAGCCACGAAGAAGAAAATGAAGCGGCGAAAAAGATTTTTCAGTTGATGAATCAGGTCAAGCCGGCGTTGTCACCGCAAGCCGTCTTGTTAGGACCAACACCACGGGCGATTGCGCGGGTCAATAAGCGCTACTACTACCAAATGGTGATCAAATATAAGCACGAACCACAATTAGAAAAAATACTGACCCAGATCATGCAAGAAAATCAGGCTCGTAATGGCATTCAAATTTCGATCGACCGCGAGCCGCTAAGTTTTATTTAAAACATGTTTTTATTGGCTTATTGTCATAAATTTAGGATAAACGGACCGAAAAAAGGGTGATTTTTGCTCCTTTTTCAGCCCATTCAGTAAAAGACAGAAAGAGGGGGAGTCTATGACTTCAATCGTATTTATGGGGACGCCTGAGTTTTCGGCGCCAATTTTGGAAAGTTTACTCACTAACGACTATCAAGTACTAGCAGTCGTGACTCAGCCGGATCGGCCAGTTGGGCGGAAGCACGTTTTAACGCCTTCACCAGTAAAAAAAGTGGCAGTAGCCCACCAGGTCCCTGTTTTGCAGCCGGAAAAATTAAGCGGTAGCCCAGAAGCAGACCAAGTGGTGGCGTTAGCACCAGATTTGATCGTCACCGCAGCTTTTGGCCAGTTTTTACCTAAAAAGGTGCTGGCGGCTGCTAAAATTGCTGCCATTAACGTGCACGCGTCATTATTACCCAAGTATCGTGGCGGCGCGCCGATTCAGTACGCCTTACTAAATGGCGAGACTGAAACTGGCGTGACGATCATGAATATGGTCATGAAAATGGATGCCGGCGATATTTTACGTCAAGCTAAGTTGCCGATCACCGCTGCCGACGATAACGGCACTTTGTTCGCCAAGCTGAGCCAAGTCGGCGAAAAGCTGTTGTTAGCGACTTTGCCTGATTTACTAGCCGGCAAGATCACGCCCCAACCACAGGATGAAAGCCAAGTCACTTTTTCACCTACGATTAAACCTGGCGAAGAACAAGTGACACTAGATATGTCCGCCAAGGCGATCGATTTTAAAGTGCGCGCACTACGGCCACAACCAGGGGCGTTTGTTAAAATTGCTGGACAACGGACGAAGCTGTGGCAAGTACAGCCAAGCGCTGAGTCAACTAATTTAGCCGCTGGCCATGTGGCGGTGCTCAGTAAGCATCAATTAGGTGTGGCTACAGCGGACCACAAAGTGCTTTACATTGATGAAATTCAACCAGCCGGTAAGGCAAAAATGACCATCACAGCGTATTTAAACGGCCAGGGACATGGCCTTAAGGAAGGGCAACCACTCATTGAAGACTAACATTAAGCATTCACCGCGATATTTAGCGGTTAAATTATTAGACCGCGTTGCCGATTCTGGCAGTTACGCCAACATTACATTGGATCAAACGATTGAAAAAGAACAATTGCAGCCAGCTGACGCCAGTTTACTGACCAATTTGGTTTACGGCGTGATCCAGCGCCAATTAACCTTGGATTTTTATTTAAAGCCATTTATCAAAAAGCCGCAACGCTTAGAGCGCTGGGCCCGACAAAACTTACGGGTCGCCGTCTACCAAATGGTTTATTTGGATAAGATCCCTAATCGCGCTATTTTCTACGAGGCCACCGAAATTGCCAAAAAAATGGGTAATAGTGGTGTCGCCGGCTTAATGACGGCGATTTTACGCCAAATTGAACGCAAGGGTGTCCCGCAGCTGACCACGATCAGTGATCCACTGACTCAGTTAAGTATCAGCGCCAGCGTGCCCCAATGGCTAGTCGCAAAGCTAACTGACCAATTAGGTTTGGAGAAGACGCAGGCTATTTTGACAACGATCAATCAACCAGCAGCGGCTTCAATTCGGGTCAACACTGCGATCGCAACGGTGGCTGAAGTTCAATCTGAATTGGCGGAGCTTGATTTAGACACTGAACCTAGTGAAATTTCGCCGGTCGGCTTAGTCCGTCGGGGTGGCTTTTTAGCGGGGACCACCGCTTTTGCCTACGGACAGTATACGGTCCAAGATGAGAGCTCAATGTTAGTGGCTGCCAGTATGCAGATCGAACCACAGCATCAAGTATTGGATGCTTGCGCTGCGCCTGGAGGCAAGACTACCCACATCGCCAGTTATTTATCAGCAGAAGCTGGCGGTCACGTCGAGGCTTTTGACTTGCACCCCCATAAAGTTAAGCTGATCAAAGATAATGCTAAACGATTGCACGTGGCGGATGTTGTTACGGCACGCGCTTTTGATGCCCGTAAAATTCGTGACGTGGTGGCTAACAAGTCATTTGATCGGGTATTAGTCGATGCGCCTTGCTCTGGGCTAGGCCTAATGCGCCGGAAACCAGAGATCAAATACGCCCGCCAACCAGAAGATTTGCTGAATTTGCAGAAAATTCAATTAGAAATTCTAGAAAGTGTCGCGATTAAAGTCAAACTTGGTGGCATTTTAACCTATAGTACGTGTACAATTGTTAATGAAGAAAATCAGGATGTGATCCAGCAGTTTCTCGCAAAACATGCGGAGTTCGAGCTGATCCCAGTGCATACGGATAAAGAGCTTAAAGTGGCGACTACGCCATATTTGCGCTTATATCCAGATGATTATGGGACTGACGGCTTCTTCATTTGCAATCTGAAACGGAAAATGAGGTAACAGGGATGAAATTCGCTTACCGGACGGATGTTGGCCAACGGCGAGCCAACAACGAAGATTATGTAAGCGTCTATCAAAATATAGCTGGGGTCCAATTCGCGATCGTTGCGGACGGTATGGGTGGTCACTTGGGTGGTGACGTGGCTTCAGCCATGGCCGTTTTACATATTGGCTATGATTTTGAGCAGACCGAGTTTGATAAGATCGAACCGATCATTTCGTGGTTGGTAGCAGAATTACAGAAAGAAAATGAACATATTTTAAATAAGTCGCAACAGTACCCTGATCTGTCGGGGATGGGCACCACTTTTGTTGCGGCGATCTATTACCAAAATGAGTATATTATCGCTAATATCGGGGATAGTCGGGCGTATCTCTACCAAAATGCTAAGTTAAGTCAGCTGACCGAAGATCATTCGCTGGTCAACGAATTGGTTAAGCATGGTCAGATCAGTGCCGAGGCGGCGCGCCACCATCCGCAAAAAAACATTATCACGCGGACGTTAGGCGTTTCTGAACAGGCGGATGCCGATGTGGTCGTTCGCCGCGCCCAACATGGTGATTACATCTTGTTGTGTTCCGATGGCTTGACCAATATGGTGACCGATGCCGAGATCAGTGATATCTTAGCCAGTCCGCGTTCATTAGAATTAAAGTGCCAAGCCCTAATTGATCAGGCTAATGCCGCTGGCGGCCTGGATAATATTACGGCGTTACTACTATATGAGGATCGTGGGGTGGCCGCACAATGATGGAAGCAGGATATAAATTAGGCGGTCGCTATCGCGTGATCCGTCCAGTCGGCGAAGGTGGCATGGCCAACGTTTATTTGGCGCAAGATTTAATTCTTAATCGTGAAGTTGCAATCAAGGTGTTGCGGTTAGATCTGCAAAATGATCCCGATACGATCCGGCGTTTTCAGCGCGAAGAATTAGCAGCGACTGAACTTGTTCACCCCAACATTGTGTCTGTGTATGACGTGGGTGAAGATAACGGCTTACAGTATATTGTTATGGAGTACGTTTCTGGCGCTGATCTGAAAGGCTATATCGCTGCGCATTTTCCAATTTCATATGCGGAAGTTGTGCGGATGATGACCGAAATTTTAGCGGCAGTCCAACAAGCGCATGCACATGGCATTATCCATCGCGATTTGAAGCCACAAAATATTTTAGTCGCGCCATCAGGGCATTTGAAGATCACTGATTTTGGGATCGCAGTGGCGCTATCAGAAAATTCGATCACGCAAACGAATTCAATGCTGGGCTCGGTGCATTATTTGTCGCCGGAGCAAGCGCGCGGTAGTATTGCTACGAAACAGTCCGATATCTATTCGTTGGGGATCATTTTGTACGAAATGCTGACTGGTAAGGTGCCGTTTGAAGGCGAAACGGCAGTGAGTATTGCCTTAAAACACTTTCAAAATGAAATCCCTTCGGTGCGCAAAATTGATGCCGGTATCCCGCAAGCATTGGAAAATGTTGTGCTGCGGGCAACGGCTAAAGAACCAAGTGAACGTTATGAATCAGTTGCGGCAATGACTGCGGATCTAAAAACAACGCTATCGCCGTTACGGGTCGGTGAACCTAAGTTTGTTTCCCAAGTCAATAATGAAGAAACTAAAATATTGCCGCGCATTGATCCAGAACAGTTTAATACGAGTTCAGCGGCACCAACGTCGGCAGCTACCAGCACTGCGGCTGCACCAACATCTGCAGCAACGACGCCACCGTCTGATAAAAATTTACAAGCGCAGAAACAAAAACGGCCCCACCCTTGGATCATGATCGCCGGTTTATTAGTCGCAGCACTGATCATTATTGGTGGCTATTTCGTGGTTAACCAGTTGCGGCCCGTTGCAGTTCCTAATGTGACCGGCATGACCCAAAGTAAAGCTGAATCGACTTTGATTGCGGCGCAATTTAAGGTTGGCGCGACCACTAAAAAAAGTAGTGATCAAGTTCAAGCTGGCCGCGTGATCCAAACGACACCGGCGAAAAGCAAAAAAGCGAAGCACCGTTCTGTGGTTAAAATGCAGATCAGCACCGGCAAACAAGAATATGTTGTCAAAGATTATACCGAGCGTAGCTATGCAACGGTGGCGGCCCAACTAAAAAAAGCCGGCTTTAAAGTTAAGCGCACAACGATCATTTCGCGGAGTTATGCTAACGGGCGGATCGTTCAACAAAGCTTAGATGCCGGCACCCGCGTGATTCCAAAAGGTAAGCGGATCACATTGACCGTCAGCGTCGGTGCCAGTGGGTTTAGTTTGCTCGACATGACAAATTGGTCACAGGCCAGTGTGCAGCAATATGCCGGCAGCATGGGGTTCACTTTGAATACGAAATATGATTATTCATCTGCGGTACAAGCGGGTGCGGTGATGTCGCAATCACCAGCCGCTGGCACTGCCGTTGCCCGGGATGCTAAAATAACGGTCGTACTTTCCCGGGGGAGTCAAGCGGATGGCGCGCCAGATTGATGGCGCAGCATTTAGTTTAGTCAATAAGATTTGGAGGCGAAAGTTTGGCACAAGGACAGATCCGTAAAGCGCTAAGTGGCTTTTATTATGTTTATTCAGATCAGCAAACGTTTCAAACGCGTGGTCGTGGTAATTTCCGTAAACGCAACTTAACGCCGTTGGTTGGCGATTACGTTGAATTTGAAAGCACCAATCAAGCGGAAGGCTACGTTTTAGAGCTATTACCGCGTAAAAATGCTTTGGTGCGGCCACAAGTGGTCAATGTTGATCAGGCAGTCGTGGTGACGTCTTGCGTTAAGCCTAATTTTTCCAGTAATTTGTTGGATCGTTTTTTGATGACTTTGGAACAGAAAAATATTCGGCCGTTGATTTATTTCACTAAAGGTGATTTATTGACCGCCGCTGCGCGCGAAGCTTTGGCGCCAATTGTGGCTTACTATGAAGGGCTCGGTTATCCGGTGTTTTTCGGAGCTGATCCTTTTGCTTCTGCACAAGTCCAACAACTGACGACTCATTTTGCTGATCAATTGACTGTCTTTATGGGCCAATCTGGTGCCGGTAAATCAACTTTACTGAATCATATCGATCCGGAATTACAGTTAAAAACGGCCGCTGTATCAGAAAGTCTGAGTCGAGGTAAACACACGACGCGCCACGTTGAATTATTGCCGTTATTTGGCGGCTTAGTGGCAGATACGCCTGGCTTTTCTTCGCTAAACTTAAGTGAATTCGAGTTAACTGAATTACCGCAATTATTTCCTGAGTTTGTGGCGGCAGCAGTGGATTGTCGCTTTCGGGCTTGTCAGCATGATCAAGAACCTGGATGTGCGGTCAAACAGCAAGTCGAAGCTGGTCAGATCATGGCTAGTCGCTACGAAAACTATTTACAATTTCGCAGCGAGAAAAAAGCGGAAAAACCTAAATATAACGGAAAGCGAGGCAAAAAATAATGAAAATTGCACCTTCAATTTTAAATGCGGACTTTGCTAACTTGGCCCATGATGTCCAAGTCGTCGAGAACGGTGGCGCGGATTATTTACACGTTGATATCATGGATGGGCAGTTTGTACCGAATATTACTTTTGGCCCCAGCATGGTGGCAGCATTGCGGCCAGTAACTAAATTAGTGCTGGATTGTCATTTGATGATCGAAGCACCTGAACGTTTTGTGGCTGATTTTGCCAAAGCCGGCGCGGATATTTTAACGTTGCACGTTGAAAGTACACCGCACATCTACCGTGCTTTGCAAATGGTCAAGGCAGCAGGCGTTAAAGCTGGCGTAGTGGTCAATCCGGGGACACCATTAGAAATGATCAAAAATGTTTTGCCGTTAGTCGACCAAGTGTTAGTGATGACGGTCAATCCTGGTTTTGGTGGTCAAGAATTTTTGCCAGCTATGTTAAGCAAGGTTAAGCGCCTAGACCAATTACGCCAAACCAACGACTATCAGTTTGAAATCGAAGTCGATGGTGGGATCAGCAATGAGACGGTAAAGGCTTGTTCTGACGCAGGGACAGATGTCTTTGTTGCGGGTTCATACGTTTATGGTGCAGCTGATCCAGCGCAACAAATTCAGACTTTACGCAATATCGCCGCTAGCAATGACTGAGTTTAATTTATTAGCTGGTGGGCCGCCCGCATCATGGCCGGCAGACTTACCACAAAAAAAAGCCGCTCATTGGTTGGCGGCAGATCGTGGTGCATTGCGTTTATTAAAATTAGGCATCACGCCACAAATTGCTGTGGGCGATTTTGACTCATTGGCGCCAGCGGAATTAACGTTGTTGCAAAACCAAGTCACTGATATTCGTTATGCGGTTGCCGACAAGGATGAGACCGACACGGAGCTTGCGTTAGCGATCGCGTTGAACGAATTAAAAGCTACCCGCGTGACGTTATATGGTGCGACTGGCGGCCGTTTAGATCATTTATTAGACAATTTATTCATGTTATTGCAACCGCGTTTTCTGGCTGATTGTCAGCGCGTGCGGCTACTTGATCGGCAAAATAGTTTCCGGCTGTTTTTACCAGGGGTCCATACGATCACCCAGGAAAGCGGCCAGCATTATTTGGCGTTTGCACCAATGACTGCGGTCACTGGCTTGACGCTTTATGACACGAAGTATCAATTAAGGGATGCAGATTTTTCGCAGCCAATTATGTTTGCCAGTAATCAATTTACTAAAAAAAGTGCCACCTTTAGTTTTCGAACTGGGGTAGTCGCAGTGGTTCAAAGTCATGACTAAAACAAAAAGAGCCTAGGCGATCGCCTAAGCTCTTTTCTTATCGTCTAATTTAATTAAACGCGCGTAACCTTACCGGATTTTAATGTCCGTGCAGAGATCCATACACGTTTTGGTTTGCCATCAACTAGGATGCGCACTTTTTGCAAGTTTGCTTTCCAGCTACGACGGCTATGGTTTAACGCGTGTGAACGCTTGTTACCGAAGGTTGTCCCTTTGCCGGTAATGAAATCTTTAGCCATGTTCTAGTCCTCCCTTAAGCATTTTTACATGCTGCTCGTTAATACTTACCTGATATAATTTATCATAATGAGCCCGCGATTGCAATACTTTTCTTTCAAGTAAATTTGCTTGACAGCAAGTAAATAATTGGGCCAGTTGCGGCTAATTTATGATTTAAATGTCATAAATCAAGTTCTAAATTGACCGTCAGCACAAAATTAACAACGCTTATAGGCGGATCTTTGGCTGAACTAATTTCTGCATGGTAATGGTCGAAGTAAGCTCAGAATCAGCACGACAATCTAAACTGCGCCAGAAACTATCTTTTTTGCCGGGATCAGGAAACTGGAGGATCTCTAATTGCGGCTGCTGGGCAAATTCGGCCGCACAGCGCCAAGCTTTTTTGCCCAATAAAAGTAACTTGATTTGATCATTCGGGTGTTGGGCAATGAAGTCGTGTAATTCAACAGTTTCACGAGCTAAAGCAAAATAAATATTATGCTGTTTAAAGTGGCGTAATAATTGCCGCGGTGTGAAATTTCGTTCTAAATGGCGCAGCTTGGCTTCGATCTGTGGTTGACCCAGCAAGTAAGCCATTAGGCGACGATACGGCTTAGCCGCTAAACTTAGCGGCGTCGGAATGAAGGCTGCAGTGGTAAAGGGATAGTGAGTCACGTTTTCTGTGGCCGTGTAGTCGGCGGTTGCTTGATACTTTTTACTACCGACGATCAATGTGATAGTAGTCATAAGAGTACCTCCGTTTACTTTTAGCATAAAAGCAAAGGTGGTAGTGATGCAATAAATACGCAATTTAATGGTAAAATAATAAGGACAGGCCGAGGATAACTTTTCAATGGTTTCCGGCTATGATAGAATGGCGTGTAGAAGTTTTTTTAATGACGTGGTGCTGATTTGATTTGAATGCCAGTCGGCACACATGCCCAGAGTAAAAATGAGGAGGTTCTTTTAATGGCTGTGCACATTAAAACCCAATACGGTACGATCGATATTGCTAACGCGGTAATTGCTACAGTTGTCGGTGGCGCGGCAACGGATGTTTATGGCATTATCGGAATGGCAAGCAAAAATCAAATACGCGATAACTTAAACGATATTTTACGCAAAGAAAATTACGCACGTGGCGTCGTTGTGCGCCAAGAAGATAACGGTGTCGCCATCGATGTTTATATTATTGTTGGTTACGGCACTAAGATCTCTGAGGTTTGCCGCAACGTCCAAGCTAAAGTGAAGTACAATTTGGAGACCATGCTAGGCGTCACGGCTAATTCGGTCAACGTCTTAGTTCAAGGTGTCCGCGTGTTAGCCGACTAAACTAGGCAACTAAATGGATTCAAGTACACAATTAAAAATATAATTTAACTAAAATTAGACGCAAAAATGGACTAAAAAGGGCAGATGCTTCTATCTAGTTAGGCTAGGTTCCAGCAGCGAAGTGCCTTTTTTTGCACGCTATCAGGTGACTACGAATATAGGCCAACTTAAGAGAATGAATAACCCTTGTTCGTGAAGTAGAGCCATGTTTCAACTTAGCGGTCTTCGCTATAGTTGAATGGACATCGCCCGCAACATAAAAATTAATTAACGGTTCTAAGTTAATTAATAAACCCTTGTTCGTGAAGTAGAGCCATGCTTCTTGCGGCACGGTTTTTGCCACAAGAATGGACATCGCCCGCAACATAGAAATTAATTAACGGTTCTAAGTTAATTAATAAACCCTGTTCGTGAAGTAGAGGAGGATCAGTTTTGGAAGTAACAGAAATAACGGCAGCGAAATTTCAAGATATGGTGCGGATCGGCGCCCACCGGCTGACTAAAAACGCCGAGTTTGTTAATTCATTGAATGTTTTCCCAGTGCCCGATGGTGACACGGGAACAAATATGAGTCTATCTTTTGGTAGTGGTGCCAAGGCAGTGAATGAATCCAACGCTAAATCCGTTGGTGAATTGGCACAGTCATTGGCCAAAGGACTATTAATGGGTGCCCGCGGTAATTCTGGCGTGATCACATCGCAAGTTTTCCGCGGCTTTGCTAGTAGCGTTGCCGGTAAAGAGGTACTGACCGCTCAAGATTTGACGGCAGCATTGATGAGCGGCGTCGAGACGGCCTATAAGGCAGTGATGAAGCCCGTTGAGGGAACTATTTTGACGGTGGCACGTGAAGCAGCGCGGGCAGCTAATAAGCAAAGTAAGGAAACCACTGATGCGGTAGTTATTTTGCAGGCAGTGGTGACCGCCGCTAAAAAAGCGCTGGCGAAAACGCCTGATCTATTACCTGTTTTAAAAGAAGTCGGCGTTGTTGATTCGGGTGGTCAAGGCTTAGTTTTCATTTATGAAGGCTTTTTAGAAGGCTTATCCGGTGACGTGGTCGCGGATGATACTTACCAACCTGATGATTCAGAAATGGACGAAATGGTTAATGCGATGCATCACCAAAGCGTTCAGAGTCAGTTAGCCACCGAGGATATTACTTTCGGTTACTGTACAGAAATGATGGTCGGCTTAGGCGAAGCTGGTGCGACGGCGACTTTTGATTATGAAGCGTTCCGTAACCATTTAGATGGGATCGGCGATTCACTATTAGTGGTTAACGACGATGAAGTTGTTAAAGTCCATGTGCATACAGAACATCCAGGTACCGTTTTAGCTTACGGCCGTCAATACGGCTCCATGTTGAAAATTAAAATTGATAACATGCGTTTGCAGCACGAAACTATTTTAGAACAGGACCAAGCCAACGAAGCGGAAAATGCTGAAAATCAGGAACCAGTTGATTACGGCATCATCGCGATTGCTTCTGGTAAAGGTGTCGGCACGCTATTCAAGAGTCTAGGCGCAACCACGATCTTAAATGGTGGTCAAACGATGAATCCAAGCACGCAAGACATTGTTGATGCCATTACGGCGGCTAACGCTAAAAAAGCGATTATTTTACCGAATAACGGCAACATTATTTTAGCGGCGCAGGAAGCAGCCAAAGTTGCGGATATTCCAGTCGAAATTGTGCCTAGTAAGACGATTTCGCAAGGGATGACGGCGCTATTGTCATTTAACCCGGACAACTCCTTAACGGATAATCAGGAACAAATGACGGCTGGCTTGAACGATGTAGTCAGTGGGCAAGTCACGCAATCGATTCGCGACACGACCATTGATGGCTTGGCGATCAAGCGCGATGACTATATGGGGATCATTGACGGTAAAATCAAGGTGACTGACACTACACGGGCACAAGCCACGATCAATATGATCAAAGCGATGCTGAATGAAGACAGTGAGATCGTCACGATTTTGATCGGTGAAGGCGGCACTCGGCAGGAAGCGCAAACGATTGCCGATGCAGTAATGGCTGCGGATGACGAGCTTGAAGTTGAATTACATGATGGCGGCCAGCCAGTTTATCCTTATTTAGTTTCTGTTGAGTAATTTATTTAGTAACAAGCTGGGGTAAGTGCCGCAGCTTGTTTGTTTATTGTGTGGCATAAAGGTGGTGTAGGGAAATGACCAGTAAAAGTTTACTTGATTCAGTGGCAGTGCTGCCCGGCGTCGGTCCCAAAAAATTACAAGCGTTGCATGAGCTGAAAATTGAAACGATCAATGATCTATTGCATTATTTCCCGTTTCGCTACGACGATTTAAAGGTCAAAGCGCTTGATGAAGTGATCGATCAAGAAAAAGTGACCTTAAAAGGGATCGTGGTGGCGCCGCCAGTTGTGAGTCGCTTTGGCCGCGGCAAAAATCGGCTCAACGTGCGCTTATTGATCGACCACGCCGCAATTGTGGTGACTTTTTTCAATCAACCATGGCTTAAGGATAAATTTGACACCGGCGCTGAAGTTGCCGTTTATGGCAAATGGGATGCTAAGCGCAAAAGCATGACCGGCATGAAAGTCTTAGCGATCAAAAACGATGTCAGTCCTGAGTTTGCTTCGATCTATAGTGTTTCCAAAAGTATTCATCAGACGACCTTAGTTAAATTAATTCGCGCGGCTTATGATGATTACGCTGATTTGATCGTCGACGTGCTACCGCCAGCTTTGATCACCAAGTATCGGCTGGTCACAGAACAGCAAGTGATCCACGGGATGCATTTTCCCAAAACGCAAGCTGAGGCTGACGCTGCACGGCGGACCGCGATTTTTGAAGAATTTTTCTTATTCCAAATGGCGATCCAACTGTTGAAAAAGCGTGAGCAGGCGCCAGAACAAGGTTTGGCTATACATTATGATAATCAAAAATTGCGCGCCTTCATTCAGACTTTACCGTTTGAATTGACCAAAGCTCAAAAACGGGTGGTCAACGAAATTTGTCGCGATCTAAAAAGCCCGCAGCACATGAATCGGCTTTTGCAAGGTGACGTTGGTAGTGGTAAAACGATCGTCGCGGCGCTGGTCATGTACGCGGCGATCACGGCGGGTTATCAAACTGCTTTGATGGCGCCTACCGAAATATTAGCCGAGCAGCATTATAAAAACCTACAACAATTATTTGCTGATTTTGATGTCCAGGTGGCATTATTAACTGGGTCGATCAAAGGCAAAGCGCGCCAAGCGATCCTTAGCGATTTGGCCGCTGGAAAAATCGATATGATCATCGGGACCCACGCGTTGATCCAAACGGGCGTCGACTTTGCCAAGCTAGGGTTAGCCATCACCGACGAACAGCACCGTTTTGGCGTGAACCAGCGCCGGGTGCTGCGGCAAAAGGGTTATCGGCCAGATATTTTAGCGATGACCGCGACGCCAATTCCACGGACTTTGGCGATCACGGCGTTTGGTGAAATGGATGTATCGACCATTGATGAGTTACCAGCCGGGCGGATCCCGATCAAAACCAGCTGGGTTCGCAGCAATCAAGTGGCGAATGCGCTAAGTTTTATCGAAACGGAACTGGCTAAAGGCAGCCAGGCGTATATTGTGACGCCGTTGATCGAGGAATCTGAAAGTATGGATCTAAAAAATGCCCAGGCCGTTTTCACAAAAATGCAAGCTGCTTTTGCGCCGACCTACCAAGTCGGATTACTGCATGGTCAATTGAAGAACGATGAAAAAGATCAAGTGATGCAGGCGTTTAAAGCGAACCAATTTCAAGTTTTGGTGGCGACGACAGTGATCGAAGTTGGTGTCGATGTGCCGAATGCGACGGCGATGTTGATCTTTGATGCGGATCGTTTTGGTTTGTCGCAGTTACATCAGTTGCGTGGTCGTATTGGTCGTGGTCAGGCCGCATCATTTTGTATATTGGTGGCTGATCCTAAAAATCAAAATGGGATCGAGCGGATGGAAACGATGGTGGCGACCAATGACGGTTTCCAGGTGTCGCAGAAAGATCTCGAGTTGCGCGGACCTGGCGATGTGCTCGGCGAAAAGCAATCGGGGATGCCTGAATTTAAGGTGGCCGATCCAGTGGCCGATTACCGGGCGTTAGAAGCTGCACAAATTGAAGCACAAACGTTGGTCATGACTGCAGATTGGCAGCAACAGCCGGCGAATAAAGTGCTAGCCGCCTATTTAGACGCGCAGGAGCAAAACTATCAGAATTTAGATTAAGCGAGAAAACGGAGGAATAAGTCATGAAAATTGCAGTAGATGCCATGGGCGGCGACAATGGCCCAACTACGATCGTCGCTGGTGTTGAACGAGCGCGCGACCAATTTCCCGACATTGAATTTTTGCTCTATGGCGATGAAGCCAAAGTTCGGGCTGAACTCAAAAACGAACAGCGGATAACGGTAGTGGCAACCAGTGAAGAAATTCTGGCTGACGAAGAACCAGTGCGTGCTGTCCGCCGTAAAAAAGATGCCTCAATGGTGGTGGCTGCGCAAGCGGTCAAAGCCGGTGAAGCTGATGCAATTTTTTCTGCCGGTAGTACGGGCGCGCTGTTGGCGGCTGGCCTATTTATCATTGGCCGTATCAAGGGTATTGATCGACCAGGTTTAATGCCAACAATGCCTGACTTCCGCACTGGCGGGCAGTTTAACATTTTGGATATTGGCGCCAATGCCGATAGCAAGCCAGAAAACTTGTATCAATTTGCTGTTTTAGGTAATTACTACGCCAAGAATATGCGCGGCATCGAACGGCCACGCCTAGCTTTATTGAATAATGGTACCGAAGCGGACAAAGGGGATTTGACGCATAAGGCAGCCTATCAATTGATCGCTGCTGAAAAAGATTTCAATTTTATTGGCAATATTGAGGCCCGCGAGCTGTTGAATGGGCGAGCGGACGTGATCATTACCGATGGTTTCACGGGTAACGCTGCGTTAAAAACCATTGAAGGCACTTCAATGACGATTCTGCATTTGTTGAAAGAAACGATCATGGAAGGCGGCATTAAGGCTAAACTTGGTGGTGCGCTGCTTAAAGGCAGCTTAGGCTCGCTACGTGATAAATTTGAATATTCACGCTATGGTGGCGCGGTTTTGCTCGGTTTAAAGGCACCAGTGGTGAAAACGCACGGTACCGCCAGTCCGGAAGCCGTCTATTACACGATCAGCCAAATTCATGATATGCTTGAAAAAAATGTGGTCGCAGATGTAGTTGATTATTTTAGTCGTAACGAGTTAGCTAAGCGGCCAGAAAAAAACGACTAAATTGGGCTAGACAACGACGAACAAAACCATTACACTACTATTTGAACCTTAAAAGTGATTACTAGTACAGAAAAGGGCTGCGGCGCGGTTTTAGCGCTGCCTAAATTCAGCCTACCAGCAATCTACATTTGAAGTGTATTAATAAATAAGCAGCGACGAATTTGATTTGTCCGGCGCAAAATTATTGGTCGTCACCACGACCAAGCAAGGGGGGATTAGATGTCTGAGCAGGAGATCTACGATAAAATCGCGCAATTGATCGAGGAGCGCTTTGAGGTATCAGCTGATAAGGTCAGCATGACGCTTGATTTTAAGAAAGATTTAAACGCTGACTCAATTGACATTGTCGAATTTATCTTAGAACTAGAAGATACATTTGGTGCTGAGATTTCGGATGAAGATGCAGAAAAGTTAGCCACAGTGGGCGACGCTGTGAACTACGTTAAAAATCATCAATAAGTAGATCATGGATCGGCGTTATTCCGTTGAATAGCGCTGATCTATTTTTTTACCCGTAATGTGCCTTTATTTCGCCGTGACAGGTGCTAGTCTTTTATGATGAAAACCTGTATAATACGCAGGTGTGTTAAATGGGACTGGGATGGCCTGGAAAGTATTTACGTTGGCGCAATTGTGAAAATTAAGCTAGCGATAACTTCCAGATCCAACCGAGTCGGTTATTAGTTGAGCGCGTGTTCGTAAACCCAGACTGCTTACTGTTTTTGTATTGTGAATTTGAAAGGAGCCCCGTTGTGGAGCAAGAATTTTTAAATGAGTTACGTGCCAAATTTGGCATTGTCTACCAAAACGTTGATCTGTTATCAGAGGCGTTTACGCAATCGTCATACGTTAATGAGCATCCCAATCTAAAGCTGCAGGATTACCAGCGAATCGAATTTCTCGGTGATGCGGTAATGGAATTGACCGTTTCCGAATATCTATATAAAAAGTACCCCAATTATCCTGAAGGTAAATTGACCCGGTTACGCGCGGCAATTGTCTGTGAGGATAGTTTTAGTGCTTTTGCTCGTGAATGCCACTTTGATCGTTACATCAAACTTGGTAAGGGTGAAGAAAAAAACGGTGCCCGTGATCGGAATTCGCTATTATGTGATATTTTTGAAAGCTTTGTTGGCTCGTTGTATTTAGATCAAGGCAAGGCTGCAGTTCAGCGTTTTGTCGCCCAAGTTGTTTTTCCTAAAGTTGAGCGCGGCGACTTTTCATACGTGATGGATCACAAAACCAACTTGCAAGAATTTTTGCAAAAAGATGGTGAAGTCGAGATCACGTATCGCTTAATTGCAGAAGCTGGCCCAGCCAATGATGCCCAGTTTACAGTTGAAGTGGTGGCCCATGATCAAGTATTAGGTCAAGGGACTGGCCACACGAAAAAAGCCGCCGAGCAAGTTGCCGCGGAAGTCGCATTGCGTAAACTGCAGCAAAAATAACCTTAACAACGAAAAGGAGCCTGTGCGACTAGTTGCGCACTTTGCAACGTAGCGAGCACTGCTTCACAATAATGTTAGCTTATTAGCTAAGAACACTAATAAGCTAGAGGTTACGGGCGTTGTCTATTTAACTAAGGCAAAATTCGCCAAGTTAAAGCATAGCAAAGACATCCGTCTTGAGAATAATTATTTTGCTTCAGCAAAATAACATAATCAACGAAAAGGAGCTAACAGTGTGGAGCTTAAAACATTAGAAATCAATGGTTTCAAATCCTTCGCCGATAAAACTGTGATCAAATTTGATCACGGGATTACGGGTATCGTTGGCCCTAATGGTAGCGGGAAAAGTAATATTACCGAGGCCATTCGTTGGGCCTTAGGCGAACAGTCGGCTAAAAGCCTTCGTGGCGGAAAAATGCCGGATATTATTTTTGCCGGCTCTAGTGAGCGTAAGCCACTAAACCGCGCCGAAGTGACTTTAGAATTTGATAATCAAGATCATCAGTTGAAGTCAGATTATGATCAGATCAGCGTCACGCGAGTTTTGTATCGTGATGGGACTTCGGCTTTTTATTTGAATCAAAAAAGTTGTCGCTTAAAGGATATCGTTAATTTATTTATGGATTCTGGCCTTGGGCGAGAATCCTTTTCCATTATTTCACAGGGAAAAATTGCCGCGATCTTTAACAGTAAACCGGAGGATCGCCGCGGTATAATTGAAGAAGCTGCCGGTGTCGTCAAATATAAACAACGTAAAAAAGAAGCTGACAGTCAGTTACTGGCCACCGCCGATAATCTGCACCGTGTTTCCGATATTATCGCTGAATTAGCGCAACAGGTTGAGCCGTTAAAGGAACAAAGTAGCTTAGCTAAAGATTACTTACAGCAAAAGAAACAGTTAGATGAAATCACCAAAACATTATTAGTGCGACAGATCGAGTCTAAAGTGGCAACAAAACAGACCCAGCAACAAGCTTTAAAAACTGCACAAGAAAATGTGGTGTTGGCCCAACGCAATCAAACTGAATTTCAAGCTAAAGTCACGGCGCAGAAAGCCCAGCAGCAAAAAAACACGCAGCGGCTGGATACGTTGCAGCAAGATCAGCTGCGGATCACCAAGCAGCAAGCTGAACTATCCGGCCAAGCTGAATTAGCTGGTGAACGGCGGCAGGTGGCACAAGATAAGTTGGCCGAACTCACCGCAGAACTAAAAAAACAGCAACAGCAATTAAATGAGTTACAGCAAGTGATCGCCACAGAAAAAACGGCGCTACAACAGGCGGATACAGATCTACAGCAAAAACAGCAGCTGGTTAAAAACTATACCCAGGCACAACAAGTCGATGAGGCAACAATCAAACGCGCTGTGGAAGACTTACGCCAACAATATATTGATCAGCTGCAACAACAAACGACGTTGCACAATGAGGCCGTTTATTTAGAGCGCGAACAAAAACAAACTCAGGTACAAGATCAAAAGCAGCAGGCTGCTGCCGCGGCACTAAAGCAACGGATAACTGAGCTAGCTGAACAACGAACGACTGCGCAAGCAACAGCGACTAAGCTGGATCAAGCGCAGCAACAAATTCAGCAACAACAACAAAAATTACAAACGCAATTGCAACAAAATCAGCAGCAATATGATCAGCAACAGCAGCAGTGGTACCAAGCATTAGCAATCATGCAAAAAGGTGAAGCTAAGCAGGCTAGTTTGGCGGAGATGAAGGACGATTACAGCGGCTTTTATGCTGGTGTGCGTAGCATTCTCAAGCACAAGGGCCAACTAGCTGGCGTGGTCGGTGCCGTTGCGGAATTACTGACTGTGCCGCCAAAATACAATCAGGCACTGGAGGCCATTTTAGGCAATCAATTACAAGCCGTGGTCGTGGCTGATGAAGCGGCGGGTAAGCGTAGTATCGCCTATTTGAAACAGCAGCATCTAGGCCGCGCCACCTTTTTACCATTGGCAGTGATGCAGCCGCAACAACTAAGCAGTATGCAACAGCAGCAACTAGCCGACCAACCTGGCTTTATTGGCGTCGCCGCTGATCTTGTTCAATTCGCGCCGGCCCACGCTAACGTGATGCGCCATTTACTCGGCCGCATCGTTATCGCCACTGATTTAGCAGCGGCGATCAAGTTAGCGGCTATTTTGCAGCATCGTGTCCGCATTGTGACCTTGGAAGGCGACATCCTTAATCCAGGGGGCGCAATGACTGGTGGCGGTAAAACCAAGCAAAATGGCTTGCTGGTGCGCGAACAAGAACAACGCGATCTAGTGGCGCAATTGGCTAAAATGAAGGCACAATTAGCGACTAAGGAACAAGCGTTACAGACGCTAAAGCAGCAAATCGATGATGCGACGCAACAATCGACGGCGGCTGAGCAACAATTAAAAAAGCTGACCCAACAAGAATTAGAGAATCAGGCTGTTTTAAAGGATTTAGCCCGGCAGCAAACCCAATTAGATCGGGAACAAACCGCCGCTAATTTCGATAATCAACAACAATCGGATGCCGTTGCTGAGCATCAACAAAAACAAACGGCCAATCAGCAGCAAACCAAACAAATCGATGCGGCCATTAAACAAATCCAGGCTGATCTAGCCGCTAAACAGGCACAGTTGGCTAGTTGGCAATCTAATCAGGCTGCTACGGCCACTCAGCGGCAACAAGCGCAAACTGATTTAGCTGTGGCTCAGGAAAAACAAAAGCAGCGCCAACAGACTAATCGACAGCATGTTGAACAGCAAAGCACCTTGCAGGCAGCAATTGTCCGTGATCAGCAGCAAGCCGCTCAATTGACCCAACAATTGAGTTTGCAAACGCAAGATCACGCCAGCAACGCGGCTGATTTAGTACGAGCGGCCAAGCAATTAAAGCAAATTGATGCTGAGATCAAGTCGGTCAAAGCTGCCCGTGAGCAATTGTCCGCTACTTTGCAACAGCAGGAGCAGCAACTGGCGCATGCGCAAACTGGTTATCAACAACAAACTGCCGCGCAACAACGAATCGAAACTACGCTAACTAATCTGAACGAAAGTTTGAATCAAGCTTTGGCACAGTTGGAAAGTGATTATAGTTTGAGTTTTGAGGCGGCAAAAGTAGCAGCATTGACCACTGATCAAGCGAAATTGCAGCAGCAACAAAAATTACTTAAATTAGGGTTAGCTGATCTAGGCGAGGTCAATTTAGGCGCCATTGCCGAGTACGAGCGTGTCAGCCAACGCTATGAGTTCCTGTTAGCGCAGCGAGGCGACTTATTAAGTGCCCGTGAGCAATTGACGACCACCATGACGGAAATGGATCAGGAAGTCAGCCTGCGCTTTAAAGCGACCTTTGACGCAACGGCCAAAGCATTTGCAGAAATTTTCCCACAAATGTTTGGCGGTGGTCAAGCCAGCTTGAGTTTAACCAACCCCGCTGACCTACTGACCACTGGCATTGAAATTACCGCGCAGCCACCAGGCAAAAAGTTACAACAATTAAGTTTATTATCTGGTGGTGAACGGGCGCTGACCGCGATTACGTTGTTGTTTGCAATCATTAACGTGCGGCCAGTTCCGTTATGTATTTTAGATGAAGTTGAAGCTGCATTGGATGAAGCTAATGTCGAGCGCTTTGGTCGCTTTTTGCAGCGTTACGACCAACAGACGCAATTCGTTGTGATCACGCACCGCAAAGGGACAATGATGGCGATGGATGTGTTGTTTGGCGTCGCAATGCAAGAATCAGGCGTTTCGCACATGGTATCAGTGGAATTAGCAACGGATAAGCAGGAGGCGCACGCATGAGTATTCATATGATTGCTTTTGATCTGGATGGGACACTGTTAAATGATGCCAAGGAACTAGCACCAGCAACGATAACGATTTTGCAGCAGTTGGCGGCGCGGGATGTACAATTAGTGTTGTGTACTGGCCGGCCGATCAACGCAATCTGGCGTTATCTGGCGCTATTAGAACTCACCGGTGTCAATAATTACGTGGTGACTTTTAACGGCGCATTGGTTCAACAGGTGGCGACGAAAAAAATTTTGGCGCAGCACAGTTTGACGAAACAGAGCTTAACGCCATTGGTGGCGTTTGCTCAGCAAGTCAATTGGCCGCTGGATGTTTTGGACTTTGAACAAGTCTATCCACTGACTGAATTAGCACCATCACTCTATCAGCAAATGAATCCGAATTTAAAATTTATCCCCCAGACTTTCACTAGCTTACCGAATGATTTAAACTATAGTAAGGCAGTCGTTGCCGCTGACCATGAGCGGTTAGTGCAAGGCCAACTACAGTTACCGGCGCAATTAGCGACGACCTTTAACGTCGCTTCATCGCGCACTAATTTGTTGGAATTTAGTCCCACAACGGTAACTAAGGCGACTGCGCTAGATGTGTTGCTACAGCGTTTTGGCTGGCAGCGGGCGAATTTGATGGCGTTTGGCGATCAACTCAATGATCTGTCGATGCTGCAAGCAGCCGGAGTCGGCGTAGCAATGAGCAACGGTGTGCCAGAAATCAAGGCCGCCGCTGAACGGATAACGACCGTGAATAATGATCAAGATGGTGTGGCTCGTTTTTTACAAGACTATTTCAATTTATAAAACCGAATTTGTTGAGTGAGGAGTGCGACTATGGGTTTATTTGATAAGATTAAGCAGGCATTTGGTGGCGCTAAGCCAGAGGAAACGGCTGCTGAAGAAAAGTATGATAAAGGCTTAGAAAAAAGCCGCAAAACATTTGGCGATCGGTTGAACGCATTATTTGCCAATTTCCGGACGGTGGATGAAGATTTCTTTGATGATCTGGAAGAGACTTTGATCGGCGCCGACGTCGGCTATGAAATGGCGGTCAAGATCAGCGATGAGTTACGTGATGAAGTTAAATTACGGAACGCAAAAAGTCAGCAAGAAGTGGCGCAGACCATTGTCGAAAAATTGGTCAATATTTACGAAGCTGAAGGCGTTGACGAGGATAACACGATTAATTTTGCCACTGACGGCCCAACGGTGATCCTATTTGTCGGCGTTAACGGTGTGGGTAAAACCACCACGGTCGGCAAGCTGGCGCATCAGTACAAAGAAGAAGGCAAAAAAGTTGTGCTGGCGGCCGCTGATACTTTCCGTGCTGGGGCGATCGAGCAATTGAAAGTTTGGGGCGAGCGCGCTGACGTGCCAGTTGTGGCTGGTAAAGCGCAAAGTGATCCCGCAGCAGTAGTTTATGATGCGGTACAAAAGGCCAAGCGTGACCATGATGACGTGCTATTAGTTGATACGGCTGGCCGTTTGCAGAATAAAGTTAATTTAATGAATGAATTAGAGAAAATCAAGCGGGTCATTACCCGGGAGATTCCTGATGCGCCGCAAGAGGTGTTGTTGGTGCTGGATTCGACCACTGGCCAAAATGCGTTGATCCAAGCTAAACAGTTTAAAGAAACCACTGATGTAACGGGGATCGTGCTAACGAAATTAGACGGTACGGCTAAAGGTGGGATCGTGCTGGCGATCCGCAGCGAGTTGGATGTGCCAGTTAAATTAGTTGGCTTAGGTGAACAGATCGATGACTTGCAACCATTTGACGCCAATGCGTTTGTTTACGGTTTGTTCAAAGATTTGATCCAACCGGAAGATACGGCAGAAAAAACCGATTAAAAAAAGATCGTGCGCAGGCACGATCTTTTTACTTACTATTTTGCTGCTTCTGGCGCGCGAACACGGCCAAGGAAGAATTGAACAACGATCAAAACGACGTTGATCCAATTGTTAATACCGAGCCAACCAGTTTGTGGGACTTTACTGGAAGCTGAACCTAAGGCCCAACTGATAAAGCCGTTATCACCATAAGCCCAAACGACTAATAAACCAGCAATGAGTGCAAAGATATTTAGCAACATGAACGCCCATAAATTACCACGCTCACCATTAGCTAAATATTTGAGTGAAAAACCGACGTTCCAGATCAACCAAATGGCTAATACCAGAACGGCGCCCCAATAAATAATAACAGGTACCATTAAAATAACCTCCTTTGAAGCCGTTACTACGAGGCCAAAAAACCACGTAGTACGATTAATTTTATTTTAGCAGATTATCGCTAAAAAAGCAGTGAAAATTGTTAATGTTTACACATAACAGTAAAATCAGTCTCAAGATAATTGATTTTACAATCGGCTTAGGTTACGCTTAATAAGTATGCAGAAAATGAAATACTGAGGTTTAAAATGGAAATCGAAAAAAATAATCGAGTTAATTCGTTATTTGAATTTTATGCGCCGTTATTGACTAAAAAACAATATCATTACCTGCAGCTTTATTACGCCGATGATTATTCATTAGGGGAAATTGCTGAAGAATTCAATGTTAGTCGGCAGGCTGTTTATGATAATATAAAACGGACAGAAAAAATTTTAGAAGATTATGAACAAAAATTGCAGCTCTATCAAAACTTTCAGGTCCGTAATAATGCAACGGATCGTTTACTGGCTTACGGGCAGCAACACTACGCACAGGACCAGCAATTAATGCAGTTGATCAATGAATTAGAGCAGGATGAAGCTGACTAATTAGGTCACTAAAAAAACTAGAGGGTGAAATAAATGGCATTTGAGGGTTTAACTGAACGTTTACAAAATGCAATGAGCAAATTACGCCGTAAAGGTAAAATTTCGGAGACTGATGTTCGCGAAGCCATGCGTGAAATTCGTTTGGCGTTGCTGGAAGCCGATGTTAACTTTGGCGTAGTTAAGGATTTTGTTAAAACAGTGCGTGAACGGGCGATTGGTTCAGAAGTGCTGGAAAGTTTAACGCCAGCGCAACAAATCGTTAAAATCGTTGATGAAGAACTGACCAAGGTCATGGGCGAAGAAGCCACGGCACTCAACAAGTCACCGCATATTCCGACGATCATCATGATGGTTGGGCTACAAGGGGCTGGTAAAACGACGACCGCCGGCAAATTAGCTTATCGCTTGAAAGAAAATGACCAAGCGCGGCCCTTATTTATCGCGGCCGATGTTTACCGGCCAGCGGCGATCGAGCAGTTACAAGTTGTGGCGCAACAAGTCGGTGCGCCAGTATTTGAATTAGGCACCGATGTTGATCCGCGCGAGATTGTTCGCCAAGGATTAGCCCAAGCAGTGGAAAATAAAAATGATTACGTGATCATTGATACCGCCGGCCGTTTACAAATCGATGAGAAATTAATGCAGGAATTGGCTGATATTAAGGAACTCGCACAGCCTAGCGAAATTTTACTGACTGTCGACGCAATGACGGGGCAAAATGCGGTTAATGTGGCTGAAAGTTTCAATCAACAACTGGATATCACGGGGGTCGTTTTAACTAAATTAGACGGCGATACACGTGGTGGGGCGGCACTTTCAATTCGCGCCGTTACCGGTAAGCCAATTAAATTCACTGGTCAAGGCGAAAAGTTGACTGACTTAGATGTGTTCCATCCAGATCGGATGGCGGATCGAATTCTCGGTATGGGTGACATGCTGACGCTGATCGAAAAAGCTCAAACTGACTATGACGAAGAAAAAGCCAATAAATTAGCCGAAAAAATGCAGGAGAACACCTTTGACTTCAATGATTTTATCGACCAATTGGATCAAGTCCAAAAAATGGGTGGGATCCAAGATATTTTGAAAATGATGCCGGGGATGAATAATGTTCCTGGTTTGGATCAAATTCAAATGGGGCCTAAAGAAACGGGCCACATGAAGGCGGTCGTTTCCTCAATGACGCCAGCTGAACGCACTGATCCAGATTTATTGAATCCAAGTCGTCGTCGCCGGATCGCAGCAGGTGCTGGCCGGCCGATCCAAGAAGTTAATCGGATGATCAAACAATTTAAAGAATCGCGTAAAATGATGAGTAAGATGTCCAACGGTAACTTTGACGGAATGGATCAAATGTTTGGTCAAGGCATGTCCGGCAAACTCGGTAAAATGGCGATGGGCTCAATGGTGCGTAAGCAAAAGAAAGATAAACAAAAACGACTTAAACAAGCACGCAAACGCCGTAAGTAATATAAAAAGGAGTTGCCAGTGGCAACTCCTTTACTTTTTAGCGTCATCAATGGCATCTTTTTGAATTTTTGCCCGTTTGTCTTGGGTTTTATCTTCAGCCAGGTGCTTTGCGGCTTCTTTGGCTTTGGCCTGATCCTGTTGCTTTTGGCCTTTAGCGGTCAGTTCGTCGTTGTCCACGATTTTACCGGTTGTTTCTTTTACTTTGCCTTTTAGCTTATCTAGTTTACTTGCCATAAGTTAGGCTCCTCTCCGTGTGTGGTTTGTTCTTAAATTAATTATCGCAAGTTCTGCAGTTTAGTGCGACTAATATGCAGCTACTTGGCTTACATTGGTATTTATGATGTTATTTTGATAAAATAATAATGCTAAAATTTAGTGGTAAGTGAACTTTTATTGGGCGTAAAAGCTGATATAATAGCATTTTAAGCCTGTAAAGAAAAAAACCTTTACAACAGTCCAAATAACTGGTATATTTATTAGCGTTGAATAAGTTAAGGAGGTGCAGAAATGGCAGTTAAAATTCGTTTAAAGCGTATGGGTTCTAAAAAGCGCCCATTCTACCGTATCGTTGTGGCAGACTCACGTTCACCTCGTGATGGCCGTTTCATCGAAACCGTCGGCACATATAACCCATTAGTTAATCCCGCCGAAGTTAAATTAGAAGAAGAAACAATCCTTGATTGGTTACAAAAAGGTGCGCAACCTTCTGATACAGTACGGAATATTTTATCCAATCATGGTATCATGCAAAAGTTGCACGAAGCAAAATTTGCTAAGAAATAAGGATTAAGCGATGACAGATGTGAAAGAACTAATTATGACGATTGTTCAGCCACTTGTCACCTATCCTGATGATATCGAGATCACAACGCGGGACACAGAGCGGTTTCGCGAATACGATCTACGCGTCAACCATGAAGATATTGGTCGCATCATTGGTAAACAAGGGCGAGTGGCACAGGCGATCAGAACGATCGTTTATAGTGTAAAAGTACCTGGTAACAAACGTGTGCGGCTCAACATTATTGAATAAAACAGCTAAACGCCTCAATAAGACAGTAATGTTTTATGTGGCGTTTTTCTTTTGAAGAGTGTTTATAAAGACGGTTAGGCTTTGAGTATCAACCTAGTTTAATAATAAGGGTCATGTAATGACTCGTTTTTTAAACGTAGTTGAGCGGAAAAGGCTGTCTTTATAAACACGTTTCCAACCCCAAAAAATTAAACACGCTTCAAATAGAAAGGATCACGCATGAGCGAAAAATATTATACAGTCGGTAAAATCGTCAATACTCACGGCATTCGCGGCGAAGTCCGGGTAATGGCAACGACTGATTTTCCCGCTGAACGGTTTCAGCCAGGTGGTAAACTTTACATCCAACCAGCAGGTAAGCTACAAGCCTTAACGATCAAAACCCATCGGCGGCATAAAAATTTCAATTTATTGTCGTTTGTTGAATTGCCTGATTTAACGGCAGTCGAACCGATAAAAGGGCAAACCGTTTTGGTGGCCGGTGATGATCGGCAGGAATTAGCACCTGATGAAGGCTATTATTATCGCGACATTATTGGCTTAAAGATCGTTGATCAAGCCACTAACGCTGATTTAGGTACCGTTAAGGAAATCCTTAGTCCAGGCGCCAATGATGTTTGGGTGGTGGCGCGGCCAGGTAAAAAAGATTGGCTGCTACCTTACCTTAAGCAAGTCGTTTTAGACGTTGATCTAGCGACACAACAAGCAACAGTGGACTTACCGGAAGGGTTGATCGACGATGCGGATTGATGTGCTAAGCTTGTTTCCAGGCATGTTTACCGGTGTATTGGAACAATCGATCATCGGCAAAGCGCAGGAACGCCACTTATTGGATATCGAAGTAACTGACTTTCGTGCTTATTCTGATGACGTTAAACACCACACCGTTGACGATTATCCCTATGGTGGCGGCGAAGGGATGCTGCTAAAGCCGCAGCCGATTTTTGCGGCAATGAAGGCCTTAGAACAGAAGCAACCTGGTCCTAAACGAGTGATCTTACTTGATCCGGCTGGTAAAAAGTTTGATCAAAGTGTGGCCGCCGATTTGGCGACCAGCGAGCATTTAGTCTTTATTTGTGGTCACTACGAAGGTTATGATGAACGGATCCGTAATTTAGTCACCGATGAGATTTCGCTTGGTGATTACGTGTTAACTGGCGGTGAGCTAGGCGCAATGGTGGTGATCGATACGACGGTGCGCTTGTTGCCGGGCGTTTTAGGCAATGAAAGTTCCGCGGAAAATGATTCGTTTTCTGATGGCTTACTGGAGCATCCGCAATACACGCGGCCGGCCGATTTTGACGGCATGGCGGTGCCGGCAGTACTGACTAACGGCAATCATCAATTGATCGCCCAATGGCAGGAAAAGGAATCTTTGCGGCGTACTTATTTGCGCCGGCCGGATTTATTGCAACAAGTGACACTGACCGAACAGCAACAAAAATTACTCGCCGAGGTCAAGGCCGAGGAAAATTAGCCAATTTTACGACTGGATGGAGGTGAGCGTATGCAGCGCCGAATCACTTACGTTAGTGCGCTTATCATGTTGTTAATGGTGGGTCTATTCTATACGGATACACAAAATAAAGCGACGGCTGAGGTGCATTATCAGCGGCCAACATTATTAATTGCCGGGTTTGGTGCTGGCAAACGGACCTATAATCACTTTATCGATCATGCTGAACAGCGCGACGACGGCCATTACGCATTAACCGCAGTTATTAAGGCCAATCATATTCAATATTTTGGCGATTGGCGGCCTGATCTACAACATCCCATGATCAAGGTGGTTTTTGCGCAAAATAAGGCGTCGTGGCAACAAAATGCGATTTGGCTCAATCATTTGTTAACCCAGCTGAAGCAACGTTACCATATCGATAGTTTTAACGCACTTGCTCATTCCCGCGGGAACCTAGATTTACTGATCGCATACGGACAGCGGCACCCGCTGATTTTAAAGCGGGCTGTTTTGATCTCGGTACCGGCTGACGGTGCTTTAGGTCGTGGCGATACGCTACAAAATCGGCTATTGGCTAATGGACGCCCTAAATTTCGCCATAGTGCCTATCGTGATTTGATGCGTGCTAAAAAAGACTTTCCACCAGGCGTACATGTGCTAAGCATTATGGGTAACATCGGCAACGGCACTGATTCACGGGTGACTAACGTTTCAAGTAAGTCACTGGTACCGGTTTTAGGTGATCGCTTCTCGACTTATCGCCAAGTTTTGGTCCGCGGGCCTTTAGCCAGTCATCATTTGATCGTTCGTCGTAATCCACAGGTTCGACGGATGGCAGGTAATTTTTTATGGCCGGATAAAAAGAACCCACCCCGAATTGTCAAATCAAGTGCAACACTTGCTAAACTTCACTTATAAGTGGTCTAGGTGGTGGTCATGCGAGTAGCTGCTCAGCCATGAATTCATTGGCTGATTTATAACCAAATAGTTTACGTGGCCGTTGGTTAAGTGCCGCGGTCG
>NZ_RHOE01000019.1 GCF_003946385.1 Loigolactobacillus zhaoyuanensis
TTAACTTTAGCCGTATCGAACTGGATTCAATATTATAATGTCACACGAATCAAAACAAAACTGGGTGGTAAGAGCCCGGTTAAATACCGTGTTCTTACCACCCAGAAAGTCGCTTAAAGTTTCGTCCAATATTTGGGGTTCACTTCACGTTATAATATTAAAAAATATTTGTTCACCTTATATTTAACTTCGATAATCATTCTTTTATCACTGGTTGCACTAATGAATAATAGGTTACTTGATTCACCATGCAATTTAATAATTTACGATACTGGATTGTTATCTACACTTAGTAACTGAGCATCATCTTTCCATCACGACGAACACAATGGCCTGACTGGCATATTTTTATCAGCAACGCATTTAGTTCACGGTATGTTGGAAATGGTTTAGTGTCTTCTTCAAGGGACCCTTTAACCAAAAATGTTGACACCATTACTTGATATTTGTTAATTGTGACTGCTAGACTAGTAGATGGGGACTTTTGCTTTTTGTCGTCTTAGCATGTCACCGGTCTAACTAGTGAAGCTCATCACTTTTCAGTTACTTCGGCACTGATAGTCTCACCTGATACGATTGTCTTTACAATTAAAAATAATCGCGATTTCACCAAATAATTGACCGCCGTACCGATCGGTAGTGCTGTAAAACTAGAGGGACCTTTCAGGCGTTTTGCACCAACTAATTGAAACTACACAATGTTAAACACTACAACATTTTAAATAACACTAACGTATTAAATAATAATTAGTACAGATACCTTCTACTGTCGTCTAAAAAAATCAAAATTTAATGCAATATTCTTTAAATCGGTTTCACTTTGAAAAAATTATATGTATTTGTTTGGTAAAAGGAGGATTTGTTATGTCTGATCAAGATGTCAAACAAGCATTTTCACATTATGCCAAGCTGTCACTCGTGAACAAAACTCGCTCAATCTACACTCAGGAACAACATCAGGTTCCTAAAGTACCATTAAACGAGGAAACAGTGGAGTACCCGATCAATGAAGGCCCACCAACTATTAAATTAATAACAGCGGAACAAGCTATTCACCTTGAGGAATACCTCATTAACGAACGGTTGATCATTGCAATAGCCAGATTAACCGATGCTCAAAAGAAATTACTTTATTACAAATACGTTGAACAACTTTCAGATAAGGCAATTGGTCAGATTCTTCATGTCAGCAGTCAAGCGATTTCCAAACAGCATCGCAAGGTGTTGAGCAAAATCGGCTCAACATTCTTCGACTAGTTTAACCATAAAAATTCGGTCTCCCCCAACACTTCTAAGAATTAGACGACCCAAATCTAACTCTAGGAGAGCGAATTGCAATGAATTATACCGAAACGATTTACGCAGCCCAGCATGGCGACCCACTTGCTATGGCTCAGCTGATAAAAGAATTTCAGCCATTAATTATTAGCATCACTTGTCGGGGGCATTCAGTTTTTGATGAGGATCGTTATCAGATATTAACTGAACAATTTATTCGAACAACCTACAAGTTTAATTTGGAACGTTATTTGTAGTTAGACGAGAAGCAGATTAATCTTTTTTGATTAATTTGCTTTTTTGGTTTCATTTCTCATCCTTTATTTGTATGTATATAGTGAACAGGAAATATTACCTGTGAGCCCTTTGACAACTGAATATTGCTACCCTAACTTTCTTACTTTACTTGAACTGTTGATCTGTGGACGCCATGACCAGAACTGCGAGCGCCACCCACACTTCAACTACGATTTTTAACTAACAATCGTACAAATTAAGTAGATAATGATACTTCCGCGAGGCTCCCACGTAAGCAGGAGAGGTGCAATTCCTATGTCCGTTAGTGACGGAACTGGGTAGCAAGGTCTGACAGCACCATTAAACTGTTGCACTATTTTTTGAAAGGAAGTGAAATCAACACCCGACTTTTTTAATTCTCCCCCATTAGTCATTCATACCTGATTGGAGATGATACACTATCGCTACTTCAGAATTCACGATCACAATCAGTGATCAACAACAAGATAAACTACGTGCCGAAATCTATCAAATGATCATGGGTGAAGTCAAGCGAGTAAGGACTGATGCCGCCATTGGTACCCGCTATCTTAAGAAAAAGGATCTTTGTAATTACTTGCAAATTGCCAACAATACTTTAGATAGCTGGATTGCTCAGGGCCTACCATCGATCACAATTGGTGGTTGCATTCGCTTTGATCGCTCATCTGTTGATGATTGGTTAATAACTAGAGCTGACGAAATGAAGCATATGAGTTAAAATAACTTTGAAGCCTTACGTTCGCTCTGAAAAATTTCAATTAATTTTTTTGGAGGAATGTAGTTATGACTATTAGTAAAACAAAATCTGGAAGTTATCTTGTAGAAGTGCAATACCCGAAAAAGCTTAGACCATTTTTCGACAACAAACGCCGCTACAAAAAAACACTGCCAAGTCTCAAGACAGCTAAGATTCAAGAAGCTAATGTGTTGATGCAAATTGAACAGGTACGAAAGGATGATAGCCCGCGTTCATTGGAAACTAAAGGAGAAATGTTATTTAGCGATTTTTACCACAACGTCTTCATGGATATTTATGTTAAGGGTGCGACTGGACGGACACGCGTTGTCCCTACAACTGAGACAATCGATTATCAAAAATCAATTTTTAGACTTCATATTCTACCGATGTTTGGTAATTACTCATTGAATTATCTGAACAATCATAAGGAAATTGTCATCAATGAATTGACGATGAAATCTGCCACTTTTAGCAATATTCGCAATATCAAGAGTTACACACGCCAAGTGTTTGATCTCGCCGAAGCAATGGATTATATCGAATATAATCGCGTTGGTAAGGTTCTAAACATGGTTGCATCTCCTTACCATGACCAATTAAAAAAGCAGCGTCAAGCGAAAGGAGAAGCACTCACGGCGCAAAAGTTGCTCGACTGGCTCGAAGCGCTAGAGGAAGACTATCAAGCCGGTAAAATCACGTTGATGCAGCATTTACTCTTCTTGCTAACTTTACACGTTGGTGACCGTAAGAGTGAAACCTATGGCTTACAGTGGCGTCATATTGACTTGAAAACTAATTCCCTGTTCATCATTCAAAGTCTTTCTAAATCTAAGAAGCTCAAAGACACTAAGGGCCATAAGTTCACTCAGCTAACTATTCCAGAAGAACTAGTTAGTGAGATTGCAGAATGGAAGGCACAGCAAGCCGAAGAGTTAGCGCAAATTGGAATTGAGCAAACACCTGACCAATTTGTATTCACGTATACCGATTTTCGTGGTCACATGAATGTCCCCTTACATTCCGACTATTTGAATTATCGAATCAAGTCGATCCATCATCGTCATCCAGAATTGGCTAAATTACACCCACACAAGTTGCGTCACACTTTTGGTACACTTGCCCGTGAAGGTGGTGCTTCCCTCGAAGATATCTCCGAAGCACTCACTCATTCCGACGTAGCAACGACAAAAATTTACGTCAATACGCCGGATGTCATTTCCACTAAGGTGCACGAAATGTTCGTAAATCGATTAAAAAAAGAAAGTACAAAAAAACGCCAGATTATCTAATCTGACGTTCAACATTCTCATTGAGATAATATTTACCCCAAACCTTACCCCAAAGTTAAATTTTCTGAGCGAATTTTGCCAATTGGGGTAAAAGTTAAAACCGTAATCAGGCTTGTTATAACGTGCCGGATTAACGCTTTGAGAACTGACTAGCCTTACGAGCTTTCTTCAAACCTGGCTTCTTACGTTCTTTCATACGTGGGTCACGAGTTAACATGCCGGCACGCTTTAATGGACCACGGAAATCAGGGTCTACGTTTAATAGCGCACGTGAAATACCATGACGGATCGCACCAGCTTGGCCTGAGAAGCCACCACCATTAACGTTAACTAAAACGTCATAGCTGTCAGCTGTATCAGTAATGCCAAATGGTTGGATCATATCTTCGCGAATATTTGCAAATGGAACATAGTCTGTTTGGTCTTTGCCGTTGATCGTAATCTTACCAGTACCAGGTACTAAACGTACACGGGCAACTGAGTTCTTACGACGACCTGTACCAATATATTGAACTTTTTCTGCCAATTCATTTCCCTCCTTAAATTAGGTTTGTAATATCCAAAGTTTCTGGTTGTTGTGCAGAATTCTTATGTTCAGGACCTGCGTAAACATGCAATTTCATAAATTGAGCATGGCCCAATGTGTTCTTAGGAAGCATCCCTTTGATGGATGTTTCTAATAAACGAATTGGGTTCTTTTCACGCAATTCACCTGCAGAAATCTGCTTCAAACCGCCTGGATGAAGGGTATGATGATAATAAATTTTGTTAGTCGCTTTACGACCAGTTAAGAGTACCTTTTCCGCGTTGATGATGATGACGTGGTCACCAGTATCGACGTTTGGGGTAAATGTTGGTTTGTTTTTACCGCGTAAGATAGAAGCCACAACTGTGGATAAACGGCCTAATGCAATATCAGTTGCATCGACAACGTACCATTTGTGTTCTACTTCGCCTGGTTTTGCTAAATATGTTGAGCGCACGTGTATTCCTCCATTTTTCTGTGTCTGTTTAAACACCAGTAAGTTTCCGGGGCTTATCGTGGGGTAAACAGTACCAGCTATAATCTTAACTATTTTCATGCAAACTGTCAATCAATTTCGTAATTTTTTTTATCATGAAAACGTATCTAGTTCAACTTTATCCGCTGGACCATCACCATAATAGACCTTTTTTAGATAAAGTCCACTGGCGGGAGCAGTATACCGTGCTTGGGTACGATCTTTAACTTCATATAATCGTAAAATATCGTGTACCGGCCGGCGCCCATTACCAATTTCAAGTGCGACCCCCACCATGATGCGTACCATATTGTACAAGAAACCATTGCCATAAAATTCAAAAACTAATTCTTCATTCACCGTATCTTCCACGACCGTCGCCGCAAAAATAGTTCGCACCTTATTAGTGATACTACCGCCAGAAGCGGCGAAACTACTAAAGTCATGCGTACCTACAAAATCGGTTAATGCCAATTCAATTTTACTAACGTCTAGATCATATTTCCAGTGCCCGGTATAAAACCGCCGAAACGGATCCGTATAATAACCACGCTTCACCCGATAAACATAGCGCTTGCCGGTTGTGTTATAACGGGCATGAAAATCAGGTGACGCTATCACACAAGCCTTGACCACTACATCTAAAGGCAACAGACTGTTCAAAGCCTTGAGCATCGCAGCCGCTGGTAGCTCAAAAGGAAAATCAAAATGAATCACCTGACCAAGTGCATGCACCCCTGCATCCGTGCGGCCTGAGCCGTTGACGACGATTCGCGTTGTTGATTTAGCAATCGTGCGCACCGCTTTTTCCAAGACGCCTTGCACCGTTCGCTGCTTCAGTTGTAACTGAAAGCCAGCAAATTGGGTACCATCGTACGCTATTGTGGCTTTGTATCTCAACACATTAAGCCCTCCTTACAATTAATGGACTAGAGGATTTCCCCTAGTCCATCGATTTATCTATGCACGTAGCCAAACTAAGACGCCGGTTAATAAACCAAAAACAAGCACTGTCCAAGTATCTCTAGCCTGCCAAGTTAAAATACGGTATTTACTACGTCCTTCACCGCCTTGATAACCACGCGCTTCCATTGCTGTTGCTAGATCTTCAGCACGATTAAATGAGCTGACAAACAACGGGATCAATAGTGGCACAACCGAACGCATTTGCTGGAAAAGGTTGCCTTCACCAAAATCAACCCCGCGGGCCCGCTGTGCGTTCATAATTTTTTCAGTCTCATCCATCAATGTCGGTACAAAACGCAGTGCAATCGACAACATCAAAGCCACTTCATAAACCGGAAAATGCACGACTCGTAGTGGTTTTAAAATTGCCTCAATTGCATCCGCCAATGATAGTGGCGGCGTAGTCAGCGTTAGTAGTGTTGACATAAAAATAATCAAGACAAACCGCATAAAGATATAGATCCCATTAACGATCCCAAATTGCGATAACACGATCGGCCCCCAGGACCAATAAGTGGTGCCACCACGAGTAAAGAACACCTGCAATAATACAGTAAATAAGATCAACCAAATCAACGGCCGTACGCCACGAATGAAGAAACCCATTTTAATATTCGATAAGTAAACGGCGAAAAGTGTGAAGAAGAACAAGACCAAGTAGGTCAGCCAGTTATTGGCCAGAAAAATAATCCCAATATAATAAAAGCTCAGCAATAATTTATTTCGCGGATCAAGCCGATGAATCAGCGAATCACCGGGAATAAAGCGTCCAAGCAATAGTTTATTCATCATGTTGCTGGCTCACCACCTCTCGTGGTAACTGTGGCGCTAGTGCCGCCGCTAATTCGGCTTCAGTCAGCGGTAACTGATCAAATTTAAAGCCCCGCTGCTGTAGACGTGCAGCAAACTCAGTCGTCTCTGGCACCCCTAACTGGCGTGCCTGCAACCAAGCAACATCCTGAAAGACTTCTTGCGGCCGACCAACCTTAGCGATGGTGCCTTGCTCCATAACAACCACATGATCCGCATAATTAGCCACATCTTCCATCCGATGAGTGATCAGCACAACCGTTAAATGTTGCTCATGGTGTAGCCGCTCGACCATCCCCATGATTTCACGCCGCCCCGCTGGATCTAACCCTGCTGTTGGTTCATCGAGGATCAAAACTTCAGGTGCCATTGCTAAAACGCCAGCAATCGCTACCCGGCGCATTTGACCACCAGATAAGTCAAATGGTGAACGCTCTAGTAATTCGGCTGGTAAACCAACCAACGTTAGCATTTCAGCCGCTTTTTTTGCAGCAACTGTCGCCTCCATACCAAAATTCATCGGTCCAAAAGCAATATCCTTAGCGACCGTTTCTTCAAACAATTGGCTTTCTGGGAATTGAAAGACCATGCCGACTTTTTGTCGCAACGGCTTTAAATGCTTATTATTGGTCTCTGGAGTAATCTTACGCTCACCAATCGTTACCGTTCCACTGGTTGGCTTTAGTAAAGCATTCAGGTGCTGAACTAAGGTTGATTTGCCACTACCCGTATGACCAATGATCGCCGTAAAACTATGCTCGGCAATCGTTAAATTAATATCATGCAGTGCTTGGCTTTCAAAGGGCGTTCCGGCCTGATACGTGTATGCTACATCTTTGAATGTAATGTCCACAGCCAATCCACCAATCCTTCCTCAGTTAAGTATTGCTGCGGCACGACCAAACCCTGCCGTTGCAACGCTGCCTTTAAGCGTTCTGCATAAGGAACATCTAAACCAAGTTCGATCAGCCGTTCCCCATACTGGAATATCTCCGCTGGTGTGCCTGATTCCTTGATCTCACCATCATCTAAAATAATAATTCGATTGGCGTTAGCAGCTTCATCTATATCATGAGTAATCGAAATAACCGTTAGATCCGCCTGTTCCTTCAACTGCCGGACGGTTTCTAAAACTTCGATCCGGCCAGTAGGATCTAACATACTAGTTGATTCATCTAAAATAATAATTTTCGGTTGTAAGGCAATGATACCAGCAATCGCCACCCGCTGCTTTTGACCGCCAGAAAGCCGTGCGGGTTCACGATCCGCAAACTCAGTCATGCGCACTCGTTCTAGTGCTGCATGAACGCGCGTCAACATTTCTTCACGAGGTAAACCAATATTTTCTAAGCCAAAAGCAACATCATCCTCAACGGTTGCACCAACAAATTGATTATCCGGATTCTGAAAAACCATGCCGATTTGACTCCGGATATCCCAGACACTAGCTTCAGTTAATTTTGTACCAGCAACACGAATGATCCCACTCTCGGGTGTCAACGGTAATAATCCGTCCAATGATTTAGCTAAGGTCGATTTACCACTACCGTTGTGGCCAATGATAGCGACCCATTCGCCTTGTTCGATCGTCAAATTAACGTCACTTAGTGCCGGCCGACCTTCCGTTTGTGGATAACGGAAATTTAAATGTTCGACTTCAATTATTTTTGTCACAACAGTCACCTTTACCGTCCAATTTACTTTTTCTCAATGTTTCAATAATAGCATATTAAGCGCTTTTCGTGTGCTTTTTTCAACGAACAAGAAAATTTTGCGTAAAAAAAAATCACATTCTAAAATGTGATCGAATCCAGAGATTCGCCAACCATCGAGCTAGACTTGGAAAAACAACTAACCAACATCATAACACTCTAGTCAAACATTTTAGAAGTGATCCGTTTTTATCCTGGTTGATTATTGACGCTTAGTCAACAAATTGTAAGACAACCATTGGTGCGCCATCGCCACGACGAGGCATTGTCTTGTAAATACGTGTGTACCCACCGTTACGTTCAGCATAACGTGGTGCAACGTCACTAAATAATTTTTGCAATGCAGTTTGAACGATAACTTTATCGTCTTCTTCACGTACATCAGCAATTTCATCACGGATAAATGCAGCAGCTTGCCGACGAGCAGCTAAAGTGCCTTTTTTACCCAAGGTGATCATTTTGTCAGTTGTTGAACGCACTTCTTTAGCGCGAGCTTCTGTCGTTGTGATTTTTTCGTTCATGATTAAATCAGTCGTCAAATCACGTAACAATGCTTTACGTTGTGAACTAGTGCGACCTAATTTGCGGTAACTCATTAACGTGTTCCCTCCCTTGATGGATTTAAGTGATTAATCTTCTTTACGTAATGAAAGGCCTAAATCAGTTAATTTAGCCTTAACTTCTTCTAAAGACTTACGTCCCAAGTTACGGACTTTCATCATGTCAGCTTCGGTCTTGTTAGTCAATTCTTGAACTGTATTAATACCAGCACGCTTCAAACAATTGTATGAACGTACGGATAAATCAAGTTCTTCAATTGTCATTTCAAGCATTTTTTCTTTATGTGTCTCTTCTTTTTCAACCATGATTTCAGCGTTTTTCGCCTCATCAGTCAGGTTTACGAAGATATCCAAATGCTCGGTCAAGATTTTCGCTGCTAAGCTAATTGCTTCTCGTGGACTAATAGAACCATTCGTCCAAACATCCAAGGTTAATTTATCGAAGTCATTACGGCGACCAACGCGGGTGCTTTCAACTTGATAATTAACGCGACTGATTGGGGTATAAATCGAATCGATTGGCAAAACACCGATCGGCATATCATCAACCTTATTACCATCAGCGGCAACGTACCCGCGGCCTTTGTGTGCAGTCATCCGAATATGGAAATGACCACCAGCGGCAACTGTACAGATATACAGATCAGGATTTAAGATTTCAACGTCCCCGTCAGCTTCAATGTCACCAGCAGTAACCGTAGCTGGACCTTTGACGTCGATCTCTAACGTTTTATCATCGTCAGAATCCAACTTCAAAGCGAGTTTTTTGATGTTTAAGATGATTTGCGTAACGTCTTCAGTCACACCATCAATGGTCGAAAATTCATGTAAAACACCATCGATTTGAACACTCGTTACGGCTGCACCTGGTAATGAAGCCAACAGAATCCGCCGTAATGAATTACCTAAAGTTGTCCCATAACCGCGTTCTAACGGTTCAATGACAAACTTACCATAGTTTGTGCTTTCATCAACCTTGGCAATATTTGGTTTTTCAAATTCGATCATTTAGTTTCTTACCCCTTTCAAAACGAGAAGTGTCTTTGATATTGTACGTTTCAGTTTTAAACTCAAAATGAAGCGAACTCACTAAACACGACGGCGCTTCGGAGGACGAGACCCATTATGAGGAACTGGCGTTACATCACGAATTGCAGAAATTTCCAAACCAGTCGCTTGCAATGAGCGAATTGCTGCTTCACGACCTGAACCAGGACCTTTAACTGCAACTTCAACAGATTTCATACCATATTCCATTGAAGCTTTAGCAGCTGTTTCAGCTGCCATTTGTGCAGCAAACGGTGTAGACTTACGACTACCCTTAAAACCTAATGAACCAGCAGAAGCCCATGCAATTGCATTTCCTTGGGGATCAGTGATCATGATCAAGGTATTGTTAAAAGTAGAATGAATATGTGCCACGCCAGATTCAATATTACGTTTTACCCGACGACGACGTGTTGTTTTTCTATTTGCCATTAATTACTTACCTCCTTTAACTAATTATTTTTTCTTACCAGCGATCGATGCTTTTTTGCCTTTACGTGTGCGCGCATTATTCTTGGTATTTTGACCACGAACAGGCAATCCACGACGATGACGCATCCCACGATAAGAACCGATTTCTTGAAGACGCTTGATGTTCATGTTAACTTCGCGGCGTAAATCACCTTCGACTTTAACTTTATCAAGTTCGATACGGATTTTATCTTCTTGTTCTGGTGTTAAATCATCCTGACGAATGTTTTCAGCGACACCTGCTGCTTCTAATACTTTCTTAGCAGTAGTATTACCAACACCGTAAATGTAAGTTAACGCAATGACAATCTGCTTGCCACGGGGTAAATCAATACCTTCAAAACGAGCCATTTAAATGACACCTCCATTAAATTGAATTAGTTGTTATCCTTGGCGTTGTTTATGCTTTGGATTAGCAGAACAAATGATCATAACACGGCCCTTACGTTTGATAACGCGGCAATGTTCACACATCCGTTTTACTGATGGTCTTACTTTCATGACTTATACCTCCTAAGATAAAAGGCTAAACTTCCGGTCCTATACAACATGCTATTTAAAGCGATAGGTAATGCGGCCGCGTGTTAAGTCGTATGGTGACAACTCAACAGTAACCCGATCACCCGGTAGAATCCGAATGTAGTGCATTCTGATCTTACCAGAAACAGTCGCTAGAATTGTTGCCCCATTTTCAAGTTCTACCTTGAACATTGCATTTGGCAATGTATCAGTGACTTTTCCTTCGACCTCAATGACATCATCTTTCGCCACGCAGAAGTACCTCCTTAACTGATTACAGCAGATTCGATAACGAACCGCTATGCTTCAACAACCAAAAAATTAAACTGACTTGATCCATAACTTAATTGAATCGAGCAAATCTACGCGACTATCCGCCACGCAAACCATAAAATACTTAGACAAATGCTCAAATCCATATAAAAATGGTGAGAGCACGTTGCACTCACCTTTTCGAATTTTAACCAGCAGATTATACCATAATCTGTCCAGCTTGAAAAGATAACCTCGCTAATTATAGCAAAAAGTCGCTAGTCACGCAAGCATCCGTGTCCTTACTAGTCAGCCAATGGGTCTAAGATTTTTTTGACGTCTTTGAAAACATCATTAATATCTTGATTACCATCAACATTGAAAAGTAGCTTCTTTTTGTCATAAAAATCAAGCAACGGTGTATTCATCTTTTCGTTCACGGCCAAACGATTCTTAACAGTTTCTGGCTTATCATCTTCACGTTGGAAGAAATCATGGCCACCGCAACGATCACAAGTGCCCGCAACCTTTGGTGAATTGTAAAGCTTATGGTAAGTTGCGCCACAAGTTTTACAGATAAATCGGCCAGTTAGCCGTTCCATCAATGATGCAGGATCAACTTTGATGTTGATCACACCATCAAGTGGTTTGTTCAAATCTGCAGTGATCTGTTCTAAAGCTTCAGCTTGGCTTAAATTCCGCGGGAAACCGTCTAATAAGTAGCCAACTTTTGTATCAGCTTCAGCTAAACGATCCTTAACGATGCCGTTAGTCACTTCATCAGGTACTAATTCGCCTTTGTCCATGAAAGACTTAGCCTTCATACCTAATTCAGTTTCATCCTTCATCGCCGCACGGAACATATCCCCTGTTGAGATATGTGGAATTTTATAAGTATCAATAATTTGCTCAGCTTGGGTTCCCTTACCAGCTCCCGGTAAACCCATTAAAATCAAATTCATTAAAAACTCGCTCCTTTTCATCATTATTGATAAGAAACGTGCTAAAGCTAGCGCTTCAACACGTTTCTAACGGATGAAACCAACATAATGCCGTTTCATCATCAATCCTTCGATCTGACGCGCTGATTCTAACGCAACACCAACTACGATCAACAGACTAGTACCACCTAATCCAATTGATTCCGGTAGGCTCCAAATGTTTTGCGCCACGATCGGTAGCAAGGCTACCAAACCCAAGAAGACAGAACCGACAGTCGATAAACGCATCAACGTACCGGAAATATATTTCTGAGTTGTTTTCCCTGGCCAAACACTAGGAATATAACTACCTTGTTTCTGCAGATTTTCAGCTACCTTTTCAGGATTAACCTGTACAAACGCATAGAAGAAAGTGAAAACAACGATCAAGAGCGTATACAGAATTGAACCTGGAACAGTCGTCATACTGAATAGCTCGGTCGTAATTTTAAACCACTGATCTTCTGCATGTGTATTATTAAAATACTGCAAAATCGTACCTGGCGTTGCAATAAATGAACTTGCAAAGATTACAGGAATAACTCCCGCAACATTGACTTTTAATGGTAGGTAACTATTGTCACCAGCATCTGTTACTCGTCGTGTATAGCGAATCGGAATACGCCGCTCCGCTTGTTGAACAAAAGTAACAAAAACGACAACAAGGAAAATTGCAATCACTAGTAAGACGGCATACAGAATGTACAGCCAGAATTGGCTAGTGCTTGGATTGGTCTCAAACCATTGCTGGTATACTTGAGCAATCCCACTTGGTAAGCGCGCAATAATTCCGGCAAAGATGATCATTGAAATCCCATTACCAATACCCTTATCTGTGATCTGTTCACCCATCCAAGTGACCAACATTGTGCCACCTGTCAAAATGATCCCGATCATAACAAAGGTTTGCCAATTAGGATTCTTAACCAAACCCAACCCGCTTAAAGCATTAAATCCAGCAGTGATACCGATCGATTGTAAAAATGCTAACACAATCGTCAGGTAACGTGTAATTTGATTTAACTTACGTCGACCAACTTCCCCTTGTTTGCTCCACTCAACAAATTTGGGCACAATATCCATCTGTAGAAGTTGGATGACAATTTGTGCGGTGATATAGGGTGAAACCCCCATCGCGAAGATGGAATAATTGGTTAGCCCACCACCACCGAACATATTCAACATGCTAACTAATCCGGAAGAAGCAATCGATGTTAATGCCTTGGCATCAACACCGGGAACAGTAATAAAAGTCCCTAAACGGAAAATTAACAAAATACCTAGCGTGAAAAACATCCGGTTTCGAATGTCTTTAACGTGCCAAGCATTTTTGATGGTCGACAGCATTAAATCACCTCAATTTTACCGCCAGCAGCTTCAACAGCCTGTTTAGCAGCAGCAGAAGCTTTGCTAACCGTCACTGTTACTTTTTTAGTGATTTCGCCGTTTGCTAATAATTTGATGCCAGCTTTTTCGTCCTTGACGATACCAGATTCAACCAATAATACTGGTGTAATATCTGTACCTTCATCAAAACGATTCAAGTCATTCAAACTTACAATAGCATATTCTTTGCGATTAATGTTCGAGAAGCCACGTTTTGGCATACGACGGAATAAAGGCATTTGGCCACCTTCAAAACCCAAACGTACTTTACTACGCGCTTTTTGACCCTTTTGACCACGTCCGGATGTTTTACCATTACCAGATGAAGTCCCACGGCCAACACGGTTACGTACGTGACGTGAACCTTCGCTTGCTTGTAATTCGTGTAATTTCATTGAGTTGGAGCACCTCCTTAATCTAGATAATTGTTACTTAACTTCTTCAACGTCCACCAAGTAACCAATTTTGAATAATTGGCCACGAATGGCATCATTGTCTGGCAATGTTACTGTACTATTTACTTTAGTCAGGCCCATTGATTTAACAATTGCACGATGATTGGGAATACGATGTGCCGCACTACGCTTTAACGTGATTTTTACTTGTGCCATGAATTTCGCCCTCCTAGTTTTCTAATTGATCGACTGGAATGCCGCGAAGTTCAGCCACTTTTTCAGCACGACGTAAGCCTTTAAGGCCTTCAATAGTCGCACGAACCACGTTGATCGGTGTGTGTGAACCTAAGAATTTACTAGTGACATCTTGGACACCAGCAAGTTCCATGATTGCACGAACAGCACCACCGGCTGCAACACCAGAACCAGCAATAGCAGGTTTGATCAGAACACGGCCACCGCCGAAACGACCAAGAACTTCATGCGGTACAGTTGTACCAACAATTGGTACTTCGATCAAGTTCTTCTTTGCATCTTCAACGGCTTTACGGATAGCTTCTGGAACTTCTTGAGCTTTACCGGTACCAAAGCCAACATGTCCGTTACGATCACCAACGATAACGATCGCAGCGAAACGCAGACGACGGCCACCTTTGACAACTTTTGTGACACGGTTGATGGATACAACATTGTCTTCCAAGTCTAACTTGTTTGGATCAATAAACGCTTTAGCCATAAATGGGTTTTCCTCCTTTTCCTAAAAATCTAATCCGTTTTCGCGTGCAGCTTCAGCTAAAGCTTGGACACGGCCATGATACAAATAGCCGCCACGATCGAAGACAACATTTTCATGACCGGCAGCAATAGCGCGTTTGGCGATCAATGCACCAACAGCAGTTGCTTGTTCAGTCTTTGAACTTGTTTCAACTTCTTTGTCCAATGTCGAGGCACTTGCTAGCGTTACACCCGCTACGTCATCAATTAATTGCGCGTAGATGTTCTTATTGGAACGGAAAACGTTCAAGCGTGGGCGCTCAGCAGTACCAGAGATCTTACCACGGACACGTAAATGACGCGTTTGGCGTGTCTTATTTTTGTCTGGTTTAGAAATCACAATGTTCACCTCTGATAGTTAGATTATGCGGCATTTAACCGCGAATTATATTTTAAAAATGGGATAAACTGGTTAAAATTATTTACCAGTTTTACCTTCCTTACGACGAACATATTCGTCAACGTAGCGAATACCTTTACCTTTATATGGTTCAGGTGAACGGACACTACGGATAACGGCAGCAAATTCGCCAACTGCTTGTTTATCAATACCTGAAACGTTGATTTCTGTATTAGAAGGAACTTCAAGGCTTAAACCTTCTGGAGTTTCCATTTCAACTGGGTTGGAATAACCAACGTTTAGAATCAATTTTTTGCCTTGTAACTGGGCACGATATCCGACACCCACCAATTTCAACTTCTTAGTGAAGCCATTGGAGACACCTTCAACCATGTTTGCCAAGTTAGCTCGGGTTGTACCATGTAATTCACGGCTCTTTTTACCATGATCAGCACGTTCAAAACTAATCACGTTATCTTGCTGTGTGATTGTGATCAACGGACTGAATTCGCTAGTTAATTCACCTTTTGGACCTTTAACTGTGACGCTGTCACCAGTTTTAGTCACTGTTACCTTTTCAGGTACATTAATTACTTTGTAACCGATACGACTCACGTGTTACACCTCCCTATTGTTTAGAATAATTACCAGATGTAGGCGAGAACTTCGCCGCCGATATTTTTAGCCCGAGCTTCTTTATCAGTGAGAACACCTTCAGAAGTGGACAAAATTGCGATACCTAAGCCGTTTAAGACCTTAGGTACAGCATCAGCTTTGACGTAAGCACGCAAACCTGGTTTTGAAATACGTTTAAGTCCGGAAATAACACGTTCGTTATCCTTACCGTACTTTAAGAAAACGCGGATAATACCTTGCTTGTCATCTTCGACAGATTCGAAGTTACGGATAAAACCTTCACGTTTCAAGATTTCTGAAATACTACGGAGCATATTAGATGCAGGTACTTCCAAAGACTCGTGACGTACCATGTTGGCGTTACGAATACGAGTCAAGTAGTCTGCGATTGGATCAGTCATGACCATTTAGTTTAACCTCCCTTTTAGTTAGATTTACCAGCTAGCTTTCTTTAAGCCAGGAATTTGACCAGCATGCGCTAATTCACGAAGGCAGATCCGGCATAAATGGAATTTGCGATAAACTGAATGTGGACGACCACAACGCTCACAACGAGTATAAGCTTGTGATGAGAATTTAGCAGGACGTTGCTGCTTAGCGACCATTGATTTCTTAGCCAAGATATATTACCTCCCTATTATTTTGTGAATGGCATTCCGATTTGAGTCAGTAATTCACGTGCTTCTTCATCAGTGTTAGCTGTTGTAACAATGACGATATCCATACCGCGAACTTTATCAACCTGATCATAATCGATTTCTGGGAAAATCAATTGTTCACGAACACCTAATGTATAGTTACCACGACCATCAAAAGATTTTGTGCTAACGCCGTGGAAATCACGGACACGAGGTAATGAAACATTGATTAATTTATCTAAAAAGTCATACATGTGTTCGCCACGTAGTGTAACTTTAGTCCCAATTGCCATACCTTCACGCAAACGGAAGCCAGCGATAGACTTTTTAGCCTTTGTGATGATTGGTTGTTGACCAGAAATCAGTTTCAATTCAGCAACTGCGTTATCTAAGTTTTTAGCATTAGCAACTGCATCACCAACACCCATATTCAACACGATCTTGTCAACCTTTGGTGTTTGCATAACGGATGTGTAATTGAATTTTTCCATCATTGCTGGTGTAATTTCTTTTACGTATCTTGCTTTTAAACGATTAGCCATTGAACGATTTTCCTCCTTTCAATTGATTATTTGATAACTTCTCCAGATTTCACGGAGACACGAACTTTTTTACCATCTACAACTTTATAACCGATACGAGTTGGTTCGTTAGTAGATGGATCGATCAACATAACGTTAGATACATGGATCGGTGCGTTAGAATCAATAATACCGCCTTGAGGGTTAGTATTAGTTGCCTTCTGATGCTTTTTGATCGCATGTACGCCTTCAACGATGACTTGGTCAGTTTTAGGCATTGCTTTTGTAACAGTGCCTTCTTTACCTTTGTCTTTACCGCTGATGACACGAACTTTGTCGCCAGTTTTTACGAACATGGTTGAACCTCCTTTTGCAGATTGTTTGCTTACAATACTTCTGGTGCCAAAGAAACAATCTTCATGAAGTTGTTGTCACGTAATTCACGGGCAACAGGTCCAAAGATACGTGTTCCTCTTGGGCTCTTATCAGCGTTGATAATAACAGCTGCGTTTTCATCAAATTTGATGTAAGAGCCATCTACACGATGAGCGCCTGTCTTGGTACGAACGATGACTGCTTTAACTACGTCACCCTTTTTGACAACGCCACCTGGTGTTGCTTGTTTAACCGTTGCAACAATAATATCACCGATATTGGCTGTTTTAACACGTGAACCGCCTAAAATTTTGATAGTTAGGATTTCACGAGCACCAGAATTATCAGCGACTTTTAAACGACTTTCTTGTTGGATCACGGAAAAGTCCCCCTCTCGTTAATAATTCAGTTTATAGACTAACTGCCTTTTCTACGACCTTCAGTAGACGGAAACGTTTCTTAGCAGACAATGGACGAGTTTCCATAATTTGGACGATATCGCCAGTTGTTGCTTCGTTATTTTCGTCATGAGCGTAGTACTTCTTTGTATAACGAATGCGTTTGCCGTAAGCACTATGTTGCTTAGTAGTTTCAACTGCAACAGTAATCGTTTTATCCATTTTATCGGATACAACGCGACCTTGAATGACTTTACGGGCGTTACGTGTTTCTGTTTCGCTCAAAATGTTTGACCTCCTTCAATCTATGATCTGCTATTAGGCTTGGTTTAATTCTTGTTGACGTAATACTGTCTTGATACGAGCAATATTTTTACGTACTTGTTTTAAACGCGCAGTGTTTTCCAATGAGCCAGTAGCTAATTGGAAACGAAGATTAAAAAGTTCTTCTTTATATTCTTTTTCGCGGTCAAGCATTTCAGCAGTGGTTAAGTCTTTAATATCTTTAGCCTTCATTTGATTCGCCACCTACTTCCTCACGTGCTACGATCTTAGTCCGAACGGGTAATTTGTTCGCAGCTAAGCGTAAAGCTTCACGTGCAACTTCTTCTGGAACACCGGCTACTTCAAACATCACTTTTTGACGTTTAACAACGGCTACCCAGCCTGCTGGTGCACCTTTACCGGAACCCATACGAGTACCGATACCTTTTTCAGTATATGATTTATGTGGGAAGATACGAATCCATACTTTCCCACCACGTTTCATATAACGTGTGATTGCAACACGGGCAGCTTCAATTTGGCGGTTAGAGATCCAAGAAGAATCTAAAGCCTTCAAACCGTATTCGCCAAAGTCAACGTTCTTACCGCCTTTGGCTTCACCACGCATCTTGCCACGAAATTCACGACGATGCTTTACACGTTTTGGTACTAACATGTTTAGTTTCCTCCTTTCGCTCCATTATTACGAGGATTACGGTTAGCAGCACCGCGGCTATTGTTGTTGCCACGATTATTGCTACCACGTCCGCGACTGTTGCGGTTATTTTGTGTAGGAATATTATCTCTGATTGAATCACCATGAGTAGCACCAGGTAAGATGTCGCCACGATAGATCCAAGTTTTAACGCCTAATTTACCATAAGTTGTGACTGCTTCGTCCCATGAATAGTCAATATCAGCACGTAATGTATGCAATGGAACAGTACCATCTGAATACATTTCTTTACGTGCAATATCAGCACCATTCAAACGACCAGAAACCATGGTTTTAATACCATGAGCACCCGCACGCATAGTACGTTGGATAGCTTGTTTCATGGCACGACGGAAAGCAACACGCGCTTCAAGTTGTTGAGCGATACTTTCGCCAACTAATTTTGCATCAAGATCTGGTTGTTTGATTTCAACGATATTGATGTGGACACGTTTGCCGGTTAAGCTGTTTAACTGCTTGCGCAAGTTTTCAACTTCAGAACCGCCTTTACCAATAACCATACCTGGTTTTGCAGTGTGAATTGAAACATTGACACGATTGGCAGCACGTTCGATTTCTACTTTTGATACAGAAGCATCTGCTAAGCGTTTTTCGATATAACTACGGACTTTTAAATCTTCATTTAAAAGTGTACCGAAATCTTTTTCAGCATACCATTTGGCATCCCAATCACGGGAAATACCAACTCGTAAACCGATTGGATTAATTTTTTGACCCACGCGTTATCCCTCCTTATTTTTCAGATACAACGACTGTGATGTGGCTTGTCCGTTTGTTGATCGGTGAAGCAGAACCTTTGGCACGAGGACGGAAACGTTTCAGAGTTGGTCCTTCGTTAACAAAAGCTTCGCTAACTACCAAGTTTTCAGCATCTAAGTCGAAGTTGTTTTCGGCGTTCGCAATTGCTGAGTTTAATACCTTAGCAATGATTGGTGAAGCGCCTCTTGGGGTGAACTGAAGAATTGCAATTGCTTCAGCAACTTTCTTTCCACGGATTAAGTCCATTACTAAGCGAGCCTTCCGAGGAGCAATTCGTACTGTTTTGGCAACAGCACGAGCTGATGTAATTTGTTCTGACATTTAATGATCCTCCTCTCGCTTATTTTGCTTTGGTTTTCCGGTCATCGCTAGCGTGACCATGGAATGTCCGTGTTGGTGCAAATTCGCCTAATTTATGGCCGACCATATCGTCTTGAACATAAACTGGGACGTGTTTCCGTCCATCATAAACGGCAATAGTGTAACCAATAAAACTTGGGTAGATCGTCGAACGACGAGACCAGGTTTTAATAACGGTCTTTTTGTCTTGATCAGCTTGTGCAGCGATCTTTTTCAATAAATGGTCATCAGCGAATGGTCCTTTTTTTAAGCTTCGGCTCATTATGAAACCTCCTTTTCATAAGTCAGAGTGACGCTTGAACGTAACTTGCTCTGACTTGCAAATACAGATGTCCCGCCACTAAACATAACAGGGATCTGGCGTAACTGATTATTTTATGATTAATGTTTGCCTCGTTTGCGACCACGAACAATAAATTTAGATGATTGTTTGCGTGAGCTACGAGTCTTCTTGCCAAGGGTTTTCTTACCCCATGGTGATAATGGTGATGGACGGCCGATTGGGGCTTTACCTTCACCACCACCGTGTGGGTGATCGTTAGGGTTCATTACTGAACCACGAACTGTAGGACGGATACCCATCCAACGTTTACGACCAGCTTTACCGATGTTGATCAATTCATGTTGTTCATTACCAACAGCACCGATCGTTGCACGGTTAACGATCAAGATCATGCGAACTTCGCCTGAACCTAAACGAACCAAAGCGTATTTGCCTTCTTTACCCAAGATCTGAGCAGAAGCACCAGCTGAACGTACTAATTGTGCGCCATGGCCAGGTTTCAATTCGATATTATGGATAACTGTACCAACAGGGATATTAGCTAGTGGTAATGCATTACCAACTTTGATATCAGCATCTGATCCAGATTGGACTTGCATGCCAACTTCTAATCCTTTTGGTGCAATAATGTAGGTTTTAATACCATCTGTGTATTGTAGTAACGCAATGTTAGCTGAACGATTTGGATCATATTCGATCGCTTTTACGATTGCAGGTACATTATCTTTTTGGCGCTTGAAGTCGATCACACGGTATTGACGCTTGTGACCGCCGGCGCGATGACGAACTGTGATATGGCCATGAGCATTACGGCCTGCAGTTTTTGTCATATATTCGGTTAATGACTTTTCAGGTTTTGTTTTAGTGATTTCAGCAAAATCTGAACCAGTCATATTCCGCCGACCGTTTGTAGTCGGTTTGTATTTTCTAATCGCCACGCGTTTCCCCTCCTAGAATCAATTTAAAATTGATTTATTTTTCGAAAATTGTGATTTCTTTTGAATCGTCAGTTAAAGCAACAACTGCTTTACGACGTTTCTTAGTCATGCCAGCATAACGACCTTGGCGTTTTAATTTACCACGTACGTTAGCAATGTTGACATTTTTAACTTTGACGTCGAAGATTTCTTCGATCGCGTACTTGACTTGTGTCTTGTTAGCGCGAACGTCAACTTCAAACGTATATTTTTTAGCGTCCATCAAGCTCATTGATTGTTCAGTGATCCATGGGCGTAAAACAACTTCGCGTGCTTCCATTATGCAAGAGCCTCCTCTACTTGAGAAAGAGCAGCTTGAGTCAGGATTAATTTATCGTTAGCTACAACATCGAGCACGTTAACGCCATCTGCAAAAACTACAGATACGTTTGGTAAGTTACGTGCAGCGAGTGCAGCTTGATCGTTACCATCTTCAAGAACTACTAATGCTTTAGTTTGTACATCTAAGTTCTTAAGGCTTTCAGCAAAAAGTTTTGTTTTTGGTTGTTCGAAGCTCAAAGCATCAACAACGATGATGTCACCATCAATAACTTTTTGGGAAAGAACGGACTTAATTGCTAAGCGACGTACCTTCTTAGGTAATTTATAGCTGTATGAACGTGGTGTAGGACCAAAGACGATACCACCGCCACGCCATTGAGGTGAACGAATCGAACCTTGACGGGCACGACCTGTACCTTTTTGACGCCATGGCTTGCGGCCACCACCACGTACGGCACTACGATTCTTAACAGAATGAGTACCTTGACGTAGAGATGCACGTTGCATGATGATTGCATCAAACACAACGTTATCGTTAGGGGCAATACCAAAAACGTCTTCGTTCAATTGAACATCGCCGTTTTGGCTGCCATCTTGTTTATATAATGCTACATTTGGCATTTGTAATCCTCCCTTCCTGATTATTTAGCTGCTTTAACAGCATCTTTGATCGTAATTAGTGACTTCTTAGCACCAGGGACATTACCCTTGATCAAGATCACATTACGGTCTGTATCAACACGAACGATTTCTAGGTTTTGAATAGTAACGGTATTGTTACCCATGCGACCTGGCAATGCTTTACCTGGGAATACCCGGTTAATGATTGCACCTAATGAACCAGGACGACGATGATAACGAGAACCATGCGCCATAGGTCCGCGACGTTGGTTGTTCTTTTTGATAACGCCTTGGAAACCATGACCCTTAGTTGTACCCGTGACGTCGACGATTTCGCCAGCCTCGAATGTATCAACTTTGATTTCATCGCCAACCTTGATAACTCCTAAGTCTACATCGCGAAATTCTCGAATGAAGCGCTTAGGAGTCGTGTTTGCTTTTGCAACATGACCCTTAGCAGGTTTGTTTGACAAAACTTCACGTTTGTCTTGGAAACCGACTTGGACAGCTTCGTAACCGTCAGTTTCTGGAGTTTTCACTTGCAATACCACGTTAGGTGTTGCTTGGATAACTGTAACTGGGATTAATTCACCGGCGTCAGTAAAGACTTGCGTCATACCTACTTTTGTTCCTAAGATTCCTTTTCTGGTCATGAGTACACCTCCAATTTAATTGTATTTGAACTATAATTTAATTTCGATATCCACACCACTTGGTAAGTCTAACTTCATCAAAGCGTCAACAGTTTTAGGTGTTGGGTTGATGATGTCGATCAAACGCTTGTGTGTGCGCATTTCAAATTGTTCACGTGAGTCTTTAAACTTATGTGTTGCGCGGATAACCGTATATAATGTACGTTCTGTTGGCAACGGGATTGGACCTGAAATTGTAGCCCCTGTCCGTTTTGCTGTCTCGACAATCTTTTCAGCGGATTGATCTAAGACACGATGTTCATAAGCCTTTAAGCGAATACGAATCTTTTGTTTTGCCATGTTTTTTCCCTCCTTCGTTCATTTTAAAAACAAACTAGCTCCGTGAAAATTCCCAATACACTCTGCCATGGCAAAGCGGCCGGGTGTGTCGCAACCTTCCACATCATTGCTAATTCTAGGTTTCCCTAGGGGCTGTCCCTACTCGGAAATCAGCACCTTGTCTATTATACGAGAAAGCACTTGGTACTGCAAGTTATTTTTGAAAAAAGTTACAGCGGCTAAAATAAGTACGCCTAATTATTGGCTTACAAATATCCCTTCGGTTGACAAGACACCCCGTGGCGTTTACGCTAAAGCTACTATATAGATAGAGGTGATTATTTTGTCTTCTAACACTGCATTATTGATCATTGACTATACTAATGATTTTGTCGCCGATACTGGCGCGTTAACTGCCGGCAAACCTGCTCAGGCTATTGAACCACAGATCATTGAATTAGCCAAGCAATTCGTCACTAATGATGATTGGGTGTTCTTACCAACTGATGTACACACATCAAATGATCCGTATCATCCGGAAAGTAAACTTTTTCCTAGCCATAACGTTGCTGGTAGCTGGGGGCACGACTTATATGGCCAGTTAGCTAGCTGGTATCAAGAAAACCATAAACTGGCGAAAGTCAGCCAGTTCGCTAAAACAAGGTATAGCGCATTTGCTGGCACTGACCTCGATCTGCGTTTACGTGAGCGTCAGGTTGACACGTTACATTTAACTGGGGTCGACACCGATATTTGTGTTTTACACACCGCTGTCGACGCTTATAACCTCAACTACAACTTGATCATTCATCGCTCGGCAGTGGCATCTTTCGACTCGCAAGGTCACACTTGGGCTTTAAAACATTTCGCTGACGTCTTAGGCGCTGAAGTTGTTGAGTAAATAAAAAAATCCGTATCCTGAGAAAATCTCTCGGGATACGGATTTTTTTAATGCACGTTAGCTAAAATTAATCTTCAGCAGGTGTGCCGCCATTTTTCTTGATGATTTCAGCTTGAACAGCCTTTGGTACAGCTGAGTAATGATCAAAGGTCATTGTGAACGTTCCACGGCCTTGGGTAGCTGAACGTAATGTTGTTGCGTAACCAAACATTTCAGATAACGGAACCATAGCGTTAACCATTTGTGTATTACCGCGGGCTTCCATACCTTCAACTTGGCCACGACGAGCCGTTACATGGCCCATAACGTCGCCTAAGTTATCTTCAGGCGCAACGATTTCAACTTTCATGATTGGTTCTAGGATCACAGCGCCAGCTTTTTTAGCAGCTGCACGGAGTGACATTGAAGCGGCAACTTTAAAGGCAGCTTCACTAGAATCGACATCATGATAAGAACCATCATAGAGACGTGCTTTAACGTCAACTAATGGATAGCCAGCCAAGACACCGTTAGCCATAGATTCTTTCAAACCTTGTTCAACGGCAGGGATAAATTCACGTGGAACGACACCACCGACGATGTTGTCTTCGAATTCGAAGCCAGCGCCTTCTTCATTAGGTGTAAATTCAACCCAAACATCACCATATTGACCTTTACCACCAGACTGGCGTACAAACTTACCTTGTGCGGAAGCTTGCTTAGTGAAGCTTTCACGATAGGCAACTTGTGGCGCACCAACAGTTGCTTCAACGTTAAATTCACGACGCATACGATCAACGATGATATCCAAATGTAATTCGCCCATGCCGGCGATCAAAGTTTCACCAGTTTCAGGATTAGTTTCTGCCTTGAAACTTGGATCTTCTTCAGCCAACTTTTGTAAAGCGACATCCATCTTATCTTGATCAGCCTTAGTCTTAGGTTCGATTGAAACCTGGATAACTGGATCAGGGAATTCCATTGATTCGAGGATCAATGGATGCTTAACTGCGGTTAATGAATCACCAGTGGTTGTGTTCTTCAAACCGATAGCTGCAGCAATATCACCAGAGAAGACTTCAGGAATTTCAGTACGATGGTTTGAATGCATTTGTAGTAAACGACCAACACGTTCACGAGTATCCTTAGTTGCGTTCAAAACATATGAACCTGATTCCAATGTACCGGAGTACACACGAATAAAGGTTAAACGACCAACGAATGGATCCGTTGCGATCTTGAATGCCAAGGCGGCGAATTCTTTGTCATCGCCGGCAACTAACTCAACTTGTTCGCCTGTATTAGGGTCAGTAGCTGGGTAAGGTTTAACGTCAAGTGGTGATGGTAAGTAATCATTAACAGCATCCAACATCATTTGAACACCTTTGTTCTTAAAAGCAGAACCAGCTAATACTGGGTAAGCTTGTAAGTTCAAAGTTGCTTTACGGATAGCGGCTTTGATTTCATCTTTAGGAATATCTTGACCATCAAGATATTTTTCCATGATGCCATCATCAATGTCAGCCAATTGTTCGATCAATTGGGTACGACGTTTTGTAGCTTCTTCTTTATAGTCGTCAGGTACATCAACGGTATCCCATTTAGTTCCTAATTCGTCTTCATCATAAAGATCAGCTTTCATTTCAACTAAATCAATGACACCTTCAAAATCATCTTCAGCGCCAATTGGCATTTGAATTGGTAATGCGTTAGCTTGTAGGCGATCTCTAATAGTAGAAACGGAATAATCGAAGTCTGCACCAAGTTTATCCATTTTATTAGCGAACACGATACGAGGAACACCATAAGTTGTTGATTGACGCCAAACGTTTTCGGTTTGTGGTTCAACCCCAGCTTGGGCATCAAGGATAACAACGGCACCATCTAAAACACGCAAAGAACGTTCTACTTCAATTGTGAAGTCAACGTGTCCTGGAGTATCGATGATGTTGATTCGATGACCCTTCCATTCTGCAGTTGTTGCTGCAGATGTGATTGTGATCCCACGTTCTTGTTCTTGGGCCATCCAGTCCATTTGTGAAGCACCTTCATGGGTTTCACCGATTTTATGGATTTTACCGGTATAATACAAGATACGTTCGGTTGCCGTTGTCTTACCGGCATCAATATGGGCTACGATCCCAATGTTACGTGTTTTTTCTAATGGAAATTCACGAGTGTTTGCCATTGTAAAAATGTTTCTCCTCTCATTAAAAAGCCGAGTGATCGGCTTTAGTTAGTGGCAGTTTAAATATGTTTTAGCGGTCAGCTTAAGCTACCTTTAAAACACACTCTTTTCAACAAAAGGGGCTACTATATGGAAACACATATAATAGCCCCCCTCTTTTTAAATAAGTTTAGATTACCAACGATAATGTGCGAATGCACGGTTAGCGTCAGCCATTTTATGCGTATCTTCACGCTTTTTAACTGCTGCGCCGGTATTGTTAGCGGCATCCATGATTTCACGTGCTAAGCGTTCATCCATTGTATGTTCGCCACGTTGACGTGAATATTGAACCAACCAACGTAAACCTAAAGTTGTACGACGATCAGGACGTACTTCGATCGGTACTTGATAGTTAGAACCGCCGACACGACGAGCCTTAACTTCAAGAACTGGCATGATGTTCTTCATTGCTTGTTCGAAAACTTCCAATGCATCGTTACCAGTTGTGTCTTTAATGTTGTCAAATGCTTTATAAAGAATCGTTGACGCAGTACCGCGCTTACCATCAACCATCAAACGGTTGATCAAGCGTGTAACCAATTTAGAATTATAAATTGGATCTGGTAATACGTCGCGTTTTGCAGCAGCGCCTTTTCTTGGCATATTACGTAACCTCCTGAATCAGCAAGTCATTGCTTGCTAACATAATTTTGTTTTTTAGCGTTAATTAAGTGTTTTATTTCTTAGGACGTTTTGTACCGTATTTCGAACGGCTTTGCATACGGTCAGTTACACCGGCAGTATCTAAAGCGCCACGAACGATATGGTAACGTACACCAGGTAAATCCTTAACACGGCCGCCACGGATCAAAACAACACTATGTTCTTGCAAGTTATGGCCGATACCAGGGATATAGGCAGTAACTTCGATCAAGTTAGACAAACGAACACGTGCATATTTACGCAATGCAGAGTTAGGCTTCTTTGGTGTCATAGTGCCGACACGAGTAGCTACCCCACGTTTTTGTGGTGCAGGATTGTTTGTTTGTACTTTCTTCATACTGTTGTACCCAAAATTCAAAGCAGGTGCATCAGATTTAGTCGTTCTTGATTTACGACCTTTACGTACTAATTGGTTAATAGTAGGCATCTAAGTAATTCTCCCTTCCTTAAAATCGAAAAATATAAGTCCACACTTCCAGGTGTCTCTTTTTTAAATGTAATGAAATTCGCGCAATAAAAAAGAGTGAAAACACATCTAGAAATCAATGTGCAGTCGCTCACAGTCAGCACGCCCATAGTTAAATGGATAACTGTTCGACAAAAAGCACCTTTGTTAGAATACCATGGTATTTTCACAGTGTCAATAAGTCACCGCAAACAAATCTCAAAAAAATGCGTAGTTTAAATATAGGTACCGCAACAATAATGCCCGTATAAATCACAAAAAATATTATATTGTTGCTGGCTAAAATAATTCCACGCTATTTTATATTGCTACAGGAGGTTAACGAATGGGATTTCTACTACTTTATTTTCTAATTTTTTATTTTGGTGCCAGCTTGGCTTCTGGGTTATTTCTTTGTGCAGAAAGGATCACTCATCAGCAATCGATCATCCGTCCACGCTCACATTGTATTGCCTGCCAGCATCCCTTAAGTTGGTGGCAGTTATTGCCTGTTTTTAGTTATCCTTTGCTTGGTGGACGCTGTTATTACTGTCACATTCAAATCGCGCTTACGACCTGGAGCGCAGAAGTAATTGGTGGTAGCTTAGCTCTTTTTAGTTGGTATGTTGCGCCAACTAAAATGGCCCTGATCAATCTGAGCCTACTATTTATTGGCCTATTTCTTTTTAGTTGGATCGATATTCAACAACGCGTACTTTATCCAAGTTTATTTATACCATGGCTATTCAGCTTGCTTGTATTGCGCGGTAACTCCGTTCATTACCAAGCTGCCTTAGTTATTTTATGCGGCTTGGGGCTATTTGCCTATTACTCTCATGGTTTAGGCAGCGGTGATGTTGAATTATTAACTGGTCTAACCCTTCTATACGGGTTCAACGCGACTAATCACATTCTGGTCCACGCTTGCTTACTGGCATTATTGAGCTATCCACTACTTCGGCAACGCCAACTTCCTTTTATTCCCTACTTAAGTCTAGGCGTTTGGCTTTACTTTGTTGAGATTTATTTGATTGGCTAGCTATAACACGCTGGATTGGTAACTTATAACATGCTGTATTGGCAACTTATAACATGCTAGAAGGTAGGTCGAAATATAATTTGTCAGACGATTGATCTCGTTTACCTGAAAAACCGACGATCAATTTATTCATAGGTGCTGACCGGCTATAATACAACTTTACGTGCTTGCATCAGAATAGAAAATTATCATCAAATCGCCAAATGTTGCTGAACAACTTGCTCTAACATTTGAGCGACACCATCACGGTCATGATCCACCGTTTCGCGCCAAGCAACCCGCTTCACACTCGGTATTGCATTAGCCATTGCAACACCATAACCGACATCGCGAATCATTTCTAAATCATTTTCATAGTCGCCAAAGCACATAAAATCTGCCATATCTAGGTGTGCATGCTCAGCAACGACTGCCAACCCAGCTGACTTATCGACTCCCGGTGCAGTGGCTTCGTAAAAGAAACGACCAGAACGAACAAAATGTAGCGGCAACTGCTGTAAAGCTTTGGCCGCTTGAGTAACGTGTAGGACATTATGCTGCGTCATATTGATCGTGAATTTATAGAAATGAACACCTGGTTGGGCTAACTCCCGCTGTAGATCAGCTAAATTATTGATTCGTTTGTTTTGCATATCCGGTTGATTTTGTACCACTTGCGATCCGGTAGTTGGCTCATACAGTAACATGTAATCGAGACTACAAATACACAACCGCACTTGCCAACGCTGGGCAATCTCAAAAGCTGCAATAATGAGATCATTGGCCAGCGCAGTAGCTTTGAGCTGCTGGTTATTCGGCCCATAAACTACGGCACCATTTAAACAGACCCGATAACCAGGAACCTGCAAGGTTTGGCGTAATAACTGATCGACAGTTGGCAACGTGCGACCAGAACAAATCGCGATCTGCGCGCCTTGTGCACTCATATGTCGTATTGCTTGTTGATTTGCCAGTGAAACTTGGCTTTGCTCATTAAATAAAGTTCCATCCAAATCAGTACCGACTAAAGAAATCATTTGCCCCACATCCAAATTCTTTTTTATTTGCTAAATTAATACCGTTAAGTAGCCTGATTTAAGTCAAACACTATCACTTCCTTACTATTCTAATCTAAGTTAGAAGGCGTTTCCAGTCTTTTAGTGGCCTATCCTCCCAGTAAGCCGAACTATTAAACGTTCTGTTAGCTAGTGACCAGAAAACACACCTAACAAAAAGAGACCTGCCACTTCGCTGGGAAGTTGACAAGTCTCTTTTTAGGCTATTCAGTTCTAAAACTGATCAGTCTTATTTCGATTGTTCGTTATTTTTGCTCGCCATCTTCTCTTCTAAATCACTGATCGAGTAGACGTTTTGCGAAACGGCACCAGCATTCTTAGGTTCCATATGACGATACTTCGCCATACCAGTCCCAGCAGGAATGATTTTACCGATAATAACATTTTCTTTCAAACCAAGTAATGGATCATTCTTACCACGAATGGCTGCATCCGTTAAGACACGAGTTGTTTCCTGGAAGGAAGCAGCTGATAAGAAACTATTTGTTTCCAAGGCTGCCTTAGTGATCCCCAACAAGACTGGACGTGACGTAGCAGGAATACCGCCAGCAATCAAAGTCTTATAGTTTTGTTGTTTGAAATCAGCAATATCCATTAAAGTACCTGGTAGGATTTCCGTATCGCCTGGATCCATGATCCGAACTTTACGTAACATCTGCCGTACCATAACTTCCATATGCTTATCGGATACTTCAACACCCTGTGAACGATAAACACGCTGAATTTCGCGCAACATATAAATTTCAGTTGAAAGACGATCACGAACTTGCAATAAGTTCTTCGGATCAATTGAGCCACCAGTTAATGCTTCACCACGATGGATGTAGTCGCCTTCTTGAACTCGAACTCGTGCCGTAAATGGTACGCTGTAAGTCCGTGTATCAGTTTCACCTTGCACCGTAATTTCCTTGGTGTGATCAGCTGGATTTTCGTCAATTGCGGTGATCTCACCAGTAACTTCAGTAATCGTTGCTAAACCTTTAGGATTACGTGCTTCCATAATTTCTTGCACACGAGGCAACCCTTGGGTAATATCGCCACCGGCAACACCACCAGTATGGAAAGTCCGCATTGTTAACTGAGTACCTGGTTCACCGATCGACTGAGCAGCAACTGTACCGACTGCTTCACCAACTTCAACCGTTTCACCAGTTGCCAAGTTACGGCCATAACAATATTTGCAGACACCATGTTCAGTGTTACAAGTGAAGACCGAACGAATCGTGACTGTTTTAATGCCAGCATCAATGATCTGTTGAGAAAGAACTTCATCGATCATGACGTTCTTGCCAACGATTTCTTCACCCGTTTCTGGGTTGATCACAGATTTCATTGCGTAACGGCCTAATAAACGATCATAGAATGGTTCAATGACTTCATTACCTTCCGTGATAGCAGAAATTTCCAATCCACGGTCAGTGCCACAGTCTTCTTCACGAATAATAACGTCTTGCGCTACATCGACTAAACGACGTGTTAAGTAACCGGAGTTAGCGGTCTTCAACGCCGTATCAGTCATCCCTTTACGGGCACCATGGGTCGAGATAAACATTTCCATGACGGATAAGCCTTCACGGAAGTTTGAGATGACAGGTAATTCCATGATTTGTCCGTTAGGTGCGGCCATCAAGCCACGCATACCGGCTAACTGCGTAAAGTTAGATACGTTACCACGGGCACCAGATTCACTCATCATAAAGATTGGGTTATTAGCTGGCATATTATCCATCAATCGTTTCTGGATCTGATCTTTAACGCCATTCCAAACGCCAATAACACGTTGGTAACGTTCTTCATCAGTGATCAAACCACGACGGAACTGCTTAGTGATCGTTGCAACTTGCTTGTGGGCGTCAGCTACCAAAGCTGGCTTTTCTGGTAAATCTTTGACATCGGCGACACCGACTGTGATCCCAGAATTAGTTGACTGCGTATAACCTAAAGTCTTCATCCGATCAAGTAGCTCAGAAGTCTCAGTTACCCGGTAAACATTAAATACTTGGGCAATAATATCAGCTAAGAAGCCCTTGCTAAATGGTGTGATCAAGTCACGGTCTTGTAGCAAAGCTTTGATATCCGTCCCTGGTTCAGCAAAGAATTTATCATCGATGCCTTCCATCAAGTTCCCATTAGTTGGTTCGTTCAAGTAGACTAGATCCTTTGGTAAGATCTCATTGAACATAACTTTACCAACTGAAGTTAACATGACTTTTTTCTGTTGTTCCGGTGTAAATGGTTTGTCTGCTAATGAATTAGCTGCCAATCCGATCCGGGTATGCAATTGCACATAACCATTCTGTAAGGCCATCAAGACTTCATTGCTATCTTTGAAGATCATGCCTTCGCCAATTACGCCAGCCTCTTCAGTCGTCAAGAAATAGTTACCCAACACAACGTCCTGTGAAGGAGTTGCAATTGGCTTACCATCTTTAGGTGCCAAGATATGGTGCGCTGCTAGCATTAGCAAACGAGCTTCTGCTTGTGCTTCATCAGACAAAGGCACGTGGATCGCCATCTGATCACCATCAAAATCGGCATTGTAGGCTTCACAAGCCAGTGGGTGTAAACGAATTGACTTACCGTCAACCAAGACAGGTTCAAACGCTTGGATACCCAAACGATGCAATGTAGGTGCGCGGTTCAACAGAACTGGATGTTCTTTGATAACATCTTCTAAGACGTCCCAAATATCATCATCACGTCGATCGATTTTACGCTTAGCATTCTTGATGTTAGATGCTAACTCAAGCTTCACTAATTCGCGCATCACGAATGGCTTGAATAATTCCAAAGCCATTTCACGTGGTAAACCACACTGATAGAACTTCAAAGTAGGTCCGACATCAATAACTGAACGGCCAGAATAATCGACACGCTTACCTAACAAGTTCTGACGGAAACGTCCCTGCTTACCCTTTAACATATGGGAAAGTGACTTCAATGGGCGGTTACCCGGACCAGTAACAGGACGACCACGACGACCATTATCGATCAAAGCATCAACGGCTTCTTGAAGCATCCGTTTTTCATTTTGAACGATAATGTTTGGTGCATTCAAGTCCAACAAACGTTTCAAACGATTATTTCGGTTAATGACCCGCCGGTACAAATCGTTTAGATCAGAAGTGGCAAAACGGCCGCCTTCTAATTGGACCATTGGCCGTAAGTCAGGTGGGATAACGGGAATAGCGTCCATGACCATCCAACTTGGTTCATTACCAGATTGACGGAAAGCTTCCAAGATATCCAAACGACGAACAGCACGTGTCCGTTTTTGACCTTGGGCTGTCTTCAAATCTTCTTTTAACTCGCCGACTTCTTTTTCAAGGTCAACATCGTTAAGTAATTCTTTGATGGCTTCGGCGCCCATTGCTGCATTGAAGCCTTTGCCGTATTGGTCATACTTTTCACGATATTCACGTTCAGTCAGTAATTGCTTTTTCTCCAAAACAGTGTCACCAGGATCGATAACAACGTATGAAGCGAAATAAATGATTTCTTCTAAAGCACGTGGACTCATATCTAAAACTAAGCCCATCCGACTAGGGATGCCTTTGAAGTACCAAATATGTGAAACGGGGGCAGCTAATTCAATATGACCCATCCGTTCCCGGCGTACTTTAGAGCGGGTAACTTCGACACCGCAACGGTCACAAACGATCCCCTTATAACGGATCCGTTTATACTTACCGCAGGCACATTCCCAGTCTTTGGTTGGTCCGAAGATTCGTTCGTCGAACAAACCATCACGCTCTGGTTTTAGTGTCCGGTAGTTGATCGTTTCTGGCTTTTTAACTTCGCCATAAGACCAACTACGAATTTTATCGGGAGATGCCAAACCAATCTGCATACTCTCAAATTTATTGACGTCTATCACTTAGCTGACCTCCTTATTTGTTGTCGTTGTCGCCGCTAGCATTCGCTGCTTCCTCGGCGGCCTTCTTTGCTTTTTGCGCTTCTTGCTCTTTAGCAAATTTGCTTAAAGCATCGACACTAACGACTTCATCGTCTTCATCGTCCATATCACGTAATTCGATTTCTTGTTTGTCAGCATCTAAGACTTTCATATCTAGACCAAGTGATTGTAATTCTTTAACCAAGACACGGAATGATTCCGGTACCCCTGGCTTTGGAATTGGTTCACCTTTGACGATGGCTTCGTATGTTTTAACACGACCAACCACGTCATCAGATTTGTAAGTTAAGATTTCTTGTAAAGTATAAGCGGCACCGTAAGCTTCAAGGGCCCAAACTTCCATTTCACCGAAACGCTGACCACCAAATTGGGCTTTACCACCTAATGGTTGTTGCGTAACTAATGAGTAAGGTCCGATTGAACGAGCATGCATTTTGTCGTCAACCATGTGGGCTAACTTCATATAGTACATGACACCAACGGAAACCCGGTTAGCAAATGGTTCGCCGGTCCGACCGTCATAAAGAACTGACTTAGCGTCATCATCCATGCCGGCTTCCTTAACGGCTGACCAAATATCTTGATCCTGTGCACCATCAAAAACAGGCGTTGCTACGTGGATGCCTAAGTTACGTGCGGCCATCCCTAAATGCAATTCGATCACCTGACCGATATTCATACGGGAAGGCACACCCATTGGGCTTAAGCAGATATCAACTGGCGTACCATCTGGTAAGAATGGCATATCTTCTTCAGGAACCACGATTGAAACTGTCCCTTTATTACCATGACGACCAGCCATCTTATCGCCGACTTGGATCTTACGTTTCTGAGCAATATAAACACGGACCATCATGTTAACACCTGGGGATAATTCGTCGCCAGCTTCACGAGTGAAGATTTTGACATCCTGAATGATCCCGCCGCCACCATGTGGTACCCGTAACGAAGTATCGCGGACTTCACGCGCTTTTTCACCAAAGATCGCGTGTAACAAGCGTTCTTCAGCAGAAAGTTCAGTGACCCCTTTAGGCGTAACTTTACCAACTAATAAGTCGCCATCCTTAACTTCGGCACCAATGCGCACGATCCCGAATTCATCGAGGTCTTTTAAGGCGTCTTCACCAACGTTAGGAATTTCACGCGTAATTTCTTCAGGTCCTAACTTAGTATCACGTGCTTCTGACTCGTATTCTTCAATATGGATCGAAGTATAAGCATCCTCACGAACTAATTTTTCGGACATGACAATAGCATCTTCATAGTTGTACATATTCCAAGTCATGAAAGCAATGATTGGGTTTTGGCCTAAAGCTAATTCCCCATTTTCCATAGCTGGACCGTCAGCTAAGATCTCACTAACGTCAATATGATCCCCAAGCTTGACGATTGGCCGTTGATTATAGCTCTTACCTGAGTTAGAACGACGGAACTTCATTAAGTCATACTTATCTAATGAACCATCTTCACGGCGAATCCGTACTTGCTTAGCATCAACATATTCAACTGTCCCAGCATTCTTAGCAACAACGGCAGTCCCTGAATCATGGGCTGCTTTGTATTCCATACCAGTCCCAACTAATGGCGCATGGGGATTGATCAACGGAACAGCCTGACGTTGCATATTGGCACCCATCAAGGCACGGTTAGAATCATCGTTTTCCAAGAAAGGAATGCAGGCAGTAGCGACGGCGACAACTTGTTTAGGCGAAACGTCCATGTAATCGACACGATCAACGGCAATTTCCAAGTTATCTTCTTCACGACGAGCCAATACAGTATCGTCAACAAATGAACCATCTTCATTTAACAATGAGTTGGCCTGGGCAACCACATAGTTATCTTCTTCATCGGCCGTTAAATAGTCGATTTTATCGGTAACTTTATGGGTATTCCAATCCACACGACGGTATGGTGTTTCGATGAAGCCATACTTGTTAACGACGGCATAACTAGCCAAACTATTGATCAACCCGATATTAGGACCTTCAGGCGTTTCAATTGGACACATACGACCATAATGGGTATAGTGCACATCCCGGACTTCATAACTGGCACGATCACGAGTCAAACCACCAGGGCCTAAGGCAGATAGACGACGCTTATGCGTTAATTCGCCTAACGGGTTTGTCTGATCCATGAACTGAGACAATTGTGAAGAACCAAAGAATTCTTTGATCGAAGCGACAACTGGTCGGATATTGATCAATTGTTGTGGCGTTACAGTGCTAGTATCCTGAATTGACATCCGTTCACGTACAACACGTTCCATTCGGGATAAACCAATGCGGAATTGATTTTGTAGCAATTCACCAACGGAACGGATCCGCCGGTTGCCTAAATGATCAATATCATCGGTCGAACCAATACCATCTTGTAAGTTCAAGAAGTAGTTGATCGACGCAATAATGTCAGCTGGACGAATATGCTTCCAGCTTAATTCAATATGACCATTACCAATAATTGGAACGACGTTTTCTGGATTGCGTTTTGACTCAACTTGGATCGTTTGTAACGTCATTGGATCCGTAACCGCACCTTCATCAGATGGCGTATAAGTCGTTGTCATGAAGTCTTCACGATCCAAATAAGGAGTAAGCTTCTCCATCACTTGGCGACTAACAACATCACCCTTTTGCGCAATAACTTCACCAGTATCCGGATCAGCTAATGTTTCCGCTAAGGTTTGGTTCAATAACCGTGTCTTTAACGAAAGCTTTTTATTGATCTTATAACGACCAACTGCTGCTAGATCATAACGTTTAGGATCAAAGAAGCGCGCATTCAATAAGCTACGTGAACTATCGGCAGTTTTGGGTTCACCTGGGCGTAGCCGCTCGTAGATATCTTTTAAGGCTTCTTCAACACGAGAATCGTCCGCATTTTTGTGGACATCCTTTTCCATCGTTAACATTAAGCTTTCGTTATTACCTAACATACCGATAATATCGTCATCAGAGCCAAAGCCTAACGCCCGAATTAATTCAGACATCGGAATCTTACGTGTCCGGTCGATTCGTACGTAAGAAATATCCTTAGCGTCCGTCTCTAATTCTAGCCAAGCACCGCGGTTAGGGATAACCGTTGTGCCATAAATTGTCCGTCCATTTTTATCGATTTCACTATTGTAATAAACACCTGGTGAACGAACTAACTGGGAAACAATGACCCGTTCGGCACCATTAATAATGAAAGTCCCTTGGTCGGTCATTAATGGAAAATCACCAAAGAAAACGTTTTGTGATTTAATTTCACCAGTTTCGTGGTTAGTTAATCGTAACGTAACATGCAGTGGTGCAGAGTAGTTAGCATCATGCTGCCGTGCTTCTTCTACCGTGTACTTAGGTTCTAATAATTCATAATCAACAAATTCCAAGGATAGGTTGCCAGCGAAATCATCAATTGGCATGATATCGTTGAACATTTCTTTCAAGCCCTCATCTAAGAACCAGTTATACGAATTGCTTTGGATCTCGATCAAGTTAGGGAGATCCAACACTTCTTTAATTCGTGAATAACTACGACGAGTGCGGTGCTTACCGTATTTAACTAAATGGCCTGCCAAATTGTTCACTCCTTCTTGATTTCTGTAGTGTCTAGAAAATGTCGTAAAAAGTGCTTAGCATGCACTTATAAAAATAGTTTTGCGACCTATTCCGTGTAATATGACATTACCATGACAAATATTAAATAAAGATTACATCTGCTAATTTAAGTCGTTTTTTGGCAAAAAAAAACCAAAAATAGGACGCCATCAAGTTGAATTTTGTCGACTATTTTTGTTTTTCTCTATTATGCCGCCTACGGACAATAGATCGCAGGCAGACTATTTAACAGTTTTTAGCAACTTCTTATCTTACACGCCTATTTTATATTTGTCAACTAGATAAATGCTAGCGTTGCTTACGAATCATATCGCCAGCTTTAACTGGCTGGACAACGGGCAATTTACAAATCATCATCGCATCTGGTGCACGATACAAAATATCATTATCCTGATCCCATAAGCGCTCGACCACCTGCTCGGTATGCGTAAAATTAGGACCATAGAATTCAATTTTGTCGCCGACACCAAAGTTATTTCGTTGTTGAACTAAGGCAACTTTATGTTCAGCGTCGTAGTCCAAAACTTCACCAACGAAGCCATATTGTGGTCGCTTACGGCGTTTGCCAAACAATTCATCATCAGCCGTTGGTGTGCCATAATAAAAGCCAGTTGACATTTCCCGTTGCGCTACTTTCCATAGCTCGTCGACCCATTCACGCTTCAACACATAATGCTCAGGATCAGCACAATAACTATCCACTGCTTGTCGATAAACGTTAGCAACAGTTGATACATAATGAATCGACTTCATCCGGCCTTCGATTTTGAAACTATTGACGCCGGCTTCGACTAAATCGGGAATATGCTCGATCATTGCCATATCTACCGCACTCATTGAAAATGCTTCACCATTTTCCACTTGCGATTGCTTTTCGCCATTTGCTGGCATTTCAAACAGATCATACTTCCAGCGGCAATTCTGTGCACAACCGCCACGATTAGCATCGCGCATTGACATGTGATTCGATAAAACGCAACGACCAGAATAGCCAATGCACATCGCCCCATGAATAAAGGCCTCGATCTGTACATCCGTGTGCCGTCGCATTTCTTTGATTTCTTCAATACCAACTTCACGGGCTAGCACCACCCGTTCCAGCCCTTCAGCTTGCCAGAAATTCAGCGTCTCGTAGTTAGTTGCTGACGCTTGTGTGGATAAATGAACGGGCAAACCAGGCGCTTCGGTAATCGCAATTTCGATCAGTGACGGATCAGAAACGATCACCGCACTGATTCCTAGATCACGTAAGGTACGGAAAAATTCACCGGCACCTGCCGTATCGCCTTCGTGGGCAACAATATTTGCTGCTACGTAGACCTTAGCTTGATGCGCCTGCGCGTAAGCCACACCTTCACGCATTTGGTCAAAGGAAAAATTCCCAGCCCGCGAACGCAGGCCATAGGCGTCACCACCAATATAGACAGCATCAGCACCATAATCAATGGCTACCTTCAACTTTTCTAACGTTCCGGCTGGTGCTAAAACTTCTGGTTTATCTGTAATTACTCGCATTATTGCACCTCACTTGGATCAATATCATAAAATCCTGTATCTAAACCGCGGTTAGCTGGTTGTTGGGCCGCAACTTGCATGCTCAGATCTGCAGCTAACTCTGCTGTCCATTTGTCGTTGGTCAACGCTTGTTTTGCCTGAACAAATTGCTGGGCAATAGCCACAAATTCGGTCTCACCAGCAAATAAACCGTCCAATTTCCAATCAGTTAACCCTAATGCCAATAATTCTGGTAATTTCGTCATTAAGTTAAGATCGTTGTTTGCAAACAAATGGGTCCCATTAATATCTTCATAGATTGAATAATGGGTCTCAGGTTTATGCGGTGCCGAAACAAATAAGCCCCGTTGCCGGTCCGCCCGATCCTGATGCTCTTGGACAAAATTAAAATAATTATGCACTAATGGCCGGCCTGACTGATGGATACAAGTCGCACCATAAACCTGCATTTCCGCTGGGATCTGCAGTTCTGGTGTTAATGTAGTTAATTCACCGTAGGGTACTTCGCGCGCCAATACAGCGCCGCTAGCGCCATGTTGCGCCCAAAAATTAATTTGTCGCGAACTAGTCATTAATACTTCACTATCATATACAAATTTTAACGGTAACTTAGCTTGTTGAATCACATAGACAACACCAGGATCGCCTACTGTAACTTGATCAACCTTTAGATCCGCTAAAAACTGTAGATAATCTTTTACCTGACTGATCCGTTCATTATGCATCAATGCATTGACCGCCACCGTTATTTTCTTGCCAGCTTGATGCGTTAGCTTAACCATTTCCGCCAGCTCAGTGCGTTCAAAACTATGCGGCAAACGTAAGCCAAAGTAATCTTCGCCAATATACAAAGTATCAATTCCTGCAGCTAGCAGTTGCTGTGCCTGTTTCTGCGAGGCTGCAGTTGCAATCAGATTAATCAAAAAATTCGCTTCTTTCTCTCTGCTTTATTGCTTTTAGCATACCATAGCATTTACTAAAAAAGAATTAGGCGTAACCACTATTTCATATCGAGTATCACTTAAAAAATTTATTCAAAAAAACAGACCAGCAAATGCTGGTCTGTTTGATCGTTATGCGTTAACGGTTGGTTCACTTTCAGTTTTTGAATCGCGAACATTAACCGTGATCTCACCTTTGCGCGCACCGATAGTAACTGAATCACCAATCTTAATATGACCGGAAAGTAACTCGCCACTTAAGCGATCTTCAACTTCTTGTTGAATTGCGCGACGGATTGGTCGTGCGCCATACTCAGGATCAAAGCCAGCCTTCGCAATTGCATCAATTGCTGCTGGTGTGATCTTAACATCAATATTTTGCGCATGTAGCCGTTTCAAAACATTCTTCGCCATAATTTTGACGATTTCATGTAATTCTGGTTTAGTCAATGAATGGAAAACAACCGTCTCATCGATCCGGTTAATAAATTCTGGCCGGAATGCTTTTTTCAATTCTTCTAAAATCCGACTACGCATTGCTTTGTAATCCTGTTGAACTTTTTGGGCGCCAAAACCAACTGATTTTTCATCCCGCAAAGCTGTTGCACCTAAATTAGAAGTCATGATCAAAATCGTATTACGGAAATCTACACGGCGACCTTTAGAATCAGTCAAATAACCATCATCCAAGACTTGCAATAAGATATTGAAAACATCTGGATGTGCCTTTTCAACTTCATCTAGTAAAACTACGGAATAAGGTTTTTGCCGTACTTTCTCAGTCAGCTGACCGCCTTCTTCGTAGCCAACATAGCCAGGGGGAGCTCCGACCAGCCGCGAGGTTGAATATTTCTCCATATATTCAGACATGTCGACCCGAATCATATTATCCTCCGAGCCAAACATTGCCTCAGCTAAAGCTTTAGCTAATTCAGTTTTCCCGACACCCGTTGGCCCAAGAAACATAAATGAACCAATTGGCCGCTGTGGATCCTTCAAGCCACTCCGTGCCCGCCGAATTGCTCGTGAAACAGCAGAAACAGCCTCTTCTTGGCCAACAACACGTTTATGCAAAACTTTTTCCAAATTGATCAAGCGATCAGTTTCGCTCTTTTGTAATTGAGTTAACGGCACACCTGTCCATTGTGAAACAACAGTCGCAATATCATCTGGTGTCACTTTGATATCTTTACGAACACCATTAGTTGGTGCAGCCGCTTGCTCAGTTGCTAACTTAGCTTTTAAGCCCATTTCGTTTTCACGAATATTAGCTGCTTTTTCAAAATCTTGAGCCTCAATTGCCTGTTCTTTTTGTTTCACTAACTGATTTAATTCAGTTTCCAGCGTTGATTCTGGCGACTTCACACTAGCGGCATCTAGTCGAACTGATGCTGCAGACTCATCGATTAGATCGATTGCTTTATCGGGTAAGAAACGATCACTAATATAACGTGATGAAAGTACAACTGCTTCATGCACAGCCTCATCAGTAATTGTTACACCGTGATGTTCTTCATAACGGCTGCGCAAGCCTAGCAAAATCTCTTCCGCTTCTGCTTCAGTCGGTTCATCGACTTGAATCGTTGCAAAGCGGCGCTCTAAAGCAGCATCCTTTTCAATATACTTTTGATACTCATCCAAGGTAGTTGCACCAATAACTTGCATTTCACCACGTGCCAAGGCTGGCTTTAAAATATTAGAAGCATCAATAGCGCCTTCAGCACCGCCAGCACCGATCAAAGTATGCAATTCATCAATAAATAAAATAACTTGACCATCTTTATAGATCTCGTCAATTACTTTTTTCAATCGATCCTCAAACTCACCACGATACTTTGTACCGGCGACTAATGAGCCCATATCCAGCATCATCAAGCGCTTCTTCGCCATATCATCAGGAACATCACCGGCAATAATTTTCTGTGCCAAGCCTTCAGCAATTGCCGTCTTACCGACACCGGGTTCACCGATCAAAACTGGATTATTCTTAGTCCGCCGCGATAGAACCTGAATCAGTCGCCGCACTTCTTTGCTACGCCCAACGACAGGATCCATCTGATTTTCACGAGCTAATTGTGTTAAATCCCGAGCTAAAGAATCCAAAGTTGGCGTTCCTTCAGTACTGCCTTGCGTTTGACGCCCCCGCGGCGTATTACGCCGTTTTGTGGAAGTGTCACTGACGCCCAATTTTTTCAAGATCATTTGCCGAGTCTTACTCAAGCTTAAACCTAAATTAGTCAAAATACGTGCTGCTAAAATATCATCTTCACGGAGTAAGCCGAGTAAGATGTGTTCTGTCCCAATTTTCATAGCGCCCATCCGCTTAGCTTCATCGCCAGCATAGGATAGGATTTGTTTTGCTTTAGGTGCATAAGGAAGATAAGTATCACTCTGGGTCGTAGCTGAAGTGCCATAACCAGTGAAACGTTCAATTTCCTCGCGAATATCATCATCGGTAATAGATAACTGACGAAGGGTCTTGCCGGCAATACCGTCAGTTTCAATGACTAGCGCCAGCAATAAATGTTCAGTGCCTACCGCATGATGTCGAAAGTACTTTGCTTGTTCTTGTGCTAATACTAATACGTTCTTCGCACTTGGCGTAAATAAATTATCCATTTAAGCATCCCTCGCTTTCGCTTACTCACGTTCGTATCTTAAATGATTCAAAATACCGATCAAGATATGTGCTCGCAGCTGTTCCTCTAAATTACGGTCGGCCACTGCAAGCGTCTCATGACTGGTCGCAGCGAGAACTAAATTGGCTTCCTTACGCTCAATCACTTGATCATCATACAATTTTTGGACTAATGCCAATGCATCACGCTGATTGATCTGCTCACCAATCAACTGGATCATTGTGTCCAGCATATCACGATCATCAAGCAATTTCACCTTCTCGATTCGGATATAACCACCACCGCCGCGCTTACTTTGAACCAAGTAGCCACGCTGAATAGTAAAACGTGTCTTAATTACATAATTAATCTGGGATGGGACACAATTAAATAACTCCGCAATTTCAGATCGTTTAATCTCAATCCGCTCCGATTCTGCTAGAATTTGCTTCAAATAGGCTTCAATAATATCAGAAATATTTCGCCCTTGCATCGTCTTCACCCTTAACTTTGACTAATATTGACTATTATTATAGATGAATTTTATGAAATTGCAAAGGAATACGTTGTTTTTATTTTTCAAGAGACAAAAAAAGTCCGCTAACGCAGACTATCGAGTTTAAATAAATCGGGAAAACAAGATTTGAACTTGCGACCCCTACGTCCCGAACGTAGTGCTCTACCAAGCTGAGCTACTTCCCGGAAAACTATTTTGAAAAAAAAAAAACAAGCGGAAGACGGGATTCGGACCCGCGACCCCCACCATGGCAAGGTGATGTTCTACCA
>NZ_RHOE01000002.1 GCF_003946385.1 Loigolactobacillus zhaoyuanensis
CAATATTTTCTGGCCAGCTCGGCACCGCCGATATCATGGTCTAGATGTTCACTGATAATTTGCGCTTTTAAAACTGGGCTATATTTAACCATGAAAAAAGTACCTCACAATCATTAGACTCTTTGTCTAACAATTATGAGGCACTTCAACTAGTGGACAGGCTTGTTTTTAAAGTGTAGCTAGGCAGAGCTGTTAGCTTCCATTCCGTCGCCAGTGGACGGAACGAGTGGGCGCGTTGGTGAGCTAATTTTTCCTAGATAACCCCAAAAGCGGACGGAAAAATGGATCTCGCCAGCCACGCATAGTTCTAAATGGCGTAGACCACCATTAAGAACTATCGACACATCTGGTCCACTGGCGACTCCATTTCAGCAGGCAACGGTTGAACGTTCAACTGTTAATTGTTTAGGTGACAAAGTTGGTCGTAATTAGAACGTAAAACGCCGGCAAAACAGTCAGAAAAACTGTTTTGCCGGCGTTTTTATGCGCATGTAATCTGCTTTAAAACTATGAGTATCTAGCAACTGTCGGTTAATCCTAATTGAATTAACTAAGACGACTAACCAAATCAATTAAATAGTGATCTAGTACTGCCAAGGTGAAATGGAGGCGCTGGCGTATCACTGTCGCTCGTTCTTAACAACTAAGTTCGATAAGTATCAGATACTAGCACTTATTTGCTAAACAGGGACCTGCTTCCCGTTGCCGATTGAACTAAGGCGAAAACCGCCAAGTTCAAGTCGCACGCGTTCCATACGCCAGCGCCGGAATGGAACCCAACGAAATCCGCCTAGCTAAACTTTAGAAAGAACCACAAATTAGAAATTTTTTAAATAGGTTTAGTGTTTGCGATTGGCTGCGGCGATAAACCCTTGGGCTGCTAGTTTTTCGCGTAGTTGCAAAACTGCTGTGTAAGTAGCGAGAACATAAACTTGTTGGGTCGGCAAAGTTTTGATTTTTTCAGCAACTTGGTCCAGGTCCTTGATCTGCTGCAATTTATCTGCCGCTACGCCAGCAACTTGCCAACGAAAGGCGATATCGGCGACTCGTTCACCACCAGCAATGAAGCTAGGGATCGGCTGGGCCGCCATTTTTTCAAAATTACCATCCCAGATCCAGCTGGTGTCGATACCATCGGCGTAATTGGCGTTTAGCAAAGTGACTAGCGAAAATGGTTTTTGATTCAATAAGATGAGATCGAAAACTTGATTTAAACCAACTGGATTTTTAACTAAAATTAAAGTGACTGCTTTGTCACCAACTTGGATAACTTCTTGGCGGCCAAATATTTTTTCGTCGGCGTCTAAGGCTTGGGCAATTTCAGTTGGCTCGATCCCGAAGTAACGGCCAACACTGTAGGCAGCTAAAGCGTTATAAATATTGTAGGTACCACCAATATTAAGCTTGATCGGCTGACCATCGATCACAAAATTAGAACTGATCGGCGTTAATTCAGTTAGTTCAGTGACGTGATGCTGTAATTCAGGCCGCGCAAAGCCGCAGTGTGGGCAATAATATTTACCTAAGTTACTATAGACATTGAATTTGTAATGCAGAATATGTTGGCAAACAGGGCACAAAACGCCGTCAGTATTGTATTCAGCTTTTAATTCACCGTCAGCTTGATGATCAAAGCCATAATAGATGAACGGATTAGGTAATTTTCGCGAATGAAAAATTGGTGCATCACCATTGGCAATGATCGTGGCTTCTGGCGCATTGGCCACGCCATCGAGAATTTTTTGGTAGGTGGTGTACAGTTCGCCATAACGATCCATTTGGTCACGGAAAATATTGGTGAAAACAAACGCCGTCGGTTTAATATATTTGGTGACTTCGATCACATTGGCTTCATCAACTTCCAAAACGGCGATCTGCTTACCGGAGCGACCGCGTTTATGGGTCAAAAAGGCGGTGATGATGCCTTGCTTCATATTAGAGCCCGTTGGATTGGTTAAAATATCGCTGTACTTGGCCCGCAAAACTTTAACGGTCAAAGCAGTGGTCAACGTTTTACCGTTAGTGCCCGTAATGACGACGACTTCGTAATCGCGGCCTAAAGTAGCCAAAATATCGGAATCAATGCGGTTAGTGATTTTACCAGGTAGTGAGCTGCCGCCTTTCATGAAGGTGTGCAGGAACCAATAAGCTGAACGACCAGCAGTCGCAGCGAGTGAACTTTTTAATGACATAATCTGCTCCTTTAATTCAAATAAATATAACTAGTTTGAGCTTAACACAACTTGGTGTTTAGCTTCCTAAACGTACTATCTAACTAATTTATCATAGATCCGTCAAAAAAGGGCAACGCTTTTTTGAAGCTGCGACGATTTTGCAGATGAATTTTTCACTAAAATCGATTATACTGAATAAGAATGTTTATGAAAAGGGGTAAGAACAAGGATGGCCCAGTTGTTTTTTCATTATGGCGCAATGAATAGCGGTAAAACGATCGATATTTTAAAAGTTGCCCATAATTATGAGGAGCAAAATAAATCAGTGCTGATCATGACGTCAGGGCTGGACGACCGCGATGAAATCGGGTATGTGTCCAGTCGCATTGGCTTACGCCGCCAAGCACTGCCAATTTTTGCCGAAACCGATATTTGCACGCTAGTCAAGCAGGAAAATCCTAACGCTGCGTGTATTTTAATTGATGAAGCTCAGTTTTTGCAGAAACACCATGTGCTCGAATTAGCTAAAATCGTCGATGACTTAAATATTCCAGTCATGACGTACGGTTTAAAAAATGATTTTCGCAACGAGTTATTTGAAGGCTCCAAGTATTTACTATTATACGCCGATAAAATTGTCGAAATTAAAACAATTTGCTGGTTCTGTAATAAAAAAGCGCTAATGAATATGCGGGTAGCCAACGGGCAGCCGGTGTATGAAGGCGAACAGATCGAGATCGGTGGCAACGAAGCGTACTATCCCGTTTGCCGGAAACACTATTTTCACCCAATTTTAAACCAACTTAAAGAATAAGGTATGGTTAAAAGTAGACTGTATTTTTGTACGTTTTATACTAATAATTTGCGTCGTTGTCATATATTTATGTGGTGAAAATCACTTAAATCTGCAATAAGTTACTGGCTAGCTCGTAGTTTTTCACATAAGAATTGATGAAACTAATGATTGATCGGCGAAATGGAGGTGTTGGCGTATCAGATGTGTCGATGGTTCTTGGCGGCGAGTTTAGCCGCTTAGAACCATGAGCGTTCGGCGAGATCCACTTTTTCTTCTGGGGTTTGATTTAATCAAGAAAAAGTTAGCTCGCCGACGCACCACTCGTTCCATACGCCAACACCGGAATGTAGTGAAACTAAACTAACTACCTAAATTGTGAAATAGAGCCATGTTTCAACTAGGCGAATTTTGCCGTAGTTGAATGGACATCGACTGAAACAACAAAGTTTGTTAGCGATTTTTGCTAACTAACTACCCTGATTGTGAAATAGAGCCATGTTTCAACTAGGCGAATTTTGCCGTAGTTGAATGGACATCGACTGAAACAACAAAGTTTGTTAGCGATTTTTGCTAATTAACTACCCTGATTGTGAAATAGAAAGGAAATCTAGTCATGGACGAAATGTTTGAGCAGTTACAAACCGTGGTTGATCGGCATGAAGAATTGGAAGGTTTGCTTTCCGATCCTGAAGTGATCAGTGACACCCAGCGCTTTATGAAGCTTTCAAAAGAAGAGGGCGAGATCCGCGAAACAACAGAAAAATATAATCATTACAAAGAAGTTCTTGAACAGATCGCCGAAAATGATGCCTTATTGCGTGAAAAACTTGATTCAGAAATGGACGCAATGGTCAAACAAGATCTGGCTGAATTAAATGAAGAAAAAGCAAAATTAGAACAAGAAATGACCTTATTAATGTTACCAACTGACCCGAATGATGATAAAAATATTATCATGGAAATTCGTGGTGCCGCTGGTGGCGATGAGGCCAGCTTGTTTGCTGGTGATCTGCTTGATATGTACATGCGTTACGCCGAAAAACAAGGTTGGACCGTGGAAACAGTCGACGAGACACCAACTGAAGTAGGTGGATTCAAAAACGTGGTGATCATGATTTCCGGCGATAGTGTCTATTCAAAGCTGAAATTTGAAAATGGCGCCCACCGTGTCCAGCGGGTACCACAGACTGAGTCACAAGGCCGTGTGCATACATCAACCGCGACTGTCGCAGTCATGCCAGAATATGATGCCGTCGACCTAGATCTTGAGGCCAAAGATATTCGGACCGACGTTTATCGGTCATCTGGTGCTGGTGGTCAGCATATCAACAAAACATCTTCAGCAGTGCGGATGACCCATTTACCAACTGGGATCGTTGTTGCAATGCAGGATCAGCGGTCACAGCAGCAAAACCGTGAAAAAGCCATGCAGATTTTACGGACGCGGGTATACGACTATTACGAAAGTCAAAATCAAAATGAATATGATGAAAATCGTAAGCAGTCAGTGGGGACCGGTGATCGTTCTGAACGTATCCGGACTTACAATTATCCACAGAATCGTGTAACCGATCATCGCATCGGCTTGACGCTGAATAAGCTTGATCGAATTATGAATGGGGAGTTAGAAGACATTATTGATGCTTTGATCCTCCATGAACAAACGGCTAAATTGGAGCAGCTCCAAAATGGCTGATCCGACGTTTTTTGAGGCCTTGCGTTGGGCCTCTATTTTTTTAGAAAAACAACAGCATGAAGATGCTGGCCGTTTTCTATTATTAGAACGGCAAAATTGGACGACAACGCAATTATTAACGCATTATCGGCAAGTGATGCCAGCGGCGACTTGGCAGCAATTTCAAGCTGATGTCCGTCGCTTTGCTCAAGATGAGCCAGCGCAATATATTGTTGGTCAGGCGCCGTTTTATGGCCATGAATTTAAAGTGACGCCGGCAACGTTGATTCCGCGGGCAGAAACGGAAGAATTGGTGGAGTGGGCATTGGCTGAATTTCCAGCACAACAACCATTGCGCGTCTTAGATCTTGGTACTGGCAGTGGCGCGATCGCAGTGAGTTTAAAATTAGCGCGCCCCAAGTGGCAGGTTTGTGCTAGTGATATTTCAACGGCAGCATTGGCAGTCGCTACGGCTAATGCCCAGCACCTAGGGGCAGCAGTTGAATTTAAACATAGCGATGTTTTCGCGGCAATGGATCAAATGCAATTTGACCTGATCATTAGCAATCCGCCATACATTGCCACTAGTGAACGCGAAGTAATGGATGCCAGTGTTTTAGCCCATGAACCAGCGACGGCTTTATTTGCTGCCGAATCAGGCTTAGCCATTTATCGGCAGATCTTCAGTGGTTTACCACAACATTTGGTAGCCAATGGCCATTTTTTTGGCGAGTTTGGTTATCAACAACGGCCTGCGTTAACGCGGTTAGTGGCAGCGTTGTTACCGGCTAGTCAGGTAACTTTCCGCCGCGATATTGCCGGTCATGAACGAATGCTACACATTATAAATTGAAAGAAGGACGTACGTTGCAAACAAAAGTTTTTAAACCAGATCAACTGGCGGCTGCCGCTGCTGAATTAGCGGCAGGTGAATTGGTGGCTTTTCCGACCGAAACGGTTTACGGCTTAGGCGCCGATGCAACGAATGAAGCTGCAGTTAAAAAAGTTTACCAAGCCAAGGGGCGACCTAGCGACAATCCATTGATCGTTCACGTCGCTGATGTGGCAACGGTTAAACAATATGTCGCTACTTTTCCTACAACTGCTGAAAAATTAGTTCAAGCTTTTTGGCCGGGCTCGTTGACGATTATTTTGCCACTAAAGCCAGGGGCATTTTCAAAAACAGTTACCGGTGGCTTAGCAACAGCAGCTTTCCGCAATCCACGTAATCAGGTCACTTTAGATTTAATTAAGCAATTGGGCCGGCCAATCGTCGGACCATCAGCCAACACTTCCGGTAAACCAAGCCCCACGCTTGCGGCGCACGTTTTACATGATCTAGCTGGAAAAATCGCTGGCGTGGTCGATGATGGTCCCACAGGTGTTGGCTTGGAATCGACGGTGATTGATCTCAGTACGGCAACGCCGACTATTTTGCGGCCAGGGGCAGTGACTCAAGCTGATATTGAGGCGGTGATCGGTTCAATTACAGCTGATCATCATCAGGTTAAAGCCGATGAAGTTCCTAAGGCGCCGGGGATGAAATATAAGCATTACGCGCCTAACGCACAGGTCTATTTAACAGCAGCGGCAGATTTTAAGGCGGCGGCTAGTTGGGCGCGGTCGCAAAGTGTGCCTTTTGGATTAATGGCCACGGATCAAGTTTTAAGTCAATTTTCCGCGTTAGCGCCAGCGTATCGTTTCTCCCTTGGTGATTCGATCACGACGGCCAGTCAGCGCTTATTTGATGGTTTACGGCACTACGATCAATTACCGGAAGTTAAATTGATCTTAGCTGAGGAGTTCCCCGCCCAAGGCTTAGGCGCGGCGTATATGAATCGTTTGGCGAAAGCAGCTGGACAAAAGCGTTTTGAAAAAACGAATGATAATTGATTATACTATGGTATAATCTGCTTATTTGGTAGCTTTAGGTGCTACTGACTGAATTAGGTTTGTGTTAAGCGTGAATATAAGTTTTGGAGGATGAGGTACATGGATTTTAACGTTGGTGATCAGGAAGTTTGGCAAGCCATTCGGCAAGAAGAGCAACGACAAGAACATAATATTGAGCTAATTGCATCGGAGAATATTGTTTCCGACGCGGTTCGGGCGGCTCAGGGTAGTGTTCTGACCAATAAATATGCAGAAGGCTATCCCAAGCATCGTTTCTATGGTGGTTGTGAGTATATCGATGTGATCGAGCAATTAGCGATCGATCGGGCTAAAACTTTATTTGGCGCTGAATATGCTAACGTGCAACCACATTCTGGCTCAGGGGCTAACATGGCTGCGTATTCTGCTTTGCTGGAACCCGGTGATCGGGTGATCGGGATGAGCTTGGCCGAAGGCGGTCATTTGACGCACGGCGCACCGATGAGTTTCAGTGGCCAGACTTACGATTTTAAAAGTTACGGCGTTGATGCAGTGACTGGTCAAATTGATTTTGCTGCTGTGCGCAAGTTGGCCCATGAATTTCAGCCTAAACTAATTGTCGCCGGCGCTTCTGCTTACAGTCGGACCATTGATTTTAAACAATTCCGAGCAATTGCGGACGAAGTCGATGCTTACTTAATGGTCGATATGGCGCATATTGCTGGTTTAGTGGCGGCTGGGCTACATCCAAGTCCTGTTCCGTATGCCGATATTGTAACGACCACCACGCATAAAACTTTACGTGGACCACGTGGCGGGCTTATTTTGGCCAAAGAACAATACGCCAAGGCGATCAACTCAGCCGTTTTCCCTGGTATCCAGGGTGGACCATTGGAGCATGTGATCGCAGGTAAAGCAATTGCATTGAAGGAAGCAATGCAGCCGGCGTTTAAAGTCTACGCCCAACAAATCTTGGACAATGCCCAAGCGATGGCGACTGTTTTCAATGCTGACCCGCGTGTGAAAGTTGTTTCCGGTGGCACAGACAATCATTTAATGTTACTGGATGTGACGCCATTTGGCTTAACTGGCCGTGAGGTGCAAGATTTATTGGACACCGTCAGCATTACCGTCAATAAAAACACGATCCCTAACGAGCAAAATGGCCCATTTCGGACTAGCGGCATTCGCATTGGGACACCTGCCATCACAACACGCGGTATGCAAGTAGCCGAAGCCAAACAAGTGGCGCAGTTGATTTTAAAGGCGATCGAACAACGTGAAGACCCCAACGCTTTAGCTGCAGTCAAGCGTGAAGTCTTTGCTTTAACTGAACAATTTCCAATCAATGCAACAAAATTTGAATTTTAGCTAGCTATAGTGACTATAATCCGCTAGAATATAAGTAATCAAATTGGGAAAACGGGGCACGCTATGTTGATAGTGTGTGCCGTTTTCTGCAGTCTGCAACTATTTCTATTGTGCCAGGTTTTTACTGTGGACGTGCGCGGCAGCCCAAGCGTACAGTCAGTCACAGCAAAGATTTTTGGTACAAAAATTATCCACTATTGTGGAGTAGAGGAGCGTATCATGGGAGAATTACATGTCATTGACCATCCATTAGTCCAGCACAAATTAACGATTATTCGCGACAAGCAGGTAGGTACGCAACAGTTCCGCCAAGTTGTCAATGAAATCGCGACTTTAATGGCCTATGAGGTCACTCGTAATATGGCAACTGAAGACGTTGTCGTTGAAACGCCGATCACCAAAACAACTCAGAAATCATTAACTGGTAAAAAAGTAGCGATCATACCGATTTTGCGTGCTGGATTAGGTATGGTCGATGGTTTCTTGGAATTAATTCCGGCAGCTAAGATTGGTCATATCGGGATGTACCGTGATCATGAAACGTTAAAACCTGTCGAATATTTTGTTAAAATGCCTAGCGATATTGACCAACGCGAATTATTTGTCGTTGATCCAATGTTGGCTACTGGTGGTTCAGCAATCATGGCCATCGATGCTTTAAAGAAGCGCGGGGCTAAACAAATTAAATTTGTTGGTTTAGTCGCAGCACCAGAAGGCGTCAAAGCTTTGCAAGAAGCACATCCAGATGTTGACATTTATGTTGCTGGCTTGGATGATCATTTAAACGAAGATGGCTATATTGTGCCAGGTCTCGGCGATGCCGGTGACCGCCTTTTCGGTACTAAGTAACCCTAATTAAGCTCGACTGAAGTGGTAAGCAACTTACCCTTTCAGTCGAGCTTAGTTTGTTTTTGTGCTGGAAATATCATGGATATCAAACATAAAAAATAAATTCTTTTTTATTTTTAATCGACAAAGTTGTGATTTCATGCGACCTTACGGATTATAAAACGTTTGCGTATAGTCCTGATGAGTTTTGTATTTTTATTCTATTGGTGGTATTATAACTTTTGTATTTTAGACGGGTATTGTGTAGATATTCGGTCTGAAGTCTTTTCTGCAAATGGGCTTTAATGCGGTCTAGTTCTATGCTACACTCAGGTCACGGTGTCTCTGTGTACATATGTTTTAATCGTGCCACACTGTAGAAGCAAATTGGTTGTGAAAAGAGGTGAGATTCTGTGGATGAAGAGAGTTACGTTGTAAAGTTTTTGGGTATTCCCTTCAACATTACTAACGTTGTCTCGGGATTATTAGCAATGGTCCTCGTGTTCTGCTTGGTCTGGTTTTTGTCACGTAATTTAACGTTACGACCAAAAGGTAAGCAAAATGTGCTGGAGTGGTTGATCGATTTTACTAATGGTATCGTCTCGACCAACATTCCCGGCGAGCAGGGGAAACGGTTCAATTTATTAGCTTTTGTACTGTTTCTGTTTATCTTTGTTGCCAACCAAATGGGCTTGTTGATCCAGGTGATCATTGGCGGTAAAACGCTGATCAAGTCACCAACATCTGATCCAATGGTCACGATGGCCTTAGCTCTGATAGTCTTGTTAGTATCACATTATTTTGGTGTTATGATCTTTGGTGTTAAAGGGTATTTGGTCAATTCCTATATGCGCCCTGTAAGTTTTATGTTACCAATTAATATACTAGAAGAGTTTACTAATTTCCTGACACTGGCTTTCCGTCTATACGGGAACATTTTTGCCGGTGAAGTACTGTTAACTCTAATTGGCAGCGTCGCAAAGTCTCACGGTCTCGTGACAACAGTTGTTGCGTTGCCGCTAGAGATGATTTGGCAAGGATTCTCGATTTTCATTGGTAGTATCCAAGCTTATGTATTCGTCACCTTGTCCATGGTTTATATTTCGAAAAAAGTTGAAGTCGAAGAATAGACCCAACAAACCTTAGGGAGGAAAGTTAATTATGAATTTTATTGCAGCAGCTATTACAGCCGCAGGTGCCGCTATTGCCGCAGGTTATGGTAATGGTAAAGTTATTTCTAAAACAATCGAAAGTATGGCTCGCCAACCAGAATTATCCGGTCAATTACGTAGTACTATGTTTATCGGTGTTGGTTTGATCGAAGCCCTTCCGATTATCGCCATCGTCATTTCATTTATGTTGATGTCTCGTTAATCGCTGTAGGCAGCATTAAGTCTGCCTTTTTTGATTGAATAGAAAATTTTGAAACGTTTCACAGGTTAGGCGGTGTCCACGCCGCAGAACACATTCTTACAAAGGAGGTGTCAATAGATGCTTTCACATTTCGTTATTGGTGCAACCAGTGGTTTGTATATCGGCGATCTGCTATTTTACGCGATTTCATTTATTATCTTAATTGCGCTAGTTAAACATTTTGCTTGGGGTCCCGTCACTAAAATGATGGACGAACGAGCTAACAAAATCTCTGGTGATTTAGATTATGCTGAAAAGTCACGTAATGAAGCAACTGATTTGGCGGCAAAACGTCAAGCAGAGCTGAATAAATCGCAAACTGAAGCGACTAATATTGTGACCACTGCTCGCCAAAATGGTGAAAAACAACGGCAGACGATCGTTGATCAAGCACAATCTGACGTAACGACTTTAAAGGCCAACGCCCAAAAAGATATCGTTCAAGAACGTGCTGATGCACTGAAGAGTGCACAAGATGACGTTGCTGCCTTATCTATTGAGATTGCTTCTAAAATCATTCAAAAAGAACTGAATGCCACTGACCAAAAGGCACTGATTGATTCTTATATCGAAGGGTTGGGGAAGCAAAATGGCGCTAGATAAGTATACAATTGGGCAACGTTACGGCACAGCCTTATTTGATCTAGCGACAGAACAAGGAACGATCGATACCGTTTATGCGGATGTCGTTGCGTTACAGCAAGTCTTTGCTGACGCACCAACATTGGCTGACGTATTGACCAACGCAACGTTGACCTTAGAACAGAAGCAGCCAATTTTGGCTAACCTACAACAGGACGCATCGGCTAGCGTTAAAAACCTGATCCAAATGGTTTTTGACTATGGTCGGATGAATGACATGCCGTTCATCTTGGCTGCATTTGTGCAACACTATGACCAAGTCAATGGCATCGTTCACGCTAAAGTAACGTCGGCTGTCCCATTGACGGCGGAACAACAGCAAGCACTAGCAACCAAGTTAACGGCTCGACTTGGTGCTAAACAAGTTGAGATCCAGAATACGGTTGACGCTGCTGTTATTGGCGGTGTGATCGTTGAAGCTAATAATTTAGTGATCGACGGTAGTATTCGTAGAAAAGTCGCACAAGTTCGCCAATTATTACTAGGCTAGACTGTGTTACGAAATTAATTGAGTGAATAAAGGCTTTATTTTAAAAGAGGTGAACCCTATGAGCATCAAGGCTGAGGAAATCAGTTCTTTGATCAAGCAGCAATTAGCCAACTATTCGGCTGATCTAGCTGTTGAAGAAGTTGGTACCGTAACCTACGTCGGTGATGGTATTGCAAGAGCACATGGCCTCGACAATGCAATGGCCAATGAATTGTTGGAATTCCAAAACGGTTCATATGGTATGGCGCAAAATTTGGAAACAAACGATGTCGGGATCATTATTATGGGTTCATATGACGATATTCGTGAAGGCGATACCGTAAAACGTACTGGCCGGATCATGGAAGTGCCTGTTGGCGACAACATGATTGGTCGTGTGATTAATGCATTAGGACAACCAATTGATGGTCAAGGTGAAATCAAGACTGATCAAACACGTCCCATTGAATTTAAAGCACCAGGCGTTATGGATCGTCAATCCGTCAGTGAACCATTACAAACAGGTTTGAAAGCAATCGATTCTTTGGTTCCGATTGGCCGTGGCCAGCGTGAATTAATTATCGGTGACCGTAAGACTGGTAAGACATCAATTGCCATTGATACGATCATTAACCAAAAAGATCAAGATATGATCTGTATCTATGTTGCAATTGGACAAAAGGAATCAACAGTCCGGGCACAGGTTGAAGCTTTACGGCGTTATGGCGCAATGGATTATACGATCGTCGTCACTGCCGGCCCATCCGAACCCGCACCAATGCTTTATTTGTCACCATATGCTGGTGCAGCTATTGGTGAATATTTCATGTATAACGGCAAGCATGTTTTGATCATTTATGATGATTTATCAAAACAGGCAGCGGCTTATCGTGAAATTTCCTTGCTGTTACGGCGTCCGCCAGGTCGTGAAGCTTATCCTGGGGATATTTTCTACACCCATTCACGTTTGCTAGAACGTGCGGCTAAATTGAGTGATAAATTAGGTGGCGGCTCAATGACCGCTTTACCAGTTATTGAAACTCAGGCTGGCGACGTTTCAGCTTATATTCCAACTAACGTTATTTCCATTACTGATGGCCAGATTTTCTTGGATAGTGATCTATTCTATTCTGGGACACGGCCAGCAATCGATGCTGGGACTTCAGTTTCCCGTGTCGGTGGTGATGCGCAAATCAAAGCGATGAAGAAGGTTGCCGGTACATTACGTGTTGACTTGGCTTCATATCGTGAATTGGAAAGTTTCGCCCAATTCGGTTCTGATTTGGATGCGGCAACGCAATCTAAGTTAAATCGTGGTCGGCGGACAGTTGAAATATTGAAACAACCCGTGCATAAACCATTATCTGTTGACAAGCAAGTCTTGATTCTTTATGCACTACGTGAAGGCTATTTGGATAGTGTACCAGTAGATGACTTAGGTCGTTACGAAGCAGAATTATTTAACTTCTTTGCTGGTAGTCACGCTGATGTTTTGGCCGCTATCGTTAAAACTGGTAAGTTGCCCGATAATGATTCATTAGATGCAGGTATCAAAGCTTTTGCAGCTACCTTTAAAACGAGTGTAACTGCACCAGCAGCGAACTAGAAGGAGATGAGATTATGGCTGAATCACTAACTGAGATCAAACGCCGGATCGCATCGACTAAAAGTACCGAAAAGATTACCCAAGCCATGCAAATGGTTTCGGCATCTAAGTTGAATCAGATCGAAAAAAAATCGACCGCTTATCAGCTATATTCTTCTAAAATTCGTGAAATCGTGACGCATATGGCAGCCGCACAATTATTAGCAATTAGTAATTCTAATGATCTACGCGAAAAAAGCGATGCGCCCAAAGCAGCTGCAGATCAACTTAAGGTCAGCAGCATGTTGCAGCAACGCCCAATCAAGAAGACTGGCTATTTAGTCGTTACTTCTGACCGTGGTTTAGTTGGTAGCTACAACAGCGGCGTGATCAAGGCGGTAACTGACATGATCACTAATGATCATAAAACAGCTGATGAGTACGTCTTTATGGCAGTGGGTGGTACTGGTGCTGATTTCTTCAAGAATCGGGGCATGAATATTGCCTACGAATATCGTGGTGTCAGTGATGTACCTACTTTTAACGAAGTTCGTGAAATCGTCACGACTGCCGTTTCAATGTATGATTCAGGTGTGTTTGATGAGTTGTACGTTTGTTACAATCATCATGTCAACACGTTACGCTCTGAATTCCGTGCTGAAAAGATGCTACCAATTACTGACTTAGATGTTGCTGAAGTTGAAGATCAGCATATCGAGTACATTGCGGATCCTTCGCAAGAAGAGGCGTTGGATGCAATTTTGCCGCAATATGCCGCTAGTTTGATTTTCGGCGCACTGATGGACGCTAAAGCAGCAGAACATTCTGCTGGTATGAACGCCATGCGTAGTGCAACTGACAATGCCAATGATTTGATCGATAAGTTGACGCTGACCTATAACCGGGCTCGTCAAGGTGCGATCACACAAGAATTAACAGAAATTACTGCTGGGGCTAGTGCATTAGAATAGTCTTAGTAATTAAAATGACGGGAGGAACAAAGCAATATGAGTGCTGGTAAAATTGTCCAAGTTATGGGCCCAGTTGTCGATGTTTCGTTTCCTTTAGATGGTTCACTCCCTGATATCAATAATGCGCTGCTCGTTCAGAAAAGTAAGGACGAAACAGTGACGTTAGAAGTTGCTTTGGAATTAGGCGATGGCGTTATGCGCACGATCGCTATGGAATCTACTGATGGTCTGCAACGGGGTATGATCGTTGACGATACCGGTAGTTCAATTTCCGTGCCAGTAGGTAAGGCAACATTAGGGCGTGTATTTAATGTTTTAGGTGAAACGATCGATTTTGGTGATAAGTTCCCAGCGGATGCTGAACGTAGTAGTATCCATAAACCATCACCAAATTTTGAAGATTTAAGTACATCTTCAGAAATTCTAGAAACTGGGATCAAAGTTATTGATCTTCTAGAACCCTACCTTCGTGGTGGGAAAATTGGCTTGTTCGGTGGCGCCGGTGTCGGTAAAACCGTCTTGATCCAAGAATTGATCCATAATATTGCCGAAGAACATGGTGGTATTTCTGTCTTTACTGGTGTCGGTGAACGGACACGTGAAGGTAATGACTTGTATTATGAAATGAAAGAAACCGGCGTTATCGACAATACAGCGATGGTGTTTGGTCAGATGAATGAACCACCTGGTGCCCGGATGCGGGTTGCCTTAACTGGGGTTACGTTAGCGGAATACTTCCGTGACGTTGCTGGCCAGGATGTGTTGTTGTTTATTGACAACATTTTCCGGTTCACCCAGGCCGGCTCAGAAGTTTCTGCCTTACTTGGCCGTTTGCCGTCAGCCGTTGGTTATCAGCCAACCTTGGCGACTGAAATGGGTCAGTTGCAGGAACGGATCACGTCGACTAAAAAAGGATCGATCACGTCAATTCAGGCCGTTTATGTGCCTGCCGATGACTATACCGATCCTGCACCGGCAACTGAATTCGCCCATTTGGATGCAACGACTAACTTGGAGCGTTCTTTAACGCAACAAGGGATCTATCCAGCCGTTGATCCATTGGCTTCTTCTTCTAGTGCTTTGGATCCAGAAATTGTTGGTGAAGAACATTACCAAGTTGCAACTGAAGTGCAGCAAATTTTACAACGTTATCGTGAATTGCAAGACATTATTTCGATCTTAGGGATGGATGAATTGTCTGATGAAGAAAAAATCATTGTTGCGCGTGCGCGGCGGATCCAATTCTTCTTATCACAGAACTTTAGCGTTGCCGAGAAATTTACTGGCCAACCAGGTTCTTATGTGCCAGTTGCCGAAACAGTCAAAGGGTTCAAAGGAATCTTAGCTGGTAAATACGATGATCTTCCCGAAGATGCCTTTCGTGGCGTTGGTCCAATCGAAGAAGCTGTCGAAAAAGCTAAAAAGATGGGTTACGGTCAAGATAGTTCAGCTACTGAGCCCAAAAAAGCTGCGGCTAACTAGGAGGTGCACAAATGGCTGACAAACCAGTTTTGACAGTTAACATTGTCACTCCTGATGGGATCATTTATAACCATCACGCAACAATGGTGGTGGTTAAAGCTTTGGATGGTCAATTAGGGATCATGCCTAATCATGAACCGATCATTGCGCCACTGCAGATCGATGAAGTACGTGTTAAGCGTGCGGATGATCCTAAGCGTGAAGATGCGATTGCCGTTAATGGTGGTTTCATGGAAATGTCGAACAATGTTGCATCAATCGTTGCGGATTCCGCAGAACGTGAAAGTAACATTGATGTTTCCCGTGCGCAGTTAGCAGAACAGCGTGCTGAGGAGCGTATCAAAGCAGCCACAGAAAAGCATGATGAGGATGAGTTGGCTCGTGCACAGATTAAGTTGCGGCGGGCTTTAAACCGAATCAATGTGGCAAAACATTAACAAAATTTTAAATAAGTTAGTTGTAAATTCAATTTTACGACTAGCTTATTTTTTTATTTCAATTTAGCAGTGCCGTTGTAAAGGGAATCTAAATTTATATTTTTGATCGATTTTAGCCCATGTATCAACAGACTTATCGGTAAAATCCTGACAATTTGATTGGTCTATGGTAAAATGATGACTAGGAAAGACAGTAGGGTGCAATGTTGTTTTTGGATTGCATCCGTTTTTTAGCGACCAAGTTAATTTGGTTAAGGCTAAATCGAGGGGGATATGACTTGCAAAACATCGGTATTCAAGCAATAATTACATTAGCAGCGTACTTTATTTTTACCGGTGTTGCTTTTTGGGCCTTGCAGGCAGTGCGCTTCGATCATTTATTGCGCCCTGGCCATGTGCCACAAGCGCAGGCCCTATTTATTATTTTAGCGGCTGTTCTAGGCTATCTTTGCACCAGCTTTTTCTTAAACTTTATCGATAATACCCGTAACTTGATCTTTTTGTTACGTTAATCAAGTCAGTTTGACGGAGGGAAATTCCATGGAAAAATTGATCGTACACGGTGGTCAAACATTGAACGGAACGGTTGAAATCGAAGGAGCCAAAAATGCAGTATTACCAATTTTGGCGGCTAGTATTTTAGCTTCTAGTGGTCAGATGACCTTAGATAATGTGCCGATCTTATCTGATGTTTTCACGATGAACGAAGTGCTGAACGTGCTGCATTTGAATCTAGAGTTTGATCAAACGCGCAAAACAATCGTGTTAGATGCTACCGGCGATCTATCCTTTGAAGCTCCGTTAGAGTATGTGTCAAAAATGCGCGCGTCAATTGTTGTTTTAGGGCCACTTTTAGCACGTTTAGGTCACGCACGCGTTGCGATGCCTGGTGGCTGTGCAATCGGCACACGACCAATTGATTTGCATTTGAAGGGCTTTGAAGCACTGGGTGCAACGATCGAGCAGCATGCAGGCTATATTGAAGCCCGCGCAGAAAAATTAGTTGGTAGTAATATTTATTTAGATTTTCCAAGCGTTGGTGCAACGCAAAACATTATGATGGCGGCAACCTTAGCTGAAGGAACCACCGTCATCGAAAACGTTGCCCGCGAACCAGAGATCGTTGATTTAGCAAACGTACTTAATAAAATGGGCGCTAAAGTGGTTGGTGCCGGTACGGATACATTGCGGATCGAAGGAGTGACAGCTTTACATGGCTGCAACCACAGTATTATCCAGGATCGTATTGAAGCCGGCACTTTTATGGTGGCAGCGGCGATGACTGGTGGCAATGTGTTGATCAAAGATGCTATCAAGGAACATAATAAGCCATTGATCTCCAAGCTAGAAGAGATGGGCGTGACGGTAGTTGAAAGCGATGCAGGCGTGCAGATCATTGGCAACCAGCAATTACGGCCAACTAGCGTTAAGACCTTACCCCATCCAGGGTTCCCGACTGATATGCAGGCACAAATGACCGTTCTGCAATTAGCAGCTAACGGAACTAGCTTAATGACTGAAACGGTTTTTGAGAATCGCTTTATGCATTTAGAAGAATTACGGCGGATGAATGCTGATTTTAGAATTGAAGGTAACTCAGTCTTATTGTATGGCCCCACTGAATTCAATGGCGCCGAAGTAGCAGCTTCCGATTTACGGGCTGCGGCTGCGTTAGCGATCGCTGGGCTAGTAGCAAAAGGCTACACGCGGGTCACTAATTTAAAATACTTAGACCGCGGCTATTATCATTTTCAACAAAAATTACGTGCCCTAGGCGCTGAGATCGTGCGGGTCACTGAACCAGCGAATCAAGAGAGCTTCAATGCAACCACGTTCGCTAAGGAATTAGCTTATCAACGAACTCAAGATCAAGCGCAGCGTTTAGCGACGATGGTCAAGTAATTAATGAGCAATTATTCTAACAGCTATTCACCTGTTATTGTGGGAATAGCTGTTTTTTGATAAAAACTTTACTTTTAAACCGAGCATAGCGCACCGGAGATAGTTTTCGTCCCTAGGAAGTTATGCTATAATTCAATATTGATTGGGCCAGTAAACTGGCTCGCAACCAGAGTATATTTTAGATACCTGGTGATGTGAGAGGAGACATATAAATATGGCGAAAGATATCGGCATTGACCTAGGCACCGCTAATGTTTTGATTCACGTCGAAGGCAAGGGAATCGTTTTAAATGAGCCTTCTGTCGTGGCTATCGACACAAAAAGCGGTAAGGTACTTGCCGTGGGCGCAGAAGCATATAAAATGGTGGGGCGGACTCCTGGTAACATTCGGGCGATTCGACCACTTAAAGACGGCGTCATTGCGGATTTTGACATCACAGAAGCAATGCTGTCTTACTTTATTGATAAATTAAATGTTAAAGGTGTACTTTCCAAGCCCAATATTTTAATTTGTTGTCCAACTAATATTACCTCAATTGAACAAAAAGCCATTATTGAAGCGGCAGAGAAATCTGGCGGTCGTAATGTTTATTTAGAAGAAGAACCAAAAGTTGCTGCAATCGGCGCCGGCATGGATATTTTCCAACCACAAGGTAATATGGTGATCGATATCGGCGGCGGGACTAGCGATATTGCCGTTTTATCGATGGGTGATATTGTTACCAGCCAGTCATTACGCTTAGCTGGTGACAAAATGGACGCCGAGATCGCCGCATTTGTCAAAAAAGAACACAGTCTGCTGATCGGTGAACATACAGCAGAAAAAATTAAGATCGAAATTGGCGAAGTTTATGGTCAAGATGCTGGCAAATCTCTGGATGTGCGGGGCCGCGATATGGTGACTGGTTTACCACGTACGGTAACGATCACGTCAAAAGAAGTTGAATCAGCGTTGCATGACACAATGATGGTGATCGTCCAGGCGGCTAAAGATGTTTTAAATCAGACACCGCCAGAATTATCAGCAGATATTATTGATCATGGCATCATGTTAACCGGTGGTGGCGCATTATTACACGGTATCGCGCAGTTATTTACCGATAATTTGAAAGTGCCAGTGATCGTGGCTGAACGACCATTAGATGCGGTTGCTTTGGGTACTGGGGTGTTACTTGGGAACATCAATAAAAAACGGTAGACTGAGGTGTTATCATGAATAATAATCCAAATCGATTTGATGTTTTTGTTAAGCCGGTGTTAATTCGGATTTTATTAGTGGCAATTGCCATGACGATTGCGATCATTATTGGTGCAATGGCGGGTTATGCTATTGGCGGCGGTAATCCGTTTCGTGTATTCTTGCCCAGTACTTGGGGGCATTTGTTAGATTTCGTGCGTTGATCGATCAGAGGCTAAGCAACAGCTTGGCTTCTTTTTGCCGATTTGGCTAAGCCGAAGTATGGCAAGTCGCAGTCACGTGATCAAGGATAGCGTCTGAAAGTGAGGGCTTTTGATGCAAAGTGTGATCATTAAATTAATTACTTGGTATCAGCACTTTTCAAAACAGACGCCAAGTCATTGTCGCTACTACCCAACCTGTTCCCACTATACGCAAACGGCAGTTACACGCTTTGGTGTGGTGCGTGGTGTATTAATGGGGTTAAGTCGGATTCTACGGTGTCAACCCTTTATCAAAGGCGGTATCGACCCAGTTCCGCAAAAATTTACCTTATTTCGAAATAGAAATTCAGCAGAGATAGCGAAAGCGAGTGAAAATTATTATGGCGAAACAGCCCAGCAAAATCGAACTTAGTATTGAAGAGGAAACGCAAGCTGGTGAAACGATCAGTGTCGTTTATGATGGAAAACAGCGAATTGGTAGCATCCAACCAGATGCCGCGCAATTTATGATCGAGTTAGCAAATGGCGAGACTTACCACGCTAAAACCTACGATGAAGGTTTAAATACGTTGATCATGCAATATCATTTACACAAATAGCTTAAGTCAGGATTGAAGTGAACTATTTTGTGAAGTAGCGCCATGTTTCAACTTGGCGGCCCACGCCAAAGTTGAATGGACATCGCCTGGAACATCAGAGTTTATCGACGAACTTAGTCAATAAACAACCATTTGTGAAGTAGAGCCATGTTTCCTGCGGCACGGTTTTTGCCACAAGAATGGACATCGCCCGAAACATCAGAGTTTATTGACGGACTTAGTCAATAAACAACCATTTTGTGAAGTAGAGCCATGTTTCTTGCGGTATGGTTTTTGCCACAAGAATGTCATCGCCCGGAACATCAAAGTTTATTAGTGTATTTACACTAATAAACAACCATTTGTGAAGTAGAGGAAAGGTGAGTTGATGAATCGACAGACAGCACGCGAAGAACGTGATAACTCACGAATTGATTACGGTATTATATTTCCAATTATGATGCTGGCTTTAGTTGGGCTGGCTTCAATTTACGTTGCTGCTAGCAATGATACTAAAAGTGTTAACGTCACTAAAATGGTGGTTACACAATTGATTTGGTATGTGATCGGTATCGGTATTGTCGCGATCATGATGCAATTTGATTCCGAGCAATTGTGGAAAATTGCGCCATATGCCTATGGCTTCGGTATTTTCTTAATGGCGATCATTTTAATTTTCTATAGTCGCGCCTACTATGTGCAAACTGGGGCCAAAAGCTGGTTTGCGCTGGGACCGCTGACGTTTCAGCCATCTGAAGTGATGAAGCCCGCGTTTATATTGATGGCGGCGCGGGCAGTTCGTGGGCATAATAATAAATATGCGCAACATACGGTACAAACTGATGCCTTGCTGCTGGGAAAATTAATTTTGTGGACGTTACCGATCTTGCTATCGCTACACTTCCAAAACGATTTAGGTACGACCTTAGTTTTCTTAGCCATTTTAGGCGGGGTTATTTTAGTTTCTGGGGTGACTTGGAAAATTTTGGTGCCATTGATCTCAGCGGTGACCGTTATTGGTGGAACGGCGCTGACATTTGTGACCACAACTTGGGGTCGTAATATCTTGACCAGTCTAGGCTTTAAAGCTTACCAATTTGCGCGGATCGATACTTGGCTGAACCCATCAAATGATACCAGTAGTTCGAGTTATCAATTGTGGCGCAGTATGAAAGCAATCGGTTCAGGCCAAATTTTTGGTAAAGGCTTTAATCACGTCGAAGTATACGTTCCAGTGCGTGAATCAGATATGATTTTTTCAGTGATTGGCGAGAATTTTGGTTTTATTGGGTCAACATTACTGATTCTATTGTATTTTCTATTGATCTACCAAATGATCCGCGTAACGTTTGATACTAAAAATGAATTCTATGCCTATATTTCAACGGGCGTTATTATGATGATTTTATTTCATACCTTCGAAAATATTGGTATGAACATTGGGCTGTTACCCTTAACTGGGATTCCGCTACCATTTATTTCACAAGGTGGTTCAGCACTGATCGGTAATTTGATTGGTATTGGGATGATCATGTCGATGCGCTTCCATTACCATAGTTACATGTTTAGTGCTGATAGTGAGAAATTCAATTAATTTTGAGTCGTTACCAGAAATAATTATTAAAAATCAGCGATAGCTTGACACTGATTTATAATCTGTTTATAATGGGAAACAATTCAATAAGACACGTTGATAGAAAGATACTGAGATCACATTTAGAAGTGAGCTGTTGGTTAGTGCAAAACAGTAATGTCCTCAGTTGAATGGTTCTGGAGTGTAGCTAGGTGAAATAACCAGTAACTTAGCTCGGTAGTGGCGGCCGTTATCCGTTGAGTCTATGACTCATTAAGGTTGATAGAGTGATCTATCAATAAATTAAGGTGGTAACGCGTAAAGTAAAGCTTTTCGTCCTTTGGCAACAGTTCTTGCCGGGATGAAAAGCTTTTTTCTATTCCAGAATAGTTATCACTGGATGATAGAGTTAAATTATGAAGAGAAAGAGATGATTAACGCGTGATTGAAATCAAAAATGTCAGCAAGTTGTATCGTGGCAAACAAAAAACAATCACTGCCGTAAAGGATGTGAGTTTAACCATTAAGGATGGTGAAATTTACGGTATTGTTGGTTACTCAGGTGCCGGCAAAAGTACGTTGGTCCGAATGTTAAATGGATTAGAAACACCCACAAGTGGTGTGGTTACGATTAATGATACTGTCATGAGTGAGTTGAAGGGCAAACCATTACGGGAAGCTCGACAAAAGATGGGCATGATTTTTCAATATTTTAACCTGCTATGGTCGCGAACGGTTTTGGAAAATATCACGTTCCCATTAGAGCTGATCGGGATGAATAAGGCTGAACGTGAGGCGAAGGCAACTAAGCTGATCGCAACAGTCGGGTTACAAGGTCGAGAAAATGCCTACCCCAGTGAATTATCTGGCGGTCAGCAGCAGCGCGTAGCCATTGCCCGTGCCTTGGCTAATGATCCACAAATCCTGTTATCCGATGAAGCAACTAGTGGGTTAGATCCTAAAACCACCGATGAAGTCTTAGATCTGTTGTTGAAGATCAAACGTGAGTTAAAAATCACGATCGTTGTGATCACCCATGAAATGCACGTTATTCGTAAAATCTGTGATCGAATGGCAGTGATGGATGCAGGGGCTGTAGTCGAGGATGGTGATGTGTTCGATGTTTTCCGGAATCCAAAAATGGAGATCACGCGCCAATTTGTTTCTGAAGAAGAAACGCCGCAGTTAACTGATACTACTGTAGTGATCAATGAATTGTTGGCACAAGTGCCGACAGGTAAAATCGTTAAATTGACTTTCCATGGTGATCAAGCAAAGTTACCGATCATCTCGGAAATGCTACGCCAATTTCCTAATGTTGATTTAAACATTGTCGATGGTAGTATTCACCAAACGCAAGCAGGGTCGATTGGGACGCTTTATCTGCAATTGTTAGGTGACGACGATGAGGTTGCCGGCGCCACTGATTATTTGCATAAAATGCGTGTGGGAACGGAGGTGATTCGTGGTGAGTAGTACAACAGGATTTTCCTCATATTTCCATTTTTCCCAAGTTGATTGGCCTAGCATGTGGTCGGCCACCGGTGAAACGATTTGGATGACAATTTTTTCGTTGGTCGTCGTTGCTATTTTAGGTATTCTATTGGGCTTGCTATTATTTGAAACTGCAGGCAGTTCTAATTTTTGGGCCCGTTTAGTGCATGGTCTAACGGCATTGTTCGTTAACGTTTTTCGTTCAGTCCCATTTATTATCTTGATCGTGTTGTTACTGCCTTTGACAAAAGGGCTGGTGGGAACGATCATCGGGCCCAAAGCTGCCTTGCCATCGTTAATTATTTCCGCCGCACCTTTCTACGCACGGATGGTTGAATTAGCCTTTCACGAAATCGATCATGGGGTGATCGAGGCCGCTGAAGCAATGGGCGCCACTCGCTGGCAAATTGTTTATAAAGTTTTGTTACCCGAAAGTAGTCCAGCGTTGGTCTCTGGGATCACGGTAACTGGGATCTCATTGATCGGTTTCACAGCAATGGCCGGCGTTATTGGTGCTGGTGGCTTAGGTAACTTGGCGTATTTAGACGGTTTCCAAGCCAGTAATAATACGGTCACTTTGGTGGCAACCATTATTATTCTCTTAGTTGTTTTCGTTTGTCAGACTGCGGGCGATATTGTAGTTGGTCGATTAGACAAACGAGTTTCTAATTAGTTCTACCCGCTGCTTAAGCGGTCATTAAATTTTGGTTATTAATTTTAGGTTATTCGAAAAATGGAGGGATTTTTTATGTCAAAGCAACATCGTTTACTTGGTTTTATTACCGCCGCAGCTGTACTGGTATTAGGTGCTAGTGCCGTTGGTTCAACCGTTGACGCCGCAACAACTTTGAAAGTTGGGGCTACTAAAACGCCGCATTCAATTATTTTGAATCACGTTAAGCCACAATTGAAAAAAGAAGGGATCAACTTAAAGGTCACCGTTTTTCAAGATTATTCATTGATCGATAAAGCTTTAGTTGCCAAAGATCTTGACGCAACTTACTTTGCCCACAAACCTTATTTGGAACAAGAAATTGCTAAGAATGGTTATAAGATCGCTGATGTTGGCGCCGTCCATTTGGAACCAATTGGTGCTTACTCGAAATCCGTTAAAAAGTTAGCTAACGTTAAAGATGGCGCGACGGTCTTAGTTTCAAATAACCGACCTGATTATGGTCGTGTTTTGCAAATTCTAAAGGATGCTAACTTAATTACGATCAAAAAAGGGACTAAGTTAACCGATGCTGATTTCAATGACATTGCTTCTAACCCTAAACATTTGAAATTTAAGCACACTTACGATCCAAAATTAATGCCTGAATTGTACAAAAACAATGAAGGTGACGTGATCTTTATCAACGCCAACTTTGCCGTCCAAGGTGGGTTGAACCCAGCTAAAGACGCTATTGCTTTAGAGAAGAAATCTTCACCATACGCGAATATTATTGAAGTTCGTAAAGGTGATCAAAATAAGCCAGCCATCAAGAAATTGGTTAAAGCTTTGCAATCTAAATCAACTCAAAAGTGGATCGGCCAACATTTCAAAGGCGCAGTCTTACCAGCTAAATAGTTAATTGAAAGCTACGAGTGATCGTAGCTTTTTTATTTCCAGTTAAAGAAAACGCTATCTATTATGCTGATCCTAACTGTGTTGCACCGCTGCTTCTTACTAAATTTTAATTTTATCGTAAAGACGATTTATTTTAACCAGAACAACGTACGCCAACCTATTTTACGGAATAAAATCTTTAGTGAAGTCGCTTGGGATTATTGAAAAAGGTTCTCAATTAGGTTAGAATGAGTATTGTTTAATATTGGAAACGATTTTCTCTTAAGCGTCGTTTTCACTGGTTACAACCAGTAATTCCTGATATCGGAGGAGAGCACATGTCAAAGTTAGAAGTAAAGAATCTACACGTTGCCGTAGTTGATGAAGATAAAAGTCTACAAAAAGAGATCCTCAAAGGGGTCGATTTAACCATGAACACTGGCGAGATCCACGCTATCATGGGACCAAATGGTACTGGTAAATCAACTTTATCCCAAGCAATTATGGGTAACCCTGCATATAAAGTCACTGAAGGTGACGTTTTATTAGATGGCAAGAGTTTATTAGAAATGCCAGTAGATGAACGTGCCCGCGCCGGTCTATTTTTAGCAATGCAGTACCCTGCTGAAATTGCTGGGGTAACAAACATTGAATTTATGCGTGCAGCAATTAATGCGCGTCGAGCTGATGATGATCAGATCCCCGTCTTAGAATTCATGAAATTCTTGGATAAGAATCTTGCAACTTTAGATATGAGTGACGATATGGTTGAGCGTTACTTAAATGAAGGCTTTTCCGGTGGTGAAAAGAAACGTAACGAAATTCTACAATTAATGATGATCCAGCCTAAATTTGCCATCCTTGATGAAATTGATTCTGGCCTTGATATTGATGCCTTAAAAGTCGTTTCTAAAGGGGTCAATGCAATGCGTGGACCTGAATTTGGCTCATTGATCATTACCCATTATCAGCGGTTACTGAACTACATCGTTCCAGATACGGTGCACGTGATGATGGACGGTCGAATCGTCGAAAGTGGCGGCCCAGAATTAGCTGAAAAATTGGAAGCTGAAGGCTATGCCGGTGTTCGTGACGATCTAGGATTAGATGTAAAATTAACGGACGAAATCTAAGGAGGCGCAGATAATGGAAACACAAGCAGAAATTGATTTTCAATCCGCAGTTTCAGCTTTTTCTGCGGCTCATAGTGAACCCGATTGGTTGCGGAATTTGCGCCTAGATATGCTGGAAAAATATCCAGCATTAGCATTACCTAAGTTTGAAAAAATCAGATACCAAAGATGGCCCTTAACTGCAGCGCATCAGCCTACAGTTCAAGCATCTGCCGCTGCAGATCTAGCAACGTTAGATTTGGATTATGCGCAGGCTAAGAATGTGCTCGTGACATACGGCGAATCCGTCATTACATCAAAGTTAGACCCAGAACTAGCCGCACAGGGGGTTATTTTTACTGACTTATTTACAGCAGTCCGTGATTACCCTGAGTTAGTTGAGAAATACTTTATGACGACAGCGGTCAAGCCTGACGCTAATCGGTTAACTGCTTTTCATACCGCTTTTCTTAACGGTGGGGCGTTCTTGTACGTGCCTAAAGGCGTGACGATCAAGGAACCGATTCAAGGCTACTATATCCAAGATAGTACACGGCCACAGGATTTTGTTCAGCATGTGCTGGTCGTTGCGGATACTAATAGTCAGGTGACTTATTCGGAAAATTACGCGACTGTCGGTACTGAAGCTAACCTGGCCAACGTGGTGGTTGAAGTTGTTGCTGCTGACGATGCGCAGGTTCGTTTTTCGGCAGTTGATCAATTTAGCGCAGCAACGACCGCTTATATTAGCCGGCAAGGTAACTTGGCGAATGATGCTAAATTAGATTGGGCCGTTGGACTGATGAACGATGGTAACGTGGTGGTTGATTTCAATACTGATTTAGTGGGGCATGGTGCGCACACTGAAGTTAAGGTCGTCGCTGTAACGACGGGCGATCAACTGCAAGGAATTGATACGCGTGTCACTAATCTTGGTCAACACACGATTGGTCACATTTTGCAGCATGGGGTCATTCTGGAGTCCTCAGCCTTGATCTTCAATGGTGTCGGGCATATTGTTAAAGGCGCCCGTGGTTCCGATGCACAGCAGGAAAGCCGTGTATTGATGTTATCAACACATGCGCGCGGTGACGCGAACCCAATCTTGCTGATCGATGAAAACGATGTTACCGCTGGCCATGCTGCCAGTGTTGGTCGCGTCGATGAGGAACAAATGTACTACCTAATGAGTCGTGGGATCGATAAAAAGCGTGCTGAACGTTTGGTTATTCGCGGGTTCTTAGGTAATGTTTTAACCGAAATTCCAGCTAAACGAGTTCGTGATCAGTTAACCGCAACGATCGAGAGGAAGCTTGAAAATGGGCAAAAATCTGAATGATATCCGTGCTGACTTTCCAATTTTGGAGCAGCAAGTTAATGATGAACCATTAGTTTACTTGGACAATGCCGCGACGACCCAGAAGCCTAAAGCAGTGGTCGAAGCTTTGACTCATTATTATTATCATGATAATGCTAATGTGCATCGTGGGGTGCATACGCTGGCTGAACGGGCGACGGAACAGTTTGAAGCTGCACGGGAAAAAGTACGAGCGTTTATTAATGCCCGCTCGACCAAGGAAGTTTTGTTCACTCGCGGGACAACCACAAGCTTGAACTGGATCGCTGCTAGTTATGGTGAAGCTAATGTAAATGCCGGTGATGAAATTGTTATTTCGTATATGGAACATCATAGTAATTTAGTCCCTTGGCAGCAGTTGGCGCTGCGTAAGCAAGCCAAATTGAAGTACATCAAATTAAATGCAGATGGCACCTTAGATATGACTGATGCCGCGCAACAAATTACCGATCAAACTAAAATTGTTGCGATCGCTCAGGTATCTAACGTTTTAGGCGTCGTCAATCCAGTTAAGGATCTGGCTAAATTAGCGCATCAGCATGGTGCCGTTATGGTGGTCGATGGGGCGCAATCATTACCAAATATGCCGGTCGATGTCCAAGCCTTAGACTGTGATTTTCTAGCCTTTTCTGGGCATAAAATGATGGGGCCAACGGGGATCGGCGGCCTTTACGCCAAGGAAGAATTGCTAAACGCAATGGCGCCGGTCGAATTTGGTGGCGAAATGATCGATTTCGTTAATTTATTCGATAGCTCGTGGTCGCAATTACCATGGAAGTTTGAAGCCGGCACGCCAGATATTTCCGGTGCAATTGGTTTAGGCGCCGCAATTGATTATTTAAATCAATTTGGGATGGCTGCGGTTCATGAACATGAACAAAAGTTAGTTGACTATGTCTTGCCACAATTATTGGCGATCGATGGCTTAACGGTTTATGGCCCCCATGATCCGGCTAAACATACTGGCGTCATTGCGTTTAACCTAGACGGCTTACATCCACATGATTTGGCCACTGGACTGGATATGGAAGGCGTTGCGGTACGCGCGGGGCATCATTGTGCGCAACCATTAATGAAATATTTGCAAGTGCCAGCTACAGCGCGCGCTAGCTTTTATATTTATAATACAAAAGCTGACGCTGATCGCTTAGTTGAGTCAATTGTGGCCACAAAGGAGTTCTTCAAAAATGGCACTATCTAAACTAGATAATTTATACCGCCAAGTCATCCTTGATCACTCAGCTCATCCGCACCATCATGGTCATTTGCAAAAAGCGACCAATGAAATTGAATTACGTAATCCAACTTGTGGCGATGTTTTGCAGCTGGAAATTGCGTTGACTGATAATAAAATCAGTGATATTGCCTTTTCTGGTGATGGCTGTACTATTAGCCAAGCATCGGCCAGTATGATGACTGATGCAGTGATCGGGAAAACACCAGCAGAAGCTGAACAAATGGTGCAAGCCTTCTCTACCATGGTGATCGGTGATCGGCCTGACCAAGATCTAAGTATTTTAGGTGATGCTTCGATTTTGAAAGGTGTCGCTCAATTCCCAGCACGGATCAAATGTGCCACTTTGGCTTGGAAGGCGCTAAATAATGCGCTGACTGGCGAGGACGGTAAGGGAATGGCACAACTGTTGACTTCGCATGAGGATTGATTTATAAAATAGCTAAACATGAATAAGGGGGGATAGCTTATGCCAATGCCTGAAACTGAAAACACTAAAAATAACGCCACTATTGCTAGTAGCGTTGATGAATTAGGTTTAGATAAAGATTACGATTTTGGCTTTCATGATGATGTTACGCCAGTGTTCTCAACTGGACATGGTTTGACTGAAGATGTTGTTCGTGCTATTTCTAAGGAAAAGAATGAACCACAATGGATGTTGGACTTCCGGCTGAAATCATATGAATTATATAAAAAGTTACCGATGCCAGTATTTGGTCCAGATCTATCAAAGTTAGATCTAGATAATATGCTGTATTATCAAAAGGCAACTGATAAAAAGTATCGTGACTGGGAAGAAGTCCCTGAAGACATCAAGAATACTTTCGATCGCTTAGGCGTTCCCGAAGCTGAACGTAAGTATTTGGCTGGTTCGTCAGCTCAATATGAGTCTGAAGTGGTTTATCATAACATGCGTGATGAATTCAACAAAGCGGGGATCATCTTTACCGATACTGATACGGCCTTGAAAGAATATCCTGAATTATTCCGCAAATGGTTCGCTAAATTAGTTAAACCGTCAGATAATAAATTTGCGGCACTTAATTCAGCCGTTTGGTCAGGTGGTTCATTTATTTACGTGCCTAAGGGCGTTAAATTAGATGTACCGATTCAATCTTATTTCCGCTTGAATGCTGAAAACTCGGGTCAGTTTGAACGGACCTTGATCATTGTCGATGAAGGCGCCAGTGTTCAATACGTTGAAGGCTGTACCGCACCAAATTATTCTTCGGACAGTTTACATGCGGCCGTCGTTGAAGTATACGCGCAGAAGGATGCTTATATGCGTTATACGACGATCCAGAACTGGTCGAATAATGTGTACAGTTTGGAAACCAAACGGGCGCAAGCAATGGAAAATGCCACAATGGAATGGGTCGATGGTAACTTAGGCTCCAAGATCACCATGAAATATCCAAGTGTTTATTTGGATGGCGAAGGCGCGACTGGGACCATGCTGTCGATTGCTGTTGCTGGTCATAATGTTGATCAGGATGCCGGTGCACGAATGATCCATAACGCCAAGAATACTTCGTCATCGATCGTCTCAAAGTCGATCTCCAAAGATGGTGGTGCAGTTGATTATCGTGGAACAGTGCGTTTTGGTCGCCATTCTGATGGCTCTAAGGCACATATTGAGTGTGATACGATCATTATGGATGAAGAGTCTAGTTCGGATACGATTCCATACAACGAGATCTTAAACGGCAATGTTTCTATGGAACATGAAGCTAAGGTCTCGAAAATTTCTGAGGAGCAACTCTATTATTTGATGAGCCGCGGCGTTTCGGAGGCTAAAGCAACTGAAATGATCATCATGGGCTTCGTCGAACCATTTACCAAAGAGTTACCGATGGAGTATGCCGTTGAATTAAATCGATTGATCGGCTACGAAATGGAAGGAACTGTCGGCTAAAATCAGATAAGCCCCTAATTGCCTTGATATGATAGGCTTTTAGGGGCTTATTTTTTTGTCAATTTATATTATGACGCGACTTTGACGCGACTTTTTTAAAAGTTCATATAATTGGCAAACATTTGCCCAGTTGCTTTAGTTGAATCCTGAGTAACATGCGCATATATATTCATTGTGGTCGCGATATCCTTATGTCCTAGGCGATACATGACATCTTTAAGAATAGACTCACCAGCGACATTCTGTGACCGCGCGGTTATTAATAATAAAACTGAGGTTGTGGATCGAAAAATTTTAGTGGATAACGTTAAGTTTGAAAAGTGGACAAAAAAAGAGCAATCAGTCGGCACCTCTAGTGGATTGATTGCTCACGTTGATTTCAATACTGAATTTTTTCCTAACCTTCATCGCCGAGATGGTGCTTATCGTGAAATAGAACAAGCACCAAACCTGTTACAATTATGCCACCCTCAATAAGTGCAGCCAAGTTATCAGCCTCCTGTAATTGATCACAACTACAGTCTCATTGTAAATCTTCACTAGCCAATTGTTAAGCCCTAAATCTTTTTTTCAAAAAAAGGTTGACGCGTTCACAGACAGTTGTTATACTAATGTCATTCAATTCTAAGGAGTTTTTAATATGACGCAAGCAAAACGAACGTGTTCACTAACATCACAATCGAATAGCTATCTATACTATTGGTTCTTTAAGTAGTGTTTGCACCGGCAAGCTAGGTGCAGACACGAAGTCTGCATCTATGCAAGCCAATAGTATTTTAAGCGTGTATTAAAAACTTGGCCACATAGATGATTTGAACAATCAGCTGTGTGGCTTTTCTTCGGGAACCTTTTTAGGCTATTTCTCTAAAGAAGTCGATGGGTCACACAGCAATAATATGTTGTGTGGCCTTTTACTTTGACTTATGGGGGAATTTATATGTTTGATGAGACAGATCAGTTAAGTGTTAATGCATTACGGGCGTTGAGTATTGATATGATCGAGCGTGCAGGTTCCGGCCACCCAGGGTTACCTTTAGATGCGGCACCAATGGCTTATGTTTTATACAGTCGCCATTTACGCGTTGATCCACAAGATCCAAACTGGACTAATCGTGATCGTTTTGTTTTATCCGCGGGGCATGGTTCGGCGTTGTTATACAGTTTGTTGCATCTTAGTGGGTTTCCAACAAGTATGGCTGATCTGCAACAATTCCGTCAATTGCACAGCATGACGCCTGGACATCCAGAACATGGCCTGGTGGCAGGGGTGGATGCGACTACGGGACCACTAGGACAAGGGTTAGGCATGGCCGTGGGGATGGCGATGGCCGAGACGCACTTAGCCGCACAGTTTAATATGCCACAGCAGCAAGTGATCGATCATTTCACCTACGTGATCTGTGGGGATGGCGACTTGATGGAAGGTATCTCCCATGAAGCGGCAAGCTTAGCTGGCAACCTTAAACTCAATAAATTAATTGTGTTGTATGATTCAAACGATGTATCATTAGATGGCGCAACTGATCGTACTTTTTCGGACGATGCCCAGCAACGTTTTACTAGTTATGGTTGGGATTACCAGAAAGTTAGCGATGGTAATGATTTAGCAGCAATCGATACTGCCATCACAGCGGCTAAAGCAGCGACGGATGCGCCTAGTATAATTGAAATTAAAACAACGATTGGCTTCGGGGCACCAAAGCAGGGAACGCATTTAGTTCATGGTGCCCCATTAGGACAAAGTGATCTAGCAGTGACCAAGCGCAACCTAGGCTGGCAGGCAGAGCCATTTACAGTACCAGCAGCGGTCAAACAACGTTTCCAAAAACAAGTTCAGCAGCGTGGTCAGAGTGCACATCAACAATGGCAAACCTTATTAACGACCTATGCACAAGCACAGCCTGCGTTAGCTGAGCAATTACAGCAGGCGTTAACCCAGAAATTACCAGTAAATTGGCAAGCCGACCTACCACAATATCAAATGGGCACCAGTGAAGCCGGGCGGACTACTAGTCAAAAAATGATCCAAGCATTAGCAGCAAAAGTGCCTAGTCTCTGGGGTGGAGCGGCTGATTTGGCTTCCTCAAATAAAACTGATATTGCGGCTAGTAACTCCTTTAGTGCTACAGCGCGGCAGGAGCGTAACCTGAATTTTGGTGTTCGTGAGTTTGCTGAAGCTGCAGCGATGAATGGCATTGCTTTGCACGGTGGGACCCACGTTTTCGGCGGTACTTTCTTCGTTTTTTCCGACTACATGCGCGGTGCGATTCGTTTAGCCGCGTTGCAGCATTTACCGGTCACTTACATTTTCACTCATGATTCATTGGCTGTCGGCGAAGATGGGCCGACTCATGAACCCGTTGAGCAGTTGATGAGTTTACGGGCGATGCCAGGAATCAGTGTGATTCGGCCGGCTGATCCCAATGAGGCAGTTGCTGCTTGGCGTTTGGCGATGACGACCAATGATCGCCCCACTGTATTAGTTCTAACGCGGCAGGAACTAGCGGTATTGCAAGGCAGTTTACAGCAGCCAAATGGGGTTAGCCGCGGCGGCTACGTGATCTCACCGCAACAACATAGTCAAGCTGAAGGAATTTTAATGGCTTCTGGTTCAGAAGTGGCCTTGGCGATCAAGGCCCAGCAGCAACTACGGAAATTTGGCCACGATGTAGCTGTGGTTTCAATGCCTTGCTTTGACCGCTTCATGCAACAGTCAGCTGCTTACCGCGAGCAAGTTTTGCCCCAGCAGATCCGGCGCCGTGTTTCAATCGAATTAGGGGTCACCTTAGGCTGGGAACGTTTTGTCGGTTTGGATGGCTTGAGTCTTGGCGTTGATACCTTTGGCGCTAGCGGTCCTGCAGCTGAAGTGTTAGCTGAGTATGGTTTCACGACGGCAGCCTTAGTCGCTGCTTACCAGAAGCTATGGCGAGCTGATCACCGTTTACAAACACCAATTCAACGGAGTGTGATTTAATTGATCGATGGTAAAACGCAATTATTTGGCTTTTTTGCTCATCCGGCTCAACACAGTTTGTCGCCGTTAATGTATAATATTACTTTTGCGCAGCAGGGGTTAAATGCGACCTATCTTGCTTTTGATTTTAAAACTGATTTAGCTGCTGCGGTGGCGAGTATTCGCACTTTAAATTTTGGCGGGGTCAATTTGTCGATGCCATTTAAGGCGCAAGTGTTGCCCTTATTGGATGAAGTGGCGCCGGAAGCAAGCTTAATTGGTGCAGTTAATACGATCGTCAATCAAAATGGTCACTTAGTTGGCCATAGCACAGATGGCGCCGGCTTTTTCGCTGGCTTAGCCCAGCAAGACCAACAATTTAAGCAAGCGCATTTAACGATTCTGGGCGCTGGCGGCGCTGGACTTGCGATCATCGCCGCTGCCGCTCATGCCGGTTTCACCACGGTTGATGTGTTTAAACGCCAAAATAGCACGTATGCAACTGTGGCCGCCAAGTTAGCTAAAATCGCGGCGGCTACACAGATCGCGATCAATTTGCACGACTATTCGGCGAACGCTGAGCTTACTGCAGCAATCCAACAAAGCGATTTACTAGTTAATGCCACCAATATTGGTATGGGCACTAGTCAAGAATTACCATTGCCACTAGCGGTACTCAAACAGATCGCCACCAGGACAGTGGTTAGCGACGTGGTTTATTTTCCACAAGAAACGGTATTTTTAAAGGCAGCGCGCCGTTTAGGTTGTCCAACTTATAACGGATTACCGATGCTGATCCAGCAGGGGGCCTTGGCCTTCAAATTATGGACGGACGCTGAAATGCCAATTGATCAAGTGACACAAGCTTTGGAACAGCAACTCTATCAAAAATAAAAATATAAGAGGTAAAGACATGATTATTCAATTAAAAGCAAACGCAGACGAGCAAGTTATCACCGGATTAATTAACCGTTTAAAAGCGACACCAGCCACCGTGATTCGGATCAACAATCATTTGGCAATCCCAGAAGTTAAAACAACTGCACTTTCGGCAACAGAAGCTAGCGTGGTAGCAGAAGTCATCGAAAAGACACCTGCAGCTGTACTGGGTAGTCGCTTATTCCAGCCAGAAGACACGGTGATCACGCTACCGCACTCTGTTATTGGCGGCAAAGGGAATTTCACGATGATGGCTGGTCCTTGTTCTGTTGAATCAGAAGCCCATGTGCGCAAAATGGCTAAGGTGGCTAAAGCGGGCGGCGCTACTTTATTACGTGGCGGGGCCTACAAACCACGGACCTCACCTTACAGTTTCCAAGGTCTAGGCGAAGCTGGTTTAAAATACTTACGCGAAGCCGCTGATGAAAACGGCATGGACGTCATTACTGAAGTCATGGATGAGACCCACGTCGATTTGATTGCTAAATACACTGATGTGTTCCAAATTGGCGCCCGCAACATGCAGAATTTTTCTTTATTGAAGGCAGTTGGTAAAACCAATGTGCCAGTTGCTTTGAAGCGTGGCTTAGCCGGTTCGATCGACGATTTATTAAATGCTTCGGAATACATTGCTGCTGGTGGTAACCATCAAATTATGTTATTGGAACGTGGCATTCGGACCTTTGATAATAAATACACGCGCAACACTTTTGACTTAGCGGCAGTACCTGTTTTGCAGAAGCTGACCCACTACCCCGTTATTGTTGATCCTAGCCATGCAGTTGGTGAATGGGATCTAGTAACACCAATGGCTTATGCTGGTGTTGCGGCAGGTGCTTCCGGGATGATCGTAGAGATCCACGATGACCCTGAACATGCCTTTTCTGATGGCCCGCAAGCATTGAAACCCGATACTTACTTGAAAATGACGGAACAAGTTTTTGCCATGCGTAAGTTAATGGATAGCTGGGAATAATAAGGAAGAGGGCTGTATCGTGCAACAAGTTGAGGTTAAGTTACCGCAAAAAGAATATCCAATTTATATCGAAAATGGCTTACTTGCGCAAACGGGCACTTTAGTCAGAAAACAATGGCCTAAAGTACAACAAGTAGCGTTGATCAGTGATAGCAATGTGACGCCGCTATACGCAGAAAAAGTTCGGCTACAACTCGTACAGGCCGGATTTCAAGTTTATCTTTATACTGTGACTGCTGGCGAAGCGGCTAAATCATTAGGTGTAGTGGCGTCGTTATATGATGAATTGTTAGGCGATGGTTTTACCCGTAGTGCTGGTGTGATCGCGCTAGGTGGCGGCGTGGTTGGTGACCTAGCAGGCTTTGTTGCTTCGACCTTTATGCGTGGCTTAGCGTTTATCCAAATACCGACCTCGTTGTTGGCACAAGTGGATAGTAGTGTTGGTGGCAAAACGGCAGTCGATCTGCCGGCTGGTAAAAATTTAGTTGGTACATTCTATCAACCTGATGCAGTGTTGATCGACCCAGACACCCTAATGACCTTATCGCAGCGTTATTTAGTCGAAGGTTATGCGGAAGTGGTCAAAATGGCCGCCATTGCTAGCGCTGATTTTTGGCAGTTGATCACGCAAATTCAATCAGTAGCAGCGATTTTAACTCACGCTAATGCATTGATTCAAGCGAGTGTGACATTTAAAGCTAAGATCGTTATGGCCGACGAAAAAGAAGCTGGCTTGCGCCAAATTTTGAACTTTGGCCATACTTTCGGTCATGCAGTTGAGGCTGGTGCTAACGGCGCATTGGCACATGGTGAGGCAGTCAGCATTGGGATGGTGACGTTGACCCAATGTTTCGAGCATGCTGGTTTATCACCAGTCGGCATGACCGCAAAGTTACGCCAGCAATTAGTTGCGGTCGGTTTACCAGTGACCAGTGATTTGATCGGTCAAGCAGATTTTTATACACGAATCGCAAAAGACAAGAAAAATCGGGGTGGGCGCGTTAATCTGATTTATTTAAAGGCAATCGGTGAACCAACCGTTTATCCACTAGATCTGATGCAGCTACCTGAATTTGTGACTCAGAATTTATTGGCGGTTAAATAATGGCACCACGGTTAGCAGTATTAGGGCCAGCAGGGACGTTTAGCGATATTGCGGCACAACGCTATTTGCGGCAGCAACAACTAACCTGGCAATCGGTCTACCATAATTCGATCGATCAAGTGGCGGCCAGCATTCAAAATGGAACGGAATATGCTTTATTACCATTGGAGAATACACTGGATGGCTACGTCCAAAATACGTTGGCGATCCTTAGCGATGCAGACTTACAAGTGGTCGGCGAAGTGCTTGTGCCAGTGCGGTTCTCACTAGCAGCTAACGCGACGAATTTAGCGGCGATCAAGCGGATCTACGTTCAATTTAAAACTAAAGGGCAATGTGAACAGATACTGACCCAATTACCGCATGCCGAACGTTTGACGACGGAAAGCAACATGTTATCGTTTGCCAAGTTACAGGATGCCGCCAGTGGTGACGCCGCAATTATTCCGCAAGCGCAATTAGCGGCGTTACCGGATACTTTTTTAAAGTTGGCAGACGTCACTGATACTAAAGAAAATTACACGCGGTTTATTGTGGTAAAAAAAGCGGCCGTACCATTGCAGCAGGTCCAACCGTGGTCAAGCGATTTTCGAGCTTTATGTTATATCACGCCGCAAACCGATCATGCTGGCTTATTAAGCGAGCTGCTGCAGGTTTTTGCGCAACATGATTTGAATTTGATTTCGATCATGTCACGCCCCACACGCCGCGAATTAGGCCATTATCGGTTTTTTATCGAAATTGGTGGTCATGCCGGCCAATCGGCGACCTTGGCGGCAGCATTTGCCCAACTGAGCCCACAGAATCAAGTAAAGTATCTAGGTAGTTTTGGTAAATAAATAAGTCTGAAAATTTATTTTCAATCCTCTTGCATTTTCATGAAAATCCTTGTAGACTATCGACTATTGTCTAAATCGGTTTGGAAAATGAAAGGGGATTTTGTTGTGCGCACTTTAACTGAGGGTCGGCCATTAAAATTAATTCTCTGGTTTACGTTGCCTTTATTGATTGGTAACTTTTTCCAGCAGTTTTATAATATTGCCGACACTTTGATCGTTGGCCAAACACTAGGCGTTAAAGCTTTAGCGGCAGTTGGCGCAACTGGTGGGATTTCGTTTTTGATCATTGGTTTTGCTCAAGGGATGACCACTGGCCTATCTTTATTAACAGCGCGACGGTTTGGTGCGCATGATTTTCTTGGTGTTCGTCGTAGTTTTGGCGTTAGCATTGTGATCAGTTTAGTGGTGGCGATCTTGTTGACCATTGTTAGCTTATTGTTTACGCGGCAATTTTTAGTGATGATGGCGACGCCGACTGCCATTTTGGCGCAAGCGGTCACCTTTATCCGAATTATTTTTGCGGGTATCATCGCTTCAATGGCGTTTAATCTACTATCAAATATGTTGCGTGCGTTAGGCGACAGCCGGACACCGTTAATTTTCTTAGTCATCGCCAGTGTCGTCAATATTGTGCTGGATTTTGTGTTGATCATGGGATTTCATCTAGGTGTGGCTGGTGCTGGTTATGCTACAGTGACTGCGCAAGTGGTCGCTAGTTTATTATGTTTAGTTTACATTTGGCGCCATATTCCTTATTTGCAAGTGACCTGGCGTGATTTAAAATGGGATAAGTCCCTCTACTGGGAACATTTACGGATGGGCTTGCCGCTTGGTTTTCAGTCATCGGTGATTGCGATCGGCGCAATTATTTTGCAAGTTGCTTTAAATGACCTCGGGACTAATGCGGTAGCGGCGTCAACGGCGGCCAGTAAAATTGACCAAATCGCAACCTTACCGATGATGTCGTTGGGCATCACATTAGGCACTTATGCCGCGCAAAACTATGGTGCCCAAGCCTATGGCCGAATTATTAAAGGTGTGCGTCAAAGTTTGATGTTGTCAGTCGGCTTCAGCGTTATTTTAAGTGGTGTCATTATTTTTAGTGGCCGCGCGTTGGTGACCTTATTTATTGGTAATGATACGGCGGTGCTGGATCTGGCGCAAAGCTATTTCTTAGTGGTGGCTAGCGGTTATGTTTTCTTGGATATTTTGTTTGTTATGCGTTATACCTTGCAGGGTTTAGGCTACAGCATGATTTCAATCGTTGCTGGAATTGCGGAGCTGGCGATGCGTGCTTTGGCGGTGTTTGTGCTGGTGAAGCCGTTCGGTTACGCTGGCGCCGCGGCGGCCGAACCGTTGGCCTGGATCGGCTCCTGTATCGTGCTAGTGATCACTTATGTACGGGCGATTCGCCACTTACGCAAGGCTGAACAGTTACAGTTAAAAGTTAAAGGTGAACCGGCGCAGCTAAGCGCAACCCCGAAATTAGAATTAGCGGAAGAATAGTAAAACGCAGATTGGCCAGCAAAGGTCAACCTGCGTTTTTTTACGCGCGACTAGGTAGTTCTAATTGTGCCTGTTCTAAAATATGTCCCTGGCTGGCGTGATAAAATTCATTGAGCCAGTAGCCGTTATCGAGCGGTAACATTTGATCCAGTGCATAGACGGTTAACTGATAAAGATGGGTTTTATCCGGCGGCGTTGGACCAATGTAGCGCTGCTCGGCCAGCAGATCATCAACTTCGACAAAGGGTGAGGCGAGACTGTTTTTGCCTTGTGCGAATTGGTCAGTTAAATCACGACTGGCGTTGGCTGGTAATTTTGTTAATTCCGGCGCTAAATTAGTTGCCAGCCAATGGATCCACGGGAAGCCAGCAATAGGAACAGCATCAAAATCAAGTAAGGTCAACGCCCAAGCTTGTGTTTGCGCTGGGAAGTCTTGTACCTGAACTGGAAACGACTGAATGGGCCCATTAGCATCGCGCCAAGTTTCCGGTGCGTATTTACCATATTGATCGGCTAAATAACCATTAACAGTGGGAACGATAATTTTCATTTAAACACCACTTTCATGAGCATGTGTCAAAGGCAACGACTTGTTAGAACTGATCACCAAAAATAAGCTAAGCCAGTCATTATAAATGGCACACCTTGTTTACCCTGACTTTACGCGGTTTGAATAGTTAATTCAAGTTTTATGACAGTTAACTTTGTTCGCTAAGGGGATTGTGTTAAAATGAGTATAATTTTAATGTTCTGTTAATAATTCAAAAAGGATGATTAGGCGATGGCAGAGATCCGGCAAATTAAAGCGCAACGAATTGTGGTCAAAGTGGGTACCAGTAGTCTTATTTATCCCAACAATCAACTGAATTTACACACGATCACGCGTCTAGCTTTGGTCCTGAGTGATTTAAAGAATCAAGGTAAAGAAGTTGTGTTGGTGTCCTCAGGTGCAGTGGGCGTCGGTATGAACAAGTTGGGCTTGGCGCAACGACCAACTACAGTTCCCGAGCAACAAGCAGTGGCAGCTGTTGGTCAGGGTGAATTAATGGCGATTTATGGGCGGGCGTTTGGTACTTATAATCAGACGGTGGGCCAGATGTTGTTGACCCGTGACGTGATTGCGTATCCCCAAAGTCACAGCAACGCACTGAATACTTTCCAAAATCTACTTAAAATGAACGTGATTCCTGTTGTGAATGAAAATGATAGTGTGGCTGTCGAAGAATTTAATCATTTAACCACCTTTGGCGAAAATGATGTCTTGGCGGCGATCATTACTAATTTGATCGATGCTGATCTATTGATCGTATTATCGGATATCGATGGTTTTTATTCGGCGAATCCACTGAAAGATAAGCATGCGCATTTGTTAGATGAAGTGGGACAAATTAATCAGCAAGTCCTAGCCGCAGCCGGTGGCCATGGCACTAAATATGGTACTGGCGGGATGGTCACTAAGTTAAAAGCAGCGAAGCGGATCATTGACCATCAGCAGCAAATGGTTTTAGCCAACGGTCGTGATCCCCAAATCATTTATCGAATTTTAGCAGGTGAAAAGGTGGGGACGTTGTTTGAAGCCCAACCCACAAACTCGGTCCAGCAGTTAGCGAGTAACGATCAGTAACCTAATTCTTACTAGAAAAATGGCACCATCTATTGATTGTTGTTCTTGGTGAAGTAGAGGAGGAGTAAAATGCAAGCTATCAATGAAATTGGCCAGGCTGCGCAAAACGCCGCATTTACGATCGGCCAACTAGCAACACCAAAGAAAAATCAAGTGCTTACCGCAATGGCTGAAGCATTAGTTGTAGCAACGCCAACCATTTTAGCTGCTAATCAGCAGGATATGGCGGCGGCCGCTAATAATCAGGTACGTCAAGTTATGCGCGATCGGCTCCAGTTGGATGCTGAACGAATTGCTGATATGGCCGCTGGACTACGCCAAGTGGCGACACTGGCTGATCCAATTGGGATGATCGACAAAGGCTGGCAAACTGAAGCTGGTTTACAAATCACCCAGCAGCGCGTACCACTAGGCGTGATCGCCATGATCTATGAAGCACGGCCCAACGTAACGGTGGACGCAGCGGCACTAACGTTTAAATCCGGTAATGCCGTGATTTTACGCGGTGGTAAGGAAGCACTACAGTCCAATATAGCCCTAGCAACCGTATTGCAGCAGGTATTGACTGAATTTGACTTGCCAGCCGCCGCCATTCAATTGATCACTGACACGTCCCATGAAACTGCGCAGGCCTTAATGCGCTTAAATGAGTACGTTGACGTTTTGATTCCGCGCGGTAGCGGCCAGTTTATTCAAACCGTAGTCCAAACGGCGACGGTCCCGGTGATCGAAACTGGTGCCGGCAATTGTCACGTATACGTTGACGCTGATGCTGATTTAGCGATGGCCCGCGATATTGTGGTCAATGCGAAAACCCAGCGGCCAGCAGTCTGCAATGCAATGGAAAAATTAGTGGTCCACCAGCAAGTTGCAGCCGAATTTTTACCACAATTGGCAGCGGCATTGACACCATATCAAGTCGAATTACGTGGTGATGCGGCTGCACAAGCTATTTTACCAGCTATCAAATTGGCAACTGAAGCCGATTGGGGTACTGAATATAATGATTATATTTTGGCAATTAAAATAGTACCTGATATTGGGGCAGCTATTCGCCACATCAATCATTACAACACGCAACATTCAGAAGCAATCATCACCAATAACTATGCGCATAGTCAGCAATTTACGAAACAAATTGATGCTGCAGTCGTTTATGTGAATGCGTCGACACGCTTCACTGATGGTTTTGAATTTGGTTTTGGGGCTGAGATCGGGATCAGTACGCAAAAATTACATGCCCGTGGGCCAATGGGGTTAGCCGCACTGACGTCTACTAAGTATGTCGTGCTCGGTTCGGGTCAAGTTCGTCAATAAGGTAGTATTCAAAAAGCCGCACTATCTGCGGCTTTTTTTTCGTGCTTATACCAGAAAAATTTTGTTGCGCATTACGAATCTTCTTCGGTAATATCGGCAAACTCAGCACCAAGAAATTTAACCAATTTACGTGGATCAAGCCTCACTGAGCGACCAATTTTACCAGAAGAAACTAAAATTTCTGGCTGAATTTTAGCAGTAGTGCTGAAGTAGATCGGATAATTATATTTTTGATGGATACCGATCGGTGTATTAGCGCCGTGTTCGTAGCCGGTGGTGGCAACTAATTCTTTTAGTGGGATCAGGCCTACTTTGCGGTTACCAGTTATTTTGGCAAATTTTTTATAGCTGATTCGTTCATCAACGGGGACGACACCAACGATTGGCCCAGTTTTTTGGCCAGCCATGACTAAAGTTTTATAGATCATGTGATCATCGACGTTAAGTTCACTTAGTTTTAATTGCCGCACGTCGCCATCTTGTTCGGTGGGGAATTCAAATTGGGTGTAAGCAATTTTTGCTTGGTCAAGAATTTTTTCGACTAAAGTTTTACTAAGTTGGTCATTTTTATCATGTTTCTTACTCACGTGTAGGATCCTTTCCAAATGAATTAATAAATTTAATATAGCATTTTAGTGGCCGAGATGCGAGTCGAGGGTAACGTTTAATGTTAAACTAGAAAGAGAACTTAACTGAAAAACAAGTAATGGAGGCAGCCCATGACGGATGCAGTAGCAGAAACAATTCGCCAGCTAGATCAGTTGCGCACAAAACTGAGCCGCGGCGAACTTTATCAGCGCTTACCCCAAGAAGTTGGCGAATTAATTGATCAATTACCACATGAAAAAAGAACACCGATCGTTGTACCAACAGATGATGAAGCAGCATTGGTGCGGATCAAAGCCTTACGTACTAAAATTAAGCAAAAAAAAATAACGGCGATCAGTGATGCTGAAATTGATTTTTTACTAGCACACTTAGCATCGACTGATCCAATGGTGCGCGATAAAGGGGTTTATTTTTTATTTAACGATATCCTGCAGGCGCGCTTGTTCACAGCTGACCAGATCAAGCAGATCTATCAACGTTTGCTTAGTCCAGAAATGCTATATGGCCATATTTTGGAAACAAAAAGTAATGCCGTATTTTTACGTTCATTCAGTGTCATGATCTTATCTGGCGTTTTGTACGTGGATCGTTTGCACTATCATGTTTTGCAACCCGCTGATTTGGAAGATGTTAGTTTGAAAATAGCCGCCTATATTGCCATGGAAGCTGATGGCCGTGGCTACATTGGCAACCGCGGTTGGGCGCATGCGTACAGTCACGTTGGTAATGTATTGGACGAGCTAACCGAAAGCGCAGCGCTGAATCGGGCCAATAAACTATTTTATCTGACGGTATTACTGGCGCGTTATCAGCGATTAGAAACGCCATTGATTTTTGGTGAGGATCATCGCTTAGCTTTGACCATCGCAAATTTAGTCAATAAAAATCAACTTTACGCTGATTATTTTTTACGACTATTACAATATTGGCAACGCGAATTAATGGAGATGCGACCACAGGAAAATGAAGGATTTTGGAATTGCTGGTATAATCGCAATCGTTTATTGCAGGCTTTGATCATTCGTGGCGATCTTCCACAGAAAATTCAAGACTTTTTAGTGCAGATCGTGGATGTATTCTGATTTAGGGGAGTGATTGCGCTGCTGATCGTATTATTATTGCTCAACTTAAGCAGTTACTGGATCTACCATAAAAGCGGCGGTAACGCGAGCATACTACTGCTTTGGTTACTTTTCAGTTTGTTTATTAGCTATGCTTGGGTTGAACGGACGCAGGCCTTAACTTGGTGGCAACTGATTGGCCATAGTTTACGCGGTAGTCTATGGCTACCTTTTTCTGGGTTATTGAGTTTTAGTTTCTGGCGTTATAGTTGGCAGCCACCTAGTTTGCTACTCGATTATTTGATCAACCATCGCTGGCAAATTTTGCCGCTGCTACTGCTTGGCTATCTAGGTTTAGTCGCTTTGACGCTGCAAGGTGCAGTTGTTGGCCGCTTAAAAGTGATCGGTGGCTGGTTACTGTTACTTGTACTTTTAGCCGTTATTTTATTATTACTGCAGTGGGGTTGTGACCAACTTGGTGATCCGATTAAACGTAACAGCGCTCGCTTATTTTGGCTACTCTGGTTAAATGGCAAGTATTTACTTTGGTTGGGATTGTTATCACATTTACGCCAGCAATCGCTGATAGTCGATTATCGCTGGGCTAGCGTCGGGCTCCTAGTCTTAGTTATTTTCGCTTGGCCGTTGAGTGGGGCTTTTATTGCTAAAGGCGCAACTCATCCGCAAATTATTGCTCATCGCGGTGTCGATGGTGGCGGGGTGCCCAATACGCTTAGCGCTTTGAAACTAACAACACCAGCCCAGCCTAGTTTAGTGGAAATTGATCTACGTTTAACGCAAGATCAACAATTTGTTGTCAGCCATGATGCGGATACGCACCATTTAGCAAGGCAAAATCAGATCATCGCTCAAACCACACTCGCGCAACTACAGCAGTTAACGTTGACGGAAAACGGCCGGCAGGGGCACTATGCCAGTTTCAGTGATTATTTACAGACAGCTAAACAAGCGCAGCAGCCTTTATTGATCGAATTAAAAGCAGGTGCACATTTCCGTACACTGACGACTAAATTTGTTCAACAATATCGCGCTAAATTGCCAGCAACAACACAATTTCATAGCACTAATTTAGCAACGGTCAACTCATTGCGCCAGCAGGGATTGGCACCAGTTGGCTATATTTTGCCGTTTACTTTAACTGGATTACCAGCGACAGCGGCTAATTTTTATAGCGTGGATTGGCGGACGCTCAATCCGTTAATCGTAGTCCAGGCGCAGCAGAAAGGCAAACCGCTTTATATATGGACGGTCGATCATAATTGGGTTCTGCAGGCTGTGCGCCATTTAAAGGTTGATGCTGTGATCACTGATCAAACTAGCAAGGTTCAGCGTCAGATGCAGCAAGCACCTGGTTATGTGGGCAATTTAATATTATTATTATTGAATTTTTAAACTGATTTTTGCGTATGTTAACTTTAGTAACCGAATAAATATCACTAATTTTTGTGCGCAAAAATTAGTGATCTAGGAGGAAAATAATGCTAGAGCAACAACGTTGTCCTTGGGCACAACCTAAATTACGTGCTTATCATGATCAAGAATGGGCGGTACCGGTAACGACTGAGACCGACTTATTTCGTTTATTAGCGTTACAAGTTTGGCAATCAGGACTAAGTCAGACTATTCTACTGCGCAAACGGCCTGCCATTTGTGCTTGCTTTCATAATTTAGATCCAAATTGGCTGCGACAAACTGACGAAGCGACGTTATTGCAATATTTGGATAGTCCAGCTTTGATCCGTAATCAGCGCAAATTAATTGCCATCCGTCGTAACGCTTTTGCCTTACAAACTATTCAGCAACAAGGTGATTCTTTACAACATTTATTGTGGCAGCAGACGAAAGTAACTCATTTTACTACCGCCACAGAAATTCCCCGTTATGACGAGACTGCTGTACTAGTTGCAGCGCAATTAAAATCAGCTGGCTTTCAATTTATGGGGCCAACTAATTGTTATGCATTATTAGCAACGGCTGGCGTGATCAATTTACATTTAACCAGCTGTTGGCGCTATCCGTTGATCAATGAGGCACAAAGCGTGGCTAAACGGTCACTCGTTTTCTAGTTGATGTAGAATTTGCTGTAATTCTTGGCGGCGCGCGGCACTGGTTTGCGGGTAGGCCAAAGGCAATTGCTGTAGTTGCTGATTAATGATCTGGGAAACAATTAAGCGTGAAGACCACTTGTCGTCAGCCGGGATAATGTGCCAAGGGTTTTGGTTGGTCGCTGTATGTTGTAAAACATCGGCATACACGCGCTGATACTTTGGCCAATAAGCTGCTTCGCAAATATCAGCTTCAGAGAATTTCCAGTTTTTATCGGGCAATTCGATTCGGCGGGCAAAGCGGTTTTTTTGTTCTGGTTGTGATAAGTGGAGAAAGAATTTTAAAACTTTATAGCCGCAATGAGCAGCATAATTTTCAAAGTGCCGTAGATCCTGATAACGCGTGCTGAAAAAATCGGTTGGAATATCAGCTAGCTGGTCGATACCAGGTAAGTTTTCGCGCAATAAAATCTCAGGATGAACTTGGGTAATCAGCACATCTTCGTAGTAAGAACGATTAAAAACACCAATTTGACCGCGCCGCGGAAAGACTTGATGGACGCGCCATAAAAAATCGTGAGCTAGATCTTGTTGGGAGGGTGCTTTAAAGTTATTGACCACAATACCTTCCGGATTAACGCCACTAAGAATATGCCGAATCATACTGTCTTTACCAGCGGCATCGAGGGCTTGAAAAATAATTAGAACTCCATAGCGGCTTTGGGCGTAAAGTTTATCTTGATAACTTGCGAGCTGTTTAATATTTTTGTCGATGGCAGTTTTGATTTCACTGGTCGCAATTTTAAATGGCGGCAGCGTTGGCCATTTTGCTAGATCTAGCGTCTGGTTACCAGTATACACATACTGCTTTAAATCAATTGGTTGTGCCATGATCATGCCTTCTTTTGTTTAAAAATTATATGGTTGAAGCCAAATAAAAGAGTCAAGAACAGAATTGTTCTTGACTCTTTTAGATTATTCGTTAACTTGAATATTTGCTTTTTTACCGACTTGGTTTAAGGCTGGTTTGTTATCCAGGTCAGTCCGTACAACTAAAACATCGCAGATTGCGGTCCGCGTGACATATTCAGTAACGGAACCGATCAGTAACCGTTCGACGGCATTTAAACCAGTGGCACCGATCATAATTAAATCAATGTCGTGCTCTTTAGGGACTTCTTTAGCGATAATGACTTTTGGTGCGCCATATTCAATGGCGTAGTTAACATTATCCAATCCATTTTTCTTAGCCGTTGCCACATATTGTTCCATGGTCTTCTTAGCCGTATCAGTGACTTGTTCGACCATTGCTGAATCAAAGCTGGAAACATTCTGGAAGGCACGAGTATCAACAACGTGGATCAAGAATAATTCACCATTATTCCGTTTGGCAACTTCAACGGCTTTTCGGAAAGCTAATTCTGCTTCGTATGAGCCATCGATAGCAACTAAAATATGTTTGTATTGTTGTAGCATAATGATCACCCCAATTATTTTTTATCTCACCCTTATTGTACGTTATTTGAGGGTGTACTGTAAATGAAAGCGGCTAAATTATATTTGATTCGCGAAACTGACCGCAAAAACTGCCGCTAAAATACAGCCCATCAGTAAACAAACTAGCCAAAAAGTAACATTACTGGTGAGCATACTGATGCAAGTCAAGCCACCGATAATGGCAAAATAATTGCGGTAGTTGGTTAAAAAGCTTTTAAGCTGCGGTTCTTTTTGCGGTTGATGATTTAAAAAACGCCCATTCAACTGGCGATGTAGATAATAGCTGATCCCGAATAAAACGAGTGCAAAAACCAGCATCATAATACGCATGTTTCTAGTCTCCTATTCCACAGTTAAATTTAGTCATAGCACAAATCACCAAGCTGCGACATGGTTCCCATAAGAAAAATAAAAAAGACGACTCTTACGAATCGTCCCAGATGATCTGGTGGTGCCGTTGCAGTTCCGATTGTATTGAACCCGCGATATAAGCAGGTGGGTTCAGCTGTTGACCCATGCTAGCGTCCTCATGAAAAGGCTGGCTTTGATGAGCGTAAGAAGCTGATCCCGTATTTTAATTACTTGATCGGTCAACACATTGTGGAAGAATACGAACACCTCAGAAAATCTATCTTTATACTAGCATATGGATTATGATTGTGCAATTGATACGCTACCAAGCCAGGTTAATGCCGCTGTGCATTGAGTAAGCGTTGATATTGATCAGCTAAAGCTTTTTCGTATTTACCGTTTTCTTTTGGTTGATAATAGGTGGCTTGTTTTAATCGATCAGGCAAGTATTGTTGTTTGACCCAATCATTGGGATAGTCATGCGGAAACTTATAGCCAACACCGCGCTGCAATTTAGCAGCACCTTTGTAATGAGCATCTCGTAATTGGCTAGGCACTTCACCCGCTTTGCCAGCACGAATGTCAGCTAGTGCGGCATCAATTGCCATCATCCCAGAATTAGATTTGGGTGACAGGGCAAGGTCGATCACTGCATCGGTCAGCGGAATTCGCGCTTCCGGGAAGCCTAATTTTTCTGCAGCAGTGACTGCCGCCACTGTTCGTGCACAAGCTTGAGGATTACCTAAGCCAATATCTTCATAGGCGATCACCATTAAGCGTCGGGCAATGCTAGGCAAGTCACCAGCTTCGATCAGCCGCCCCATATAGTGGAGCGCCGCATTAACGTCGCTACCACGAATTGATTTTTGGAAGGCCGAGATCACATCGTAATGGGCGTCGCCGTTTTTATCGTTGCTAACGGCTTTACGTTGCACACATTCTTCAATGATCGGTAAATCGATCTTGATTTCGCCATCAGTTTTTGGTGTTGATCGTACTGCTAATTCTAATCCGTTCAACGCACTACGCAAATCACCATTAGTGGCTTGGGTCAGAAAAGTCGCAGCAGTTTCAGCCAACACAACTGGCAATTGGCCAAGACCGCGCTCTTGATCACTTAATGCACGGTCAACTGCTATTTTGATGTCCGTTTCGGCTAAAGGCTTGACTTCAAAAATTTGTGTTCGACTGCGGATGGCAGGATTAATGGAAATATACGGATTTTCCGTGGTGGCACCAATTAAAATGATACGACCACTTTCTAAATGGGGTAGCAGAAAGTCCTGTTTAGTTTTATCTAAGCGATGAATTTCATCTAATAATAAAATCACCGTGCCACTCATTTTGGCTTCTTCAGCGACGATTTGTAGATCTTTTTTACTATCGGTGGCGGCATTGAGCATCCGAAAGGCATAGTGCGTTGAACCGGCGATCGCACTGGCAATACTGGTTTTGCCGGTGCCCGGTGGACCGTATAAAATCATCGATGATAGCATTTTGGCGTCAACCATCCGCCGAATGATTTTACCTGGACCAACTAAGTGTTGTTGGCCGACCACTTCGTCAATATTGGTTGGCCGCATCCGGTAAGCAAGTGGTTGCATCAAAAATCCTCCTCCTTTAATATTGGTGTCATTAAGTAACTAAAAAATACTAACAGAATATTATAGCACGCCAAAGAAATTTGGCTCAAATTCCGAGCTGTTAGTTGGCTTGATTTCTTGTATAATAAAAATTGAAGTTGGCGTGGCACTTAAATCACTTTACATCGTTTGAATCAGTAACAGTGGCGCTACGCTTTAAAAGAAAGTGAGCTGGATTTATGTTAAATCAGATCGGTCAACAAATCAAAAAATATCAACATGAAGCTTTTTTATTTGCTGGGCATTACGGTGTTGAAAAAGAAAATCAACGGGTAAACGTGCAGGGGGAATTAAGTCAAACGCCATTACCATTTACGCAGCCACAGCTTTATCTAAAAAATGACTTTGCGCAGGCACAGGCAGAAGTGGCCACCGATTATTTTGGATCTTGCCAGCAAACTTTCCGCCAGTTGCAGGGACTAGATGCAGTCTTGTTGCGGGCGCTGCCAGAAAATGAACTGTTATGGCCATTATCAATGCCACCAGTTCTACCGGCGACAGCGGCGATCAAATTAGCGGCACCAACGGCAGCGGCATTGCATTATCGTCAACAAATTGCGCAAAAATATGGTTATGCGATGCAAATGATGTCAGCGGTACATATTAATTTTTCGTTATCGGAACGCTTAATGCGCTTCTTATTTGAGACGCATTATCATGATCAGTTTGCGGATAATTATATTGCGTTTCATAATGCTGCTTATTTGAAGCTAGCACAAAATTATTTACGCTATCGCTACGTGCTGACTTATTTATTTGGTGCTAGTCCGCTGGCTGAGGCTAACTTCGCACCTGAATTACCTAAAAATTTAGTTCGCAGCCTACACGCTAGTAGCCAATATGGTTACGTCAATCATAGTCAACACCAGGTTTCTTTTCAGTCGGTGGCTGCTTATGCTGCTGATTTGGAACGCTTAGTCACTAATGGCGAATTACAGGAAGCACGGGAATTTTATTCACCAGTTCGATTACAAGGCGCATCCTTGGCTGAATTAGTACCTGCTGGTATTCATTACTTAGAATTACGGACGCTAGATTTAGACCCATACGCAGCGGATGGTCTGAGTAAAACGACTCTAAGCTTTTTACATCTTTTTTTAGCTTATTTATTGGTCGTACCAAGTATTGAAACTGATCAAGTATCAACCGTTTTAGCACAAGCGACTGCTGATAATGACGCGGTTGCTCTAGAGTCACCGTTAACGGTTTCTAGCTTGCAAGATCAGTTACAGGACTTTATGCATAACTTACAGCAATTCGCACAAGATTATCAAGCACCGACTGAGCTGCAACAGGCCTTACAGGAAATGCAGGCGCGCGTTGCTGATTATCGGTTAACACCAAGTTATCGCTTAAGCCAAGAAATTAGCGCGGGTTCACTGCAGCAATTTGCTTTGCACCAAGCCCAGATTTTCAAGCAGCAAGCAACTGCGCAACCTTATCAGTTGCCAGGCTACGAGCACTTAGATGCCGCCAGTCAAATGGTATTAGCGACAGCCTATCGACGGGGGCTATCAACGCAAGTTTTGGATGGATCAGTTGGTTTATTGCAATTAGCCAACCGCGAAGTCATTGGTCGCGGCAGCAATACGCGTTTAAATTCGCAAGCGGCAACGCTGACCAGCCAAAATAAGTTAGTTAGTAAAAAATTGCTGGGCCAGGCCGGAATTGTGGTGCCAGCAGGGGCTGAGTATATGACGGTCGACGCGGCTTTGGCTGATTTTATGGATCTAGCTAAACAAGGGTTAGTTATTAAGCCTAAATACAGCGCACATGGCCGTGGTGTTACCGTGTTTCAAACACCGCCAACAGTTGATTTGTTCGCTGCAGCTATTAAACAGGCGTTAGTTATAGGAAATAGCGTATTGGTGGAAAATTATGTACCAGGAACCGTGTATCGTTTTGTGATCATTGCTGATCAGGTCCGTGCCGTGGCCGAATGTACCCCGGCAAATGTTGTGGGGGATGGCCGGCAGACTTTGGCGGCGTTAGTTGAACGCAAGAACCAGCAAGTTAATCGTGGCAAAAACTTGCCGTTACAACCGATCACTTTAGATGGACAAACAGATGCTGATCTGCAGCAACAAGGCTTAAGCCGTACAACTATTCCTGCTCGGGGCAATCAAGTTTATCTACGATTAGCAGCGAACTTTGCTACAGGGGCTGATTCAATTGATGTGACCGCTGATATAGACGCTAGCTATAAGCAAATCGCTTTAGCAGCTGCGCGTGCCCTGCAGCTACAGGTTGTCGGTGTCGATATCGTCATCGATAATCTTTACCAGCCAGTTGACAGTGAGCATCCTGAGTTGGCAACTGTGTTAGGGCTGACGGCACAGCCTGATCTAGCGGTCCACGCTGCACCTTATTTTGGCGATGCTCAGCCAGTGGTGCCGCTTTTGATCGATCAATTGTTTAAGAGTAAATAATAAAAATAGTGAGTCGACTCTAAATTGAGTTGACTCACTATTTTATTGCCGCTTTTCTTTTAATCGCGCTGAAATAAATCACTGAAAAAAGAGCGCTTTGGTTGCGGTTTAGTCTCTGTTCGATAATATTGGCTAATATCAATGTTCGATTGATCAACCGCTACGGATGCGACCAGTAATAAGGCTACCGCATCGGTTGCAGTACTGGCGGAATCGTCGTTGACCATAGTAAAGGTTAAATTATTTTGCGTTGCGTACTGTAAATAAGGCTTCAGCGTGGCAGTTAGTTTACCATTTAGTAATAATTTAGCATCAGTAAAGTGAGTTGCGGCCTGTTTAAAGGCAGGTAACGTACGTGAATCGTTTAATTGCGCAACACTAACTTTGAGCAAAACACGTTCGCGTAGTGAACCTAGATATTGTCGTCGTTCGTCTGGCTTGATCTGGGGTGTGCCAGTCATGCGACTTTTTAATTGACTTTCGAGATCGTTATTTTCCGTCACGATGGTCATCCCTTTCATGATTATTTGGTACAATAAGGTGAGTATAGCATAACCGATTTATAAACCAAGTTTAGTGCAGTCGTGTCTTGGAGTAGAAAGTAGTGATTATTATCGGATTTACAGTTGATGATTTTAAAGTTTTTAACCAGCAAACAGTCGCTGGCCGGATGGCATTGATTCGTGGACAACTAGATCCTAAATTTGAATTATTAGGTGCAACGATCAGCAAACAACTAGCAACAGAAAATATTCCAGCTTTTATTAACGTGGCTAAACACCTACGCCGCCACACTAATCCAGCGCCAAATACCTGGTTTGCTATTGGTCCGTATAAGCGCGGTTATAAAATGGTGCCACATTTTGAGGTCGGTTTCTGGGATGATCGCTTATTTGTGTGGTTATGCTTGCTGGAGAACATTCAGCAACCAGCACCATATGCGGCTATTTTGCATCAGCAGCAAAATTTGATCAAGCAATTACCCGTTGGACAGTGGCAGCTTTCTGGTAATCATATGGCGAAGCCAATCCAACCATTGAATGCGGCGAATTTAGCAGCGCAAACGCAACGTTTTATCGACGTTAAAAAAGGTGAATGGTTGTTAGGTAAAGTTTGGCTTAAAACGGATCCGATTTTTCAGACTAGCGGGGCAGTTGAGGTAGAAATTAAGCAAAGTATTAAACAATTAACGCCATTATATCGCTATTTATTAGCAGCCATCAGAGAAGACTAAAAAAGCCAGCCACATAATGTGGTTGGCTTTTTCATCGTGAAGATTACAATAATTGGTTGTAGTATTCAACGACAAGTGTCTCATCAATATCTGGTTCTAATTCGTCACGTTCTGGTAAACGAGTTAGAGAACCTTCAAATTTGTCAGCGTCAAAGCTTACGAAAGCAGGACGACCAACAACTGATTCAAGAGCAGCTTGGATGATCACTAAGTTTTTAGATTTTTCACGAATTGAGATTACTTGACCAATTTCAACTTGGTATGAAGGAATATCAACACGTTTGCCATCAACTAAGACATGACCATGGTTAACTAATTGGCGTGCTTGTGGGCGAGTTGTTGCTAAGCCTAAGCGGAAAACCAAGTTATCCAAACGTTGTTCTAGCAAGATCATGAAGTTAACACCTTGCTTACCTTCTTTGATCTTACCTGATTTTTGGAATAAGTTAGAGAATTGGCGTTCGTTTAAGCCATACATGAAACGTAGCTTTTGCTTTTCACGTAATTGAACACCATATTCAGATAACTTACGACGACCACTATTGGGACCATGATCACCAGGTGCGTAAGGGCGCCGAGCTAATTCTTTACCTGTACCAGATAGAGAAATGCCAAGGCGACGAGATTTTTTCCATTGTGGGCCTGTATAACGAGACATAGAAGAATTCCTCCAATAAATTTATTTGGAGTAAAATAACGAATTGTAAGTTCAGTATACGTGCAGTTTGTTCTGCAATTTTCGCCATCTGCAGCCGCAGGTTACTCATTGAACTTTGGTTGCAACAAACTGTTGACGTGATTACCACTTACTGCTGCATTATTTTACACAACGACCAGTGTAGCAAAGCTACTGGTTAATGTCAATTATTGTTTAGATCGACTTGACCAGGACTCCAGCAAAGTCTTCTAATTCGATTTGATCAGCAGCGGTAAACCGATCAAATTTTGTTGAGTCAATATCGAGCACGCCAATTTGCCGAGTGCCATCCGTTAATGGGACTACAATTTCCGCATTTGTCGCGGCGTCACAGGCAATATGGCCGGCAAATTGATGGACATCCGCCACAATTTGCGTTTTTTGTTGGGCAAACGCAGTGCCAACAACGCCTTGGTTGTTAGCAATGTGCATACAGGCTACTTTACCTTGAAATGGGCCTAGATACAGTTCATCCTTTTCCTGGTCATAAAGGTAAAAGCCAACCCAGCTTACGTCAGGTAGACTGTCGTTTAGCAAGGCGGCGGCGTTCGCTAAATTGGAAATTAAATGTGTTTCTTCATATAATAAAGCAGCAACTTGTTGCGCTAAAAGTGAGTGTTTAACCATGTTATTGGACCTCCAAAATAATTTAGGTGCGGTTTTTTCGATTCGTTAGTGATGCGCTCCGGTCACTATGATATAATTTAGAGTAGATTTTAACGACCTTTACAAATAAATGCAAGGTAAAATGTTAAACGTGACGGGGGTTTTATTGATGGAGTTAATTTTGATCGGTATTATTATTTTAGCATTAGTGCTATATGTTGGGGTAATTATTTATCAACGACATAATTCTAAGCAGATTGATGCATTGCAAGAACAAGAACAGAAAATGAGTAAATTACCGTTCAAAAAAACGATGAGTGCTGCACGCCAGCAGGGCTTAGCGGGACAAAGTCAAGAAGAATACGCTAAATGGCAGACGCATTTACAAGAAATTCAGAAAAATGGCTTTGCCGGTTTAGAGCGTAAATTATTATTAGCGGAAACAAGTAATAATCGTTACCGCTTCTTTGCGGCCACTAAATTAGTTAATGAGTTGACTAAACAAATTGCGACAACACAACAAGCATTAGATGAAATTATGGCTGGTTTTAAGCAGATCCAGGCTGACGCCGAAGCTAACCAAACTCAAGCCAAGAGCTTACGCGAGTTGTATCAAAAACTACGTAAGCAATTGTTAACGAAGAGTTTCTCCTATGGTGCCGCGGCCGATGGTTTAGAAGAAAAGTTAAGTTATTTAGAGACTTCATTTGATAAATATAACCGCTTTACTAAATCAGGTGACCACGTTGAGTCCAAATCGATCCTAGCGCAACTAGATAAGGATCTTACTGAACTAAACGACTTAATGAAGCGGATCCCGCCCCGATTCAAAGAGTTAAATAATGAATTTCCTGAGCAACTAGAAGAGCTACGTCAGGGGTATCAACGATTGGCAGATAAGGCTTACCAATTCTATGGTATCGATATTCCAAGCGAGCTGACTGACTTGGATCAACGCATCAATAAAACACGAAAATCATTAAAGGAATTGGATCTAACCGCAATCGAGGCTGCTGATCAGGATATTGCTCGGCGCATTGATCATCTCTATGACGTTATGGAAGCTGAGATCAAGGCACATCAGGAAGTTGAATCACGGCACGATGAATTACAGGCGTTCATTAATCATGCCCAAAAACAAAATCGTGAATTACAAACTGAATTAGATCACTTAGATCAGAGTTACAGTTTGAATAATAACGAAATTGGTCAGGCCCACGACTTAAAACAACAACTTGATGAAGTGCGCTCGACATTTGAGAATGATATGCAAGAAGTTGCGAGTCAGACCGCTGTTTATTCAATGGTAGCAGAAAATTATAGTACAGCATTTGCGGCTTTAACCGAAATTGAAAAGAAGCAAAAAGCGCTTAATGATAGTGTTCAAGGCTTAAGACGCGGTGAAGAAGAAGCCCAACGATCTTTACAGTCGTTTGAATTTGAAATTCGTAATATTAAACGGCAAGTTGAAAAAATCAACTTACCAGGTTTATCCCGTCCTTATTTAGATTTCTTTTTCGTTGTTTCTGATGAGATCACCAAGCTTGATCAGGAATTAAATCAGGTTAAAATCGATTTAGATGTGATCACTAAGGCGTTGATCACGACCCAAGAAGATTTAAATAAGCTGAAGGAAGAAACTAACGATATGATCGATAGTGCGCTATTAACTGAGCAATTATTGCAATATGCGAACCGTTATCGCCATAGCCATGCTGATGTTGCGCAGGCCAGTGATGAAGCGTTGCGGCTATTTAATAGTGAACATGACTATAAGCAAGCTGCCGAGAACATTGCCACTGTTTTAGAGCAAGTAGAGCCAGGCAGTTATAAAAAAGTTGAAGAAAGCTACTACAAAACTAAGGATCAAGAGTTAAAGGTTTAATCTTAGTGGCTTTGACGCTAGCCGTTTTGTTTAAGCGGTTAGCTTTTTTTGTAGATTTATACTTATAAAAAGTTAGTGTTGTCTTTTAATATGAGTTTGTTATAATGGTTTAGAATTTTGTCATTGTTGGCAATTGTTGGTAAGAACTTTAATCAATTAGGATTTTGTGTGTATTTTAGTTAATGAAAAGGAAGAATGTTTGCATGATTTATTTTGATAATAGCGCCACAACAGCGGCTGCACCAGAAGTTTTGACTACCTACCAAACTGTGAGTCAAGCTTTCTTTGGTAATCCGTCTAGTTTGCACGCGTTAGGGAATAAGGCTGATAATTTGTTGCAACAATCGCGCCAACAAATTGCGCAGCTGATCCAAGCACAGCCAGAGGAAATTTATTTCACTAGTGGTGGCACTGAAGGCGATAACTGGGTGGTTAAGGGAACGGCAATTGAGAAGCGCCAATTCGGTAAACATTTGATCACCACTGAAATTGAACATCCAGCGGTCAAAAATTCAATGGCACAGTTAGAGCAATTAGGTTACGAAGTGACTTATTTGCCAGTGGACAAGCATGGTTTTATCGACCCAGCTGACCTAAAAGCTGCCTTACGTTCAGATACGATTTTAGTATCAATTATGGCGGTGAATAATGAAGTTGGTAGCATTCAGCCACTTAAGGAAGTTGCTGATATTTTAGCTGATTATCCACGGGTCCATTTCCATGTCGATGCGGTGCAGTCGATCGGTAAGGGCTTATTGCCCATGCTACGCTTGCCACGAATCGATTTTCTGACTTTTTCGGCACATAAATTTCATGGGCCGCGCGGTACTGGTTTTATTTATGTCAGACACGGCCGGCAATTGGCACCATTGATGACTGGTGGTGGTCAAGAGAATAACTGGCGTAGCGGTACTGAAAACTTACCCGCGATCGCAGGGATGGCCAAAGCGTTACGCTTGTTACTGACCGATGAGCCAGCTAAGGTCCAGCAACAACAAGCAATTAAAACAAAAATTTATCAACATGTCGCCCAAAAAGCAAAAGTCACGATTTTTTCGGAAAATACGGCTAAATTTGCGCCGCATATTTTATGTTTTGGTATTCGCGGTGTGCGTGGGGAAACCATTGTTCATGCCTTTGAAGAACATGATATCTATCTTTCAACGACGAGTGCTTGTTCTTCGAAAAAGGGAACGATTTCTGGTACATTGGCGGCAATGCACGTTCCGGATGATATTGCCACCAGTGCGGTACGAGTTTCTTTAGATGAAAATAATACAATGGCTGAAGCTGAAGCCTTTATGACCGCTTTTGATAAGATCTATGCGCGTTTTGAATTAATTAACTCGTAAATAAGTAGAGTGAGGAAGAATTTAATGGAATATACAGAAATTATGGTGCGCTATGGTGAATTATCGACTAAAGGTAAGAACCGGCGTAGTTTTATCGACCGTTTATTTGGTAATGTGACTAAGGCTTTACATCGCTTTCCAGCGTTAGAAATTCATGCCCGCCGTGATCGTTTACACGTGGTTTTGCATGGTGAAGATAGTGCTGCGGTAATGACACGCTTAGGCCAAGTCTTTGGTATTCAGAACTTTTCGCCATCAATTCGGGTCGAACGGGACATGGACCAAGTACGGCAAACCGCAATTGCAATGATCAAGGAACAATATCAGCCTGGTGATACCTTTAAAGTCAACACACGGCGTTCTGATCATGCCTTTGAGTTAGATACTAACGAAATGAACACCGAACTTGGCGGCGTGATTTTGGATAATATTCCTGGCCTAACTGTGCGGGTGCATAAGCCAGAAATTACGTTGCGCGTAGAAGTGCGTTTGGATGGTATTTATTTGTCTAGTCGGACGATCAAAGGCGCCGGCGGCTTACCAGTCGGTACCGCTGGCCGCGGCATGTTAATGTTGTCTGGTGGTATTGATTCACCAGTGGCTGGCTATCTAGCGATGAAGCGTGGCGTTGCCATTCAAATGGTTCACTTTTTCAGCCCGCCATACACGAGCACCAAAGCTTTAGCCAAGGCCAAAGAATTGACTTCAAAATTAGCGCCATACGCGGGCAGTATTCAATTTATTGAAGTTCCGTTTACCCATATTCAGGAAACAATCAAAAATAAAGTGCCGGAAGCTTATTTAATGACGGTACAACGGCGTTTAATGTTACGTTTAACCGATAAAATTCGCGAAATGCACCATGGTTTAGCTATTTTTAACGGTGAGGCATTAGGTCAAGTGGCCTCACAAACCATGGAAAGTATGGTGGCGATCAATGATGTCACCACAACACCAATTTTACGGCCAGTTGTCTCGATGGATAAAAACGAGATCATTAAAATCGCTGAAGATATTGATACCTTTAATCTATCGATCATGCCCTTTGAAGATTGTTGTACTATTTTTGCACCGCCAGCACCAAAAACGCGGCCTAATTTAGAGAAAACGCGGGTCTACGAGCAATTGATCGATGTCGAAGGCTTAATGGCGGAAGCAATTGCCGGCATTAAAATGACGGAAATTAAGGCTGACGAAGAATTTTTAGCACAAGATCAAAGCGAAATCGCCAGCTTATTGTAATTTAGCGTTGCACTGGCACCGTTTTTTTGCTACAGTAGTTTCAAAGCAATGAACAAGCGAGTAATTATATAACTGTGGCGTAGAGAAAAAGTGTTTGCTGGAAGCTTTACACAGTTTATGACGAAGGTAACTTGGGAGCTGCTGCTTTGAACTTAAGTAGGGGCAGCCGGATAAAATCGTCCGTTACAACTAATCAAGTGGCGCAATATGCGCAATTTAGGTGGTACCGCGAATAACAGCATTCGTCCTATTAATTTAGGCGGGTGTTTTTTTATTTACGCAAAATAGGGCAGTAGAGAAAGGGTGACAGTCATGGCTGACGAAAAACAAATGTCAACTAAGTACGATCCGCAACAGGTTGAACCTGGGCGGTATGAAGAATGGCTCAAAAAAGATTTATTTAAACCAAGCGGCGACCCAGAAGCAAAACCGTATTCAATTGTGATTCCACCGCCTAATGTGACTGGTAAATTACATTTGGGACATGCTTGGGATACAACGTTGCAGGATATGTTGATCCGGCAAAAACGGATGCAAGGTTATGACGTTTTATGGCTGCCAGGAATGGATCATGCCGGAATTGCTACCCAAGCCAAAGTCGAAGGCCATTTACGGGAAAAAGGGATCACGCGTTATGATTTAGGCCGCGAAAAGTTTGTCGATGAGGTCTGGGATTGGGTCCATGAATACGGCGATATTATTCATCAACAGTGGGCTAAGCTAGGTATTTCAGTCGACTATTCACGTGAACGCTTCACGCTGGATGATGGCTTATCACAAGCGGTGCGCAAAGTCTTTGTGGAACTCTATAAAAAAGGCCTGATCTATCGCGGCGAATATATCATCAATTGGGATCCGCAAGCACGGACGGCGTTATCGGATATTGAAGTGATCCATCAAGATGACCAAGGCGCTTTTTACCATGTTAAATATCCCTTTATTGATCCCGAATTTACTTTTGAGGGTAAACATTACATTGAAATTGCGACAACGCGGCCAGAAACCATGTTTGGTGACGTTGCGGTGGCAGTAAATCCAGATGATGAACGCTATAAGGACTTAGTTGGGCGTGAAGTTTTATTGCCATTACAAGGTCGCCATTTACCGATCATTGCTGATCCTTATGTGGATATGGAATTTGGTACTGGGATGGTAAAAATTACGCCAGCACATGACCCTAATGATTTCCAAGTCGGTAATCGGCATGACTTAAAGCGGATCAATACGATGAACGAGGACGCCACCATGAATGAAAATGCTGGCAAGTATCAGGGTATGGACCGTTTCACGGCACGTAAAGCAATGGTCGCTGATTTAGAAGCTGAGGACTACTTACTACGGACTGACCCAATTGTCCACAGTGTTGGTCATTCAGAACGGACAGGCGTCCAAGTTGAAGCCCGCTTATCGACACAATGGTTCGTCAAAATGAAGCCGTTGGCCGAAGTTGCTTTGAAGAACCAAGCGGGTGCTGACCGCGTTAATTTCGTGCCAGAACGCTTTGAAAACACCTTTACTCAGTGGATGGATAACGTTCATGACTGGGTCATTTCACGGCAATTATGGTGGGGCCATCGGATTCCTGCTTGGTATAATAAACAGACCGGCGAAACTTATGTCGGGATGGACGCTCCTGCTGATCCAGAAAATTGGGAACAAGATTCTGATGTGCTAGATACTTGGTTTAGTAGTGCTTTATGGCCATTTTCAACCATGGGTTGGCCGGATACTGATGCACCTGATTTCAAACGCTATTTCCCAACTAGCACTTTAGTGACCGGCTACGACATTATTTTCTTCTGGGTTTCACGGATGATTTTCCAAAGCCTAGAATTCACAGGCAAGCGGCCATTCAAACACGTTTTGATCCATGGTTTGATTCGCGACGAACATGGCCGTAAAATGAGTAAATCATTAGGTAACGGCATTGATCCAATGGAAGTGATCAAGAAATATGGTGCTGATGCTTTACGCTGGTTCTTGAGTACCGGCTCGACGCCAGGTCAAGACGTGCGCTTCTCCTATGATAAAATGGACGCCGCGTGGAATTTTATTAATAAAATTTGGAATGCCAGCCGCTTTGTGATCATGAATTTAGGTGATGATACAACTGCGACGATGCCAGCAGCGGCACAACGTGACTTAGCTGATCGTTGGATTTTAAGTCGGTTGAACGAGACGGTTACAGAAGTGACGCGTTTATTCGATGATTTTGAATTTGGTGAAGCTGGCCGATTACTTTATAACTTTATTTGGAACGATTTGTGCGATTGGTATATTGAAATGAGTAAAGAAGTTTTGTACGGCGATGACGCGACTGCAATTGCCAATAAGCAGCAAGCATTAGCCTATGTTTTTGAACAAACACTTAAACTATTGCACCCGATCATGCCGTTTGTCACTGAAGAATTATGGCTACAATTACCACACGTTGGTGATTCAATTGTTACAGCAGCCTATCCAGTGGCACATGCGGAATTAACAGATACTGATGCCGTAGCGCAAATGTCGCGTTTGATCGATTTGATTCGGTCAGTACGTAATATTCGCGCTGAAGTTAATGCACCATTATCTAGTCCAATTGACGTGTTGATCAAAACAACTGACCAGCAAACACAGGCGATTTTTGAAAATAACCGCGAATATATCGAGCGCTTCGTACATCCGAAAGCCTTGACAATTGCGGCGAAGGTTGATGCGCCGGCATTAGCGATGTCAGCAATCATTACTGGTGCTGAGGTATATGTGCCGTTGGCTGAATTGATCGATCTGAATGAGGAAATCAAACGGATGGAAAATGAAGCTGCCAAGTTACAAGGCGAGGTTACACGCGCCGATAAAAAGTTAGGCAACGAGCGTTTCGTGCAGAATGCTCCAGAAGCTGTAGTAGCTGAACAAAAAGCTAAACGAGCTGATTATGCTCAAAAATTAGCTGCTGCTAATGAACGAATTGCTGAGTTAAAAGCTAATTTATAAGTGATCAACATAGAAGAAGCCTGAAATTTAGGCTTCTTTTTGCTATACTGGAAAAAAACGAAAGTGGCGAAAGTATGTACGCAGAAGATTATCAAACGGCACTGATAAAAATCCACAGTCGGCCTAAAATGCATAAAGAAGGCAGTCTAAAACGGATGCAACGGGCGGTAGCAGCATTTGATCATCCAGAAAAAAAGCTGACCGCGATTCATGTGGCCGGGACAAACGGCAAAGGTTCTGTAGTTAATGATCTCCGTTATTTAGCCAACGAACAGGGAATGACGGTAGGGACGTTTACCTCGCCGTTTTTAATGCGTTTCAATGAACGGATCAGTATTGATGGTGAACCGATCAGCGATGCGGATTTGCTAGATTTAGTTAATCAAGTTGGACCACAAGTGGCGACTTTGGATGCAGCTGCACCAGATGATCAAATTACTGAATTTGAGTTTGTGACGCTTTTGATGTTGGTTTATTTTGTGCAGCAGCCACTAGACCTTGTTATTATCGAAGTTGGCATTGGTGGCTTGACTGATGCCACCAATGTGATTACACCGCTAGTGTCCGTCATTACAACTATTGGTTACGATCATATGGCCTTATTAGGTGATACGCTAGCTGAAATCACCACGCATAAAGCTGGTATTATCAAGTCGGGCCAGCCGGTAGTGGTAGGTCGTTTACCAGCAGAAGCGCTAGCAGTTGTCACGGATACGGCACAACGGAATCAGAGTCAACTTTATCGATTAGGTGCCGATTTTAAAACAACCCGGCAGCAGGCCCTTGCTAGTTGGGGTGAGACCTTTGATTTTACAGGTTTACAACAGCAGATCAAAGGTGTTGAGCTACCAATGTTAGGCGATTATCAGGTCGATAATGCTGCGGTGGCGATCGCGACATTTATTTTGGCCTTACAGCAACTACAGCAAACTACTGATGCTAAGACAATTAAGCAGGGCTTAGCACAGGCCAAATGGTTAGGTCGGTTGGAAAAGCTAAATGAACAGCCGTTGATCGTTCTCGACGGTGCGCATAATGAACCAGCAATGCAGGCGTTAGCGAGTACATTACAGGCTAATTTTAGCCATTTAGAAATTTATATTATTTTTGCGGCATTGCAGGATAAAGCGACGGCGCAAATGTTGGCGATTTTAGAGCGTTTACCCAACGTCCATCTTATTTTGACTCAATTCACTGGTAATTCGCGGGTGGCATCGGTTGACGAATTGGAACAGGCCAGCGAACAAGAGTTGCCGATCTACACACATTGGCAAATGGCGCTACAAGCAGTCTTGCAAGAAGCGTCAGCAGATGATATGTTGTTATTGACCGGCTCACTTTATTTTGTATCCGAAGTGCGACACTATTTTGAAAGTTGAGGGCTAACGATGAAGGTACAAGGCGTTATTTTTGATATGGATGGTTTGATGTTTGATTCAGAGAAGTTATATTATCAAGCTAATCTTGCTGCTGCTCAGAAAATGAATTTGAATTATAGTGACGATTATTACGAGCGTTTCATTGGTGCTTCGGATGAAGATTTGATGGCATTTTTCCGGGAAGCCTTTGGTAGCGAAGCGCAAGTGCAGGAATTCATGCAACTGACCTATCAAGAAATCGATCAGGCGATCCATCACAACGAGCTACAAAAAAAGCCAGGATTAGATGAGCTACTGGCGTTTATAGACCAACACAAGATCAGTAAAGCAATTGCATCGAGTAATTTCAAAACTAAAATTAGTGACTTTTTGACCGCAACACAACTGGCTAGCCAATTTCCAACCATTATTTCAATGGATGATGTAACTAAAGGTAAGCCAGCACCAGAACTATTTTTAACTGCCTTAGCAGCTCTAGGGACGCCGGCTGCTGAAACACTAGTGCTTGAAGATTCACGTAATGGGTTATTAGCCGCACAAGCAGCTGGGATACCCTGTATTATCGTGCCTGACCTAATTACGCCAACCGCTGAAATGCAGGCGCTGGCATTGGAGATCGTGCCAGATTTATTTGCGGTTCGTGATTTTATTAAAAGTAATAGCTGATTTCTTGCGTAGTTTAAGAGTAGGCGCTTAAAAAGTAGCGTTTAATCTTAAGCAGCGAGGAGCAATCACTAATGTTAGCACTTGAAACAAACAAGCAACAGTGGCAGCCGCGGGAGCAATTATTATATTCAGGCGCGGCCAGTTTAACTGATCAACAATTATTGGCGATTTTATTGCGAACTGGCACTAAGAGTTTGCCAGTAATGACGGTGGCCCAGCAAGTATTACTGGCTTATCCGCAATTAGCAACATTGGTACACGCTAAAATCAGTGATTTAGAACAAATTAATGGCATTGGTCAAACCAAAGCGATCGAGCTACAGGCAGCACTAGAACTAGGTCGTCGTAGTCAATTATCTGCGCAGTTACGTTTTGGGACCATCACATCTAGTCAACAAGTTGGGGAAAAAATGATCGCACGTTTTGCTGGCTGTCGCCAAGAACATTTATTGGTGGTTTATTTAGATACCAAGAATCAGATCATTAAGGAGCAGGAACTTTTTCGTGGGACGTTAAATGCTTCGGTAGCACATCCGCGTGAGATTTTTGCTTATGGGTTACAGATCGCGGCAGCACGGTTTATTTTAGTACACAATCATCCTAGTGGCATGACGGAACCTTCAAATTATGACTTGAAATTTACGCAACGAGTGGCCAATTGTGGTGACTTAATGGGAATTGAGTGTCTTGACCATTTGATCGTTGGTCGGCAGAGCTACAGTAGCTTAAAAGAACGTGGTGAATTATAGACAGCGCGGCTTGTTATTAAACCGGTATCATGGTAAGCTAAATATGTATTTTTGTTAGGTAATGGATCAAAGTTTCATTAATAAACTTTCCCCATCGTACCAATCAGAATTACAAAAAAATTGTGTCAACGGGCACGAGGAGGATTTTTATTCATGGAACAAGGTACAGTTAAATGGTTTAACCCTGAAAAAGGTTTTGGTTTTATTTCTCGCGAAAATGGTAGCGATGTATTCGTTCATTTTTCAGCTATCCAAGGCGACGGTTTTAAAACTGTTGAAGAAGGCCAAGCTGTAACATTTGACGTTGAAGAAAGCGATCGCGGACCACAAGCGGTTAACGTTAATAAAGCATAGTCAATTAATATCAGACAACATCATTATGGTGTTGTCTTTTTTTTGCGAATTTTTTAGTTTATACGTCACATAACTTTTTTAAATCATGTCATTAATAGCTATCAATTTGGACCTATGACTTTCTAAAAAAAGGGTTAAGTTTATAAAAGCCCTTATCATTTCACTGATTATTCGGTATGATAGATTAGTAGATGTTAAAGCATTTTGTAACGGAAATAAGTGTGTTATAATTCCTTTATCTGCAAACGGAGATGTAAAAGCATTTAATGACTATTCACTTATGTGGTTAGTTGATTGAATATCGCTGAATTTGAAGGAGAGAGACGCTGTGTTCGGATTAGGCACAAAGAATATTGGAATTGACCTCGGAACAGCCAACACATTGGTCTATATTGATGGCAAGGGAATCGTGCTTCATGAGCCTTCAGTTGTTGCCAAGAATACCAAGACCGGTGAAGTGGTCGCGGTCGGCACCGAAGCACGCGATATGATTGGACGGACACCAGGCAGTATTGTGGCGATTCGACCAATGAAGGATGGCGTCATCGCTGATTACGATACGACGGCAGCTATGATGAAATATTTTATGGAGAAATCACAGGGCCGGGGCGCCGGTAAACCTTATGTGATGGTTTGTGTACCTAGTGGTGTGACTGAAGTTGAAAAGCGAGCCGTGATCGATGCGACTCGTGTTGCTGGGGCTCGTGATGCTTATGTCATTGAAGAACCTTTTGCGGCAGCAATCGGCGCTGGCTTACCAGTGATGGACCCAACCGGTAGTATGGTGGTCGATATTGGTGGTGGTACAACTGATGTCGCTACAATTTCATTAGGGGGCATTGTTTCTAGTCGTTCAATCAGAATGGCGGGGGACAAGTTCGATGAAGCAGTTATTTATTATATTCGTCAACATTTTAATCTGTTGATCGGTGAACGGACTGCTGAGGATGTTAAAATACAAATCGGTTCTGCCTCGCTAGAAAAATCGGCCGAAATCGATGGCATGACCGTGCGTGGTCGTGATCTTATTTCTGGCTTACCAAAGACGGTGGATATCGCTGCGGAAGATATCGCGAAAGCCTTGCAAGAAGTCGTGAATGAAATCATTGTTGCCATTAAAGAGACCCTTGAAGAAACGTCACCGGAAATTGCGGCTGACGTGATCGATCATGGTATCGTTTTGACTGGTGGTGGCGCCTTATTGAAGAATCTACCCGAAGTGATTGCCGATGCAACGAAAGTGCCAGTTTTTGTGGCGCAATCACCGTTAGATTGTGTTGCCATTGGCACTGGTGAATCACTGAAGAATATTGATATTATGAAGAAACGTTAAGCTGAAAAAAGTTGGTAAAAGCCTAAATTAATCGCTGAAGATTGGTCGAATACTCGCCATTTTCAGCGATTAATATTGTCAGCTCAAAACTTATTGCTTGCTAGGCAAATTGTTGGAGGTCGCCCTATGCAGAAATTTTTTTCAAATCGAAAACTAATCATTGTTATGATCGTTATTATCATCAGCATGGGCTTGATGGCATTTTCGGTCAGCGTACGCAATAGTGAAAAGACGCCACCGTTAGTGCAGCGGGTCGGCAATGATGTAGTTGGTGTTGTCGATCGAGTTGTAGCGCTACCGGCAAATGGTGTAAAAAATAGTTTTGCAGCTGTTTCTGATTTGATCAATACGTATGAAGAAAATGCTAAACTGAAGACACAATTAGATGATTTAGCTCAAACCAAAACACGCGCTGCAACATTACAAAGTGAAAATAAAGAGTTAAAACAACAATTAAAATTAGACAAAACCTTGACGGATTATTCGCAGGTCAATGCGGCTGTTTTGACCCGTTCACCGGCTAATTGGCAAAATACATTGGTGATCAATAAAGGGAGTTTAGCTGGAATTAAAAAGAATATGCCAGTAATGGCAGGTTCTGGTTTGATTGGTCGTGTGATCGAGGTAAATAACACTAATTCTAAAGTTGAATTGATCACGACGGATAACCAATCGGCTAATCGGTTTGCTGCGGAAGTAATTACTGATAGCGGCACTGCCAACGGGATCGTCACTGGTTATGACCAAGCAAGCAGTGAATTAAAAATAGGTCAGTTAAACTCGGATGCTAAAATTAAGGTTGGCGATACAGTACAAACTTCTGGTTTAGGCGGTTTGACGCCACGCGGTTTGTATATTGGTAAAGTAACCAAGGTCAAACATGATGATTATGGGCTAGCCTTATCCTTGCTGATTAAACCAGCGGTCGACTTAGATGATTTTACTGTGGTAACGGTAATTGAACGACAAATGGCGGGTGATTAAATGCGTTTACGAGAAAAAATCTGGGTAAATGTGCTGCTGGTTGTCTTGATGTTACTTGATGGTTCATTTAGCTATTTATTTGGCAGTACCTTGCATAGCTTTCCGGATACAATGATTATCCGCTTAGTTGTGTTAGGTTTAGTGTTAGTCTATTTCTTCGCGCCTAATTTTCCGAATTTAATGATCGTTGCACTGATTTTAGGCTTAGTTTACGATAGTTTTTATACTGGAATCCTCGGAGTCTACATGTTTTTATTTCCGCTGATCATTTTTTTGACCCGCTGGATCGCGCAATTCTTTGCGCCGGCGCCCTTAGTGGTTGGTGCAATTTATTTGATCGATTTAACGGTATTGGAAAGCTTGGTTTATGGGATGAATATCTTTATGGGCCTAACGACTATGGCACTTGGCGATTTTATCCCTAATATATTGGGTCCAACGTTAGCGTTAAACTTAGTGTTATTTATCTTTTTATATTTTCCATTACGTCAATTAATTGTAAAATTAGATTCGCTGTATTAAAGCAAGTGCGTGTCTTGAAACTACTTCTGTGAAAAGGAATCTGAATACCTTTTGAGACACTACGACGTAAATATGCTAAAATTTAATTATTCGTGTCGACTAGGGAGTGGCGAGCATGCAATTTGTAGTTTTGAAGGGACATCAAGGCGGCTATCAATTAACGTTAAAGCAAAATGGCGCTTTTACCGCAATTATTGCGGAACTAAGTGAATTATTCGTTAAGTTAAGTCGCGAACAATCAAGTCAAGACGATACCAAAATCGTTGGCTTTAAAATTGATACCGAGAAGCGGCTATTAACTGATCAAGAAAAGCGGCAAATTCAAGATTTAATTGAACAGTACCCACAATTTAAGGTTGAGCAAATTGAATCTGACGTGATCACTAAAGCAGCAGCGCAGATTTTGAAAGAACAGGATAGCATTCACATGAGTCGTTTAGTGATTCGTAGTGGACAAGAGGTCCAAGTCGATGGTGACGTTTTATTTATTGGCGCTGTCCATCGTGGTGGGATCCTACGTGCAACTGGAAGTGTCTATGTGGTGGGGAAAATTGAAGGTGTTGTTCACGCTGGATTTCCTGATCGGGACGATGCAATTGTCGTAGGCGACTTGAGTCAGGCTATTCAAGTGCGAATCGCTGATACTGTGGATATTTTAGCTGACAGTGATCAGGCCTTTACGCCGCGCTCAATTACATATATTAATGATCTACATTTACTTGATTACGGAAATCTGGATGATCTCAAGACGATTCGTCCAAAGTTATATAACAAGATTGGGGAGGCATAACTATGGGAACGGCAATCGTAGTGACATCCGGTAAAGGTGGCGTTGGTAAAACGACCACCAGCGCAAATTTAGGGACTGCACTAGCTTTACAAAATAAAAAAGTTTGTTTGATGGATTTAGATATTGGTCTTCGTAATTTGGATGTTGTTTTGGGCTTAGAAAATCGTATTATTTATGATATTGTCGATGTTGCTCAAGGTAGGGCTAAGTTACATCAAGCGTTAGTTAAAGACAAGCGCTTTGAAGATAACCTATACCTATTACCAGCTGCTCAGAATACGGATAAAGACGCCTTAATACCAGCAGAAGTGAAAGCAATCGTTGACGAATTAAAAGAAGACTATGATTTTGTTATTCTCGATTGTCCAGCGGGCATTGAGCAAGGATTCCAAAATTCGATTGCTGGTGCTGATTGCGCGATTGTGGTGACCACTCCTGAAATTTCAGCAGTCCGGGATGCTGATCGAGTAGTGGGGTTATTGGAACAAGCTAATATGGCTCAAGAACCACGTTTGATCATTAACCGAATTCGGCAGCATATGATGAGTGAGGGTGACGTGATGGATATCGATGAAATCACACGTCATTTATCGATTTCGTTATTAGGGATAGTTCTGGACGATGATGGCGTTATTGCTTCTTCTAATCAGGGCAACCCAGTTGTACTCGATCCTAAGAATCCAGCTAGTCAGGGTTATCGAAATATTGCCCGGCGGATCTTAGGCGAAACGGTGCCTTTAATGTCGATCAAGGAAGAAAAAGTTGGCTTTTGGCAGCGACTTTTTGGTAATCGGAGCTAGACTATTTGCAAATTAAACGGTTGGCATAAGTATTAATTTGACAGTAAAGTTAAAAAGTGTTAATCTTATTCTCATAAATAACTAACGTTGAACAGAATATTAGTTGTACTTTGATTAACAGAGAGTTTCTGGTCGCTGTGAAGAAACAATCAAGTATAACGAAACACATCTGCGAGTATTGTGTGCTGAACAAATTAGGTGCACACGGGAAAGCCCGTTATTGCTGTAGTTCTTAGAACTACCTGAGATGCCTTTTGTGAAAATGGCATAAATAGAGGTGGAATCACGAAATCAATCGTCCTCTTGAAGTTATTTGACTTCAAGAGGACTTTTTTATTTGTATTTGTGGCTGAACTACTGGAGGTACTGATCGTGAGGTCAGTGCAAATTGAGGTGGAACCACGCATTGCGTCCTCGAAAACGATTTGTTTTCGAGGACTTTTTATTTACCTAAAAGTCGATCGTTCTCTGTTTTGCTGTACTTTAATTAAGCGAAAACAGATTCGTCAATGAAGATTTATGTTCACATAAATCGATCACTAATTTTTGGAATAGGGGATGTTGAAATGGATATCTTGGCAACACAATGGCATTATGCTTGGCAAATTATGCCTTCACTTTTCGATGGTGTTAAAATGACGCTATCACTTTTCTTCTTCACTTTGATCGGTGCGATTCCTTTGGGGATCATTGTTGGGTTAGGCCGAGCATCACGCTTCAAGCCTTTGCGCAATATTCTAGGTATTTATGTTTGGATCATGCGCGGAACGCCGCTATTATTACAGTTAATTTTTGTTTTTTATGGATTACCAATTATTCATATTGTGTTCCAGCGTTATGATGCAGCCTTATTTGCTTTTATTATTAATTATGCCGCTTATTTTGCCGAAATTTTTCGTGGTGGTTTGCAGTCGATCGATCGTGGTCAATATGAAAGTGCGAAAGTGTTGCGTTTGACCTACTGGCAAACGATAAAAAAGATTGTTCTACCACAGGTAATGAAAATTGTTTTACCTTCAATTGGCAATGAAGTTATTAACCTAGTTAAAGATTCCTCGTTAGTTTATGTGATCGGTTTAGGCGATCTTTTACGCGCCGGTAATGTGGCCACTGCTCGGGATGTCACGCTACTACCACTACTTTTAGTGGGGATCGGTTATTTGTTACTGACAGCCGTTTTAACTTTGATCCAGCGTAAGGTTGAACAACATTACAGTTATTACAAGTAGGAGGGATAAGCGATGTTAGAATTAAAAGCAATTAGTAAACATTTTGGTCGGCGTTTGATCTTAGATCAGCTTGATTTGACCGTTAATGATGGCGAGGCCTTAGCAATTGTGGGCCCTTCTGGTGCTGGTAAAACAACGTTATTGCGCTGTATTAGTGGACTTGAACGGATCGATGCGGGGCAAATTCTATTAGATGGTCAGACTTTTGATCCGTATGATAATCAGGATAAGGACAGCGTGATCGGGGTCGTATTTCAAGACTTTCAGTTATTCCCGAATCTGAACGTTCTTGATAATATTACATTAGCACCGATTTTGGCCTTGAAACAGACTAAGGATGAGGCTGAAAGACAAGCACGCGCGCTACTAGAACGTTTAGCGTTAACGGGCAAGGAAGAACTCTATCCTTATCAACTATCAGGTGGTCAAAAGCAGCGGGTCGCATTGGCACGTGCATTGGCAATGAAGCCGAAAATTTTGTGTTATGATGAGCCAACTAGTGCGTTGGATCCTGATTTACGTCAAGAAGTTGAGAAATTAATTTTAGGCTTAAAGGCTGACGGGATGACGCAGATCATCGTGACCCATGATTTGGAATTTGCTGAAAATATTGCTGACGCGGTTAAACACGTTGATGCACTTCCAGAAAGTAAATAATAGCGTCGATCAATTGTGAACGCCGTATGATAATAATGAAAAGGAGGCCAAAAAATGCGTAAAAAAATACTGGGGACATTATTAGCAGTTTTGGTACTTTTTAGTGCGATCAGCTTAACTGGCTGTTCGCGCGCCGATACGAAAGCTGATTCGTGGTCGACGATCCAACGTCGTAAAACGGTTATTGTTGGGTTAGATGATAGCTTTGTACCAATGGGTTTCCGCGCTAAAAGTGGGAAGCTAGAAGGCTTTGATATTGATCTAGCCCGCGCTGTTTTTAAAAAATACAATATTAAAGTTGATTTTCAAACTATTGATTGGTCAATGAATGCGACTGAATTACGTAATCACACCATTGATTTGATTTGGAATGGCTATACGATCACGCCGCAGCGTAAGAAGGTTGTTCGGTTTAGCTCGCCGTATTTACTGAATAAGCAAATTTTGGTGACAATGAAGAAAGATCAGATCAATAGCTTTGCTGGTATGCAAGGCAAAGTTTTAGGGGTACAAACCGGCTCCTCTGGTTATTCAAGTTTAGAATCCGAGCCTAAATTATTAAAAAATTACATCAAAAATGGTTCGCCAGTGCTTTACAGTACGTTTAATGATGCTTTTATTGATTTGAACGCCAATCGGATCCAGGGATTATTGATTGATCGGGTGTATGCAAATTATTATATTGACCATCAAGCTAATCGTGATGATTATCAGGTGACCGATGGTAGCTTTGAGCCGGAAGATTTTGCGGTGGGGATGCGTAAGTCGGATAAAACGCTACAACGTAAAATTGACGCCGCAATGAAAGAATTATATCGCGACGGTACGATGAAAAAAATCAGTTATAAATGGTTTGGCGAAGATGATACGATTCCACAAAAATAAGTAAATAAATAGCCGTCCACCTGATTTAAGGTGACGGCTATTTATTTACGCTTTTTCAGTACTAAAGAATGCTTTGTAGAGGCCACGAACCGCGTTGAATTCGTCCTTCTCACGTACGCCAAACATGATTGAAACTGGTGAAGCGCCATGATCTAACGTGACTAAGGAGACACCAGATTGGGCGATACTATTGGTCGCTTTAGCCATCATACCAATATGATCTTGAATCCCTTCACCGACGATCATGACTAGCGCATAGTGATGGATGACGCGAATATCATCGGGATGAATAGCGGCTTTGATTGCGGCCATTACTTTTGGTTCTAGTTCAGCCGTTAATTCACGTTCACGAATGATGATCGTGATATCATCGATACCAGAAGGAATGTGTTCAAAACTAATGCCATATTCTGCTAGAATTTGTAGGACTTTAAACACAAAACCGACTTGTTTATTCATTAAATATTTACGGATATAGATACCGAGAAATCCGGTATCGCTGGCAATACCAGAGATAGGTCGCTGCGGATCATAAATTTTACGTGCTGAAATTAAAGTGCCAGGTCGTAATGGATGGTTAGTATTTTTCACCCGCACAGAAATACCACCTTCGATTGCTGGGATCAAGGCTTCATCATGAAAAACAGAAAAACCAGAGTAGGATAGTTCGCGCATTTCACGGAAGGTTAAGTGCTCAATTGCAGTAGGCTGGGTAACGATATTCGGATTAGCGGCATAGATCGCATCGACATCGGTAAAATTCTCATATAATTCTGCTTTAAAAGCACGGGCAAAGATAGCACCGGTAATATCGGAACCACCACGCGAGAAAGTACAAATCTGGCCGGCTTTGGTATAACCGAAAAAGCCAGGAATGATCAACAGCGACTTGCTTTTTTTGAAGGCAGCTAATTGGGCATAACTTTCCGATAGGACTTGTGCATCACCAGGCGTTGCGCTGACCAACAAGCCAGCTTCCCGTGGACTAAGGTAATGACTAGGTAAACCTAAATGATTTAAAATAGCTGCGATCAATTTGGCATTATTATCCTCGCCGGCGGCCTTAAAGGCATCCATTAAATAGTCAGCCGAAGGATATTCTTGTTGCGGTAGTTGTAAAATATGGTCGCGAATAACTTGGAATTCACTGTCTGGTAAATCGAAGCCAGTGGCGATTTCTTGATAACGAGCAATAATTGCGTGTTGGATAGCGACTGGATTTGTTTTTCTAAGGGTTACTTGGGCGTAATCAATTAGTAGGTCGGTTACCTTTCGATCATCCGCAAAACGTTTTCCAGGCGCCGATACGACGATTGCGCGTCTTTTACTGTCGCCACGAATAATATTAATTACTTTTTTGAGTTGGTCGCTGGAAGCTAATGAGCTTCCACCAAACTTAGCCACTTTCAAACTTAGCCACTTCTTTCCGGATTATTAAAATAAAATTAATATTAGCATAGCAAATTCACATCTAAAAGGCAATTTTTGTTAAGATCAGATTAAGTTGACAATATTGTGAAATTATTCTATGCTGAAGCCACAATTAAATGATTAACTGCAAAGGGGAGCCTTTTTTGGCTGAGAGTGATTAAATTCAGACCCTTGAACCTGTTGTGTTAACACACGCGTAGGAATTGTAGTGGCGTCAGCCTCTTTGTAGTCAATTAATCTATGAGGAGGATTTTTTATGTCTAATCGGCATCTATTAGTTTGGATCGAAGGTACAGTGATCGCTGCGTTGGCAATGGTGTTGGAGTATTTACCCCACGCTGTCGGGCCGTTGAATATTTCTTACGGGATCATTCCGTTAGCGGTTTATAGTTTACGCCGCGGTTGGAAAGCCGGAATCAGTTCAGGATTAGTTTGGGGATTATTAGATCTATTTCTACGTGGTTTTGGTAGTGGTGGTTTTTTGAATCCGATACAAGGGCTAATTGAATATCCTTTGGCCTTTGCTGCTGTTGGTTTAATTGGTATCGGCACAAGTTCACTGCAAAAAGCGTTGCTTCGCCAGCAGCGTGGGCGGATGTTTGGCTATGCAGTGGGTGCAACTGTGGTTGGTGTCTTTGCTAAATATTTCTTTCACTTTGTAGCAGGCGTTTTTTATTGGGGTTCATATGCACCTAAGGGGATGAGCCCGGTGCTTTACTCATTAGTTGCGAATGGCAGTAGCGCAATTCTAAATTTGATCTTGGCAAATGTAGTCGTTGTGTTGCTATTGATCAGTGCGCCACAATTGTTTAGTCCTAAGAATATGCAGCCGGCTTAATTTAATTATAAAAAATACGGTATCTACCACTACTAAGTGGCAGATACCGTATTTTAGTTGATTTGCTTCTTATTGAAAGGCTGCAACGGCGGTCATGACCATACCACCAAGCGTTGCAATTAACATGACCCAGATTACGACTTTAGTTAGTTTTGCGAAACCGCTAGTTTTTTCTTTTTTCATTACGCTTTATTGCCACCTCAATCGAATTAATTAGCATAAGTTTAACTTGTTTCTAAGTGAATTGCAATTATTGTTTCAGAAAAAATGGTGATGGCGTAACCACCAAGCTGCCAGCCAAGAACAAACTAAGGTCCAGAAAATAATAACTGCAAAAGCGTGAGCGCCGCTTGCACCTGGCAAGTGAACATTCATACCATAGATACCACCGACAATTGTTGGAATGGTGAGAATGATCGTAATTGAAGTCAGAACTTTCATAATAATATTTAGATTGTTGGAAACAATTGAGCTGACCGTAGTATTATACTCATCGATAATCTGCTTTTGTTGCGCGGTCATGGTAGCGGCTTGATCGCTTTCAATTAGAATGTCGCGTAGTAATTCAATGAACGGTTTAGTTTCAAAATAGAATTCACTGTCTTGCAAGGTTGTTAGCAGCTGTTTATTTTGCTGCAATGCACTTTGGAAGCGAATTAAACTCTTTTGCATCGCGGTCAACTGGAATAGATCGTTATTCTCAGTTGCTAGCGTCAATGTTTTTTCTAGTGAATTCATCATATGACTATTTTGGTCCAAACAATCAAGATAACTTTTGTTAATAAACCAAATCAATTTCAAGGTCAAACGTTCATGATTATCTGAATTCAAGCGCGGTTGATGTAACAAAAAATCGCGAACAAAGAGTGCTGGATGGTTACTGACGGTGATCAGCGCATCAGCGGTTAAGATAATTGCAAAAGGGTAAGTTGTGTACTCATTATAGCCTAAAGGACTAACGGTTTCGTGGGGGAACCGGGTTAGGATCAAAGCAGGTCGTTCGATAATCGATTGCTCAACGCCTTCAGTGCGCGGATTTTCTTTATCATCTAATACGGCGGTCAAATAGTCACGTGGAATGGTAAAGCGGGACTGCAGCTGGCTAATTTCAGTCGTGGTTGGTCGTTCAACATGAACCCAGCAATTACGTTGATAAGTGTTGAGCGGCAGCAATTGGTCGTTTACGGTATGGAAGTAATTAATCACAATATCGGCTTCTCCTCATTAAGAAAGGTTAATTTAAACTATCCTTGTTATTTTAACACTTTTCCCGTAGGCTAAATGTAAGTGAAGCCAGTAACTTCATGATAGTTGTCTGAAATAAGAAAAAGGTGGTCAGAGTGAATGCTTGTACTGGGAGTATTGCTACCAGTGATTGGATTGATCATTGGTGTGGTAATGCGGTTAACTCATTTTAAATGGCGGATTGCACCAGTTGACTGGGTCACGTTTAGCCTGTTACTTGCTAGTGATATCCTGATCTGGATTCGCTACCGTTATCAAGCAACGAGTTTATTAATTGTTATTATGGCGATTATGGCCATTTTTGTTGCGGTCAGTTTAGCCTGGCGGCGGGGCGAAATTTTATATCGAACTTTTTTGAAAATTTGGTGGCGATTACTTTTCGCGCCTAGTTTACTTGCTTATCTAATATTAGTGGTGCTGCAGTGGTATTAAATACACACGCGACGACAAAATCAACGTAAAGAATCTTGTTTGTAAGGTAAGGCTTACAGCTTGATTTAACGGCTGATTTTGTCGTTTTTTTAGTTTAGTATCAACTTTAGAAAAGTTTAAGCAGTTTTTTTACTAATTTATTGAGGGAAAGTATGGTAGAAAGTGGGGCGATGTGGTAGACTAAAATTGTACATTTGTGGGGGTGTTGCCAATGTTCATGGGCGAGTTTCGTCATTCGATCGATCAGAAGGGACGCTTGATTATTCCAGCTAAATTCCGGGAAGAGCTTGGCCATCAATTTGTGGTCACTCGCGGTATGGATGGCTGTTTGTTCGGTTACCCCCAATCTGAATGGCAAGCATTAGAAGAAAAGCTCCGTCAACTACCCTTGACTAAGAAGGATGCGCGTGCCTTTGTACGTTTCTTCTATTCAGCGGCCACCGAATGTACATTAGATAAGCAAGGACGAATTAATTTACCACAATCGTTGATCACGCATGCAGGATTGACTAAGGCATGCGTCATGATCGGTGTTTCTTCTCGAATCGAGATCTGGGATGCTGAACGTTGGGCAACTTCCAGCGCTGAAATTGCGGAGAATTTTGATTCGATTGCTGAAAATATGTTGGATTTTGACTTTTAGACTTTTAGAATGAATGGATGAGTGTAATGACGGTGTTTAAGCATCAAACTGTATTATTAAATGAGACCGTTGACAGCTTACAGGTTAAGCCGGATGGAATTTATGTTGATGCAACACTGGGTGGTGGTGGCCATAGTGCTTTGCTACTAAGTCACCTGACCGGCGATGGTCATCTGTACGCATTTGACCAGGACCAAACGGCAATTGATAACGGTAAACAGCGGTTACGGGCTGAACATGATGCCGGTAAAGTTAGCTTCATCAAGGCTAACTTCCGTGATTTAAAAGCCGAATTGGCGCAGCGTGGTGTTAGCCAAATTGATGGTATCTTGTATGATTTAGGCGTTTCGTCACCACAGTTCGATGAGGCGGCGCGCGGCTTTAGTTATAAATTAGATGCCCCCTTGGACATGCGGATGGACCGAACCGCAACATTGACAGCACGAACGATCGTTAATGAGTGGCCTTATGCTGATCTAGAGCGAATCTTATACCGTTACGGTGAAGACAAGTTTGCCAAGCGTGTGGCGCGATCGATCGAACGTGCTCGTGCTGTTACGCCGATTGAAACGACTTTACAGTTAGCAGAAATTATTAAGTCAGCGATTCCTGCAGCAGCACGACGTAAAGGCGGTCACCCGGCAAAACGCTCATTCCAAGCACTACGGATCACCGTTAATGACGAGCTTGGTGCGGCAGAAGCTTCATTAGAGTCAGCCATTGGCTTATTAGCCCTAGGCGGCCGTATTAGTGTTATTAGTTTCCATTCATTAGAGGATCGCGTGGTTAAGACGATTTATCGTGAACATGCGCGTGTTCCTGAAATTCCTCATGGGTTACCAATTCAAGGTAGTGGTGAACTACCAGAATTGAAGATCATAACAAAAAAACCAATAGAACCAACAGCAGCAGAGGTTGATGAAAATCGACGTTCCCGTAGTGCACGGCTTCGAGTTGCTGAAAAACAAAAGCTTTAAGGATGTGGTGAAGTATGGCAGATGAAAGTGCAGCAAGAGATTATTCATTATTAGCTGAGCCAGTTGCGCCCAGCATGCCCCAACCAGATATACATATTAAAGCGCCGGCAGAAACAGCGCCAGCAACTAAAATTGATCCAGCAACACAACCACAGGCAATTCCTGCAGGTCGTGTGGCCGTCTCTGCTTTTGAAAAAATTTTACTTACAGTGACTGGAATAGCAGTGGTCGCTTTAGCAACCGTTATTGTTGCAACACAAATCTCTGTTGCTAATGCACAGCGCAGTCTACAAGATGTTGAACAAACGATTTCTGCAGTACAAGCTAAAAACAGTGACGCTAAACAGACGATCAACGAGATTATGCAGTCTAGTCATTTGAACACAGTTGCAGCTAAAGATGGTCTAACTTTTAACGAAGCAAACATAAGGAATGTCGGTAAATGAAGGTACCACGTAATAAACGATCGATGGGCAAGAAGAATCCACGGTGGAACCGCCAAGTTTTTGGCGGGTTCTTTCTTTTCATTTTAGTGGTGGTTTTTCTTCTGTTCGTCTTTCGTTTTTCTTATATCGTGATCAGTGGTCACGTCAATGATGAGAATTTAACCCAAAAGGCAAGTGCCTTATATGATAGTAGTACAGTTTTACGCGCTAAACGGGGGACAATCTATGATGCTAACGGTGCGCCGATTGCTGAAGATTCTACCACTTACTCTGTTTACGCGGTTTTAGATAAAAACTATACGGGCATCAACGACAAAAAATTGTACGTTACCGACAAAGCTAAGGTAGCGACAATATTGAGTAAATATTTGCCACTAGATAAAGCTGCTATATTAAAACGCCTGAATCCAGCCAACTCGAAAACGTTCCAAGTAGAATTTGGTAGTGCCGGTAAGGGCTTATCTTTAACCATTAAACAGGCGATTAATAAAGCTGACCTGAATGGGGTCTACTTTACCGAAACACCATCGCGTTTGTATCCAAACGGAATCTTTGCCTCACACCAAATTGGTTTGGCGCAACAACAAAACGCGACTACTAAAGGCGGGACTGCCCAAAATTTAGCTGGTGTTATGGGTCTTGAAAAGACACTGAATAGCACATTAACTGGAACCAATGGCGTTAAGAAAATTAAAGAAGATTCTTACGGTTACCAATTGCCACACACTCAAGCCAAGCAAAAAGCAGCCAAAAATGGGCAAGATGTTTATCTGACTTTGGATTCACGTTTGCAAACCTATTTGGAAACTTTGATGTCTAACGTACAAACTAAATATCAGCCGGAGCAGTTAAATGCAGTATTAATGAATCCAAAAACGGGACAAATCTTGGCCGCATCGCAACGGCCAACTTTTAATCCAGAAACTGGTTCTGGTCTAGGTAGTTTTTGGCGCGATACTTTAGTTGGTGATTCCTATGAGCCAGGATCGGTCATGAAAATCTTCACACTTGCGTCAGCGATTGATGCGGGTAAATATCAACCGGATACCCCTTATCAGTCAGGTCAGGTCACAGTTGGTGGCACAACGGTGCATGACTGGAATCAAACTGGCTGGGGAACGATTCCGTTAAGCAAAGCTTTTCCATTGTCTAGTAACGTTGGTTTCGTTAAAATTGAGCAGACGTTAGGCAAGGATAAATGGTTAGAGTACCTTAAGAAATTCCAATTTATGAGTAAAACTAAATCCCTATTATCTGGTGAAGTCAGTGGGAGTATTCAATTTGAGCATACTTCTGATCAAGCAGTAACTTCATTTGGTCAAGGGATCAATGTCACGGTTATGCAAATGATGCAGGGCTTTACAGCAATCGCCAATAACGGTAAGGAAATGCAACCACAAATTGTGTCTAAGGTAACTGATCCAACAACCGGTAAAACGACTAAGTATAAGCCGCATCAGGTAGGCACACCAATTAGTAAGTCAACGGCTAGTCAAGTTCTACAAGATATGCAGGATGTCACGTACAAGAGCTACGGGACAGGATTATCTTATCAAATACCAGGCTACAAAATTGCTACTAAAACAGGGACTGCGCAAATTAGTAATCCTAATGGTGGTGGTTATTTGACCGGAGATAATAACTATATTTTCTCAGTTGTCGGTATGGCACCGGCCAGTGATCCTAAATATGTACTGTATATCACGATGAAACAGCCACAAAACATGTCGCAACCGGCTAGTGAGATTTTATCAGAGATCTTTAATCCATTGATGAAGCGCGCGTTGGACTATGATAGTGGAACTTCGACGGCTGACACACAGACTACGATGCCTAGTATCAGTGGTAAAACGGTCAGTGCGGCAACGGCTGCGCTGACGAAAGCAGGCATCCAGACAGTGCAGATCGGTACTGGGGATACAGTCGTGCAACAGATGCCACTGACAAATGAAGTGATTTTAGATGATCAACGGGCAATGCTCTTAACGAATGGGGCAATGACCATGCCTGATGTTACTGGTTGGTCGAAAAGTGATATTTTGAAATTAGCTGAACTTACAGGAAAACAGATCACAATTAAAGGAACGGGTTATGCAACTAAACAGAGTTTGGCAGCAAAAGGATTATTAAATTCAGCCAAGACGATCACTGTCACGTTAAGTAAGCCTTAATGAATAAGAGTAGGGAGTAAGAAAGTTATGCAATTTACGCAGATGTTGATTCCGCTGGTCAGTAGCTTTGCCATCACATTTATTGTGTTGCCATTGTTTATCGGCTATTTCCGGATGAAAAAAGAAGGCCAGATGATCCGCGAAGAAGGACCAAAATGGCATGAAAAAAAATCAGGGACGCCGACTATGGGTGGTCTAGTATTTTTGATTGCCAGTGTCATTTCCACTATCTGGGTGGGTTATTGGCAGCAACAAATGACCGTACAGGCGTGGATCACTTTATTTATCTTAATTCTGTATGGTGCGTTAGGCTTCATGGATGATTCGATCAAGCTATTCGAGAAACGTAACCTGGGATTACGTGCTTGGCAAAAATTATTAGGCCAGATCGTTGGTGGTTTGGTTTTCACCGCGGTTTATATTTATGAAGGGTTACCCTTGGCGTTTGATCTACCGTTGATCGGTCACCTTAATCTCAGCGTACTGTATATTTTATTTATCCTAGTTTGGTTGGTTGGGTTCTCAAATGCAGTTAACTTAACCGATGGCTTGGATGGCTTAGTTGCCGGAACTGCAACGATTGCTTTTGCAACTTATGCCGTGATCGCATACAAGGAAGGGCGCACCGACATCTTGATTTTTTGTCTAACCGTTATCGGCGGGCTGATCGCTTTCTTCTGGTTTAATCATAAACCGGCCAAAATTTTTATGGGTGATGTGGGTTCATTAGCTTTAGGTGGTGCCTTAGCAGCGGTTTCAATTCTGCTACATCGTGAATTATCACTGCTATTGATCGGGTTAGTTTTCGTTATTGAAACTGCCAGTGTGATGATCCAGGTTTCCGTTTTCAAGTTGACCGGCAAGCGCGTTTTCAGAATGAGCCCGATCCACCATCATTTTGAAATGCTTGGTTGGTCAGAGTGGCGTGTTGTATTAACCTTCTGGAGTTTTGGACTACTTTGTGCCATTATTTATTTAATAGCTTTTCTGTAGTCAAATCATAAAATTTTAACCAAAAGTGGAAAAGAGCGAATATTCTTGAATTCAGTAACGGATTATCAAAACAAAAAAGTGTTGGTATTAGGTTTAGCAAAAAGTGGCTTCCATGCGGCTAAGCTGTTAGCTAAATTAGGGGCATTAGTAACGGTCAACGACAAGCAGGACTTTGAAGAAAATCCAGATGCACAATCATTACTAGCTGAAGGTATTCGGGTGATCACTGGTAGTCACCCGCTTGCTTTGCTGGACGAAGATTTTAAATTAATGGTTAAAAATCCTGGCATTCCTTATTCCAATCCCTTGGTTAAAAAAGCTCAGGAAAAAGGAATTCCGATTATTACTGAGCCCGAATTGGCTTATGAAATTTCAGCAGCGCCTATGATCGGGGTCACTGGGACCAATGGTAAAACGACGACAACGACCTTGATCGCTCAGATGCTTAATCAACAGCGGTCGGCTGGCAAGGCTTATGTTGCTGGCAACATAGGTGTGCCAGCAACTGAAGTGGCCCAGAAGGTGACCGCTAACGATGTAATGGTAACTGAACTCTCTAGCTTTATGTTAATGGGGATTACTAAGCTGCAACCACATATTGCGGTCTTGACTAATATTTACACAGCGCACATTGATTATCATGGCAGTCGGGCTAATTATATTAAGGCGAAAATGCGAATCACCATGAACCAAACCGCAACTGACTACTTTGTTGTTAACTGGGATCAAGCAGAATGGCGCGAGTTAAGCCAGCAGTCTAAGGCACAAATCGTTCCGTTTTCACGTCAGGGCTTAAGCACAGATGGGGCATACGTTAAAGACGGGCAATTCTGCTATCGTGATGAAGTGCTGATGCCAACAAGTGAATTAAATATACCAGGTGACCATAACGTTGAAAATGCTTTAGCGGCGATTGCAGTGGCAAAAATTTCTGGTCAAAGTAATGACGCGATCTGTGAAGTATTACGGACTTTTACTGGTGTTAAGCATCGGTTACAGTTTGTCACTGAATGGCAAGGTCGGCGTTTCTATAATGATTCTAAGGCGACGGATATTGAAGCAACTGAAATGGCGCTAAAGGGCTTTAAAGCGCCAGTGATTTTATTAGCTGGTGGCTTGGACCGTGGCTTTACCTTTGAACGTTTAGCCCCTGCGTTACAAGCACACGTTAAAAGCTTGTTATTATTTGGTGAAACGGCGCAACTATTAGCACAAGCGGGTGAAGCGGCCGGAATTAAGGATATTCAAATCGTCGAAAACGTGGCGACGGCTTTACCGATCGCGTATGCTAAGAGTCAGTCAGGCGATATCATTTTACTGTCACCAGCTAATGCTAGCTGGGATCAGTACCCGAATTTTGAAGTGCGTGGGCAGATTTTTATTGACGGTGTAGCTGATTTGATCAAAGGAAATGGGGCGAACTAAATCTTATGCGTGTAATTTTTTCAGGCGGTGGAACTGGTGGTCATATTTATCCAGCCTTGGCGGTACTCGAACGCTTAAAGGAACGGAATCTATTAGATGATGTTTTATACATTGGAACGGAAAAAGGGTTAGAAAGCCGGATCATCCGTCAAAAGCAAATTCCATTTGAAGCCATCAAATTGCAAGGATTCAAACGTTCGTTGTCCTTAGATAATTTAAAAACACTGAAGCTGTTTTTACAAAGTACCCACCGGGCTAAAAAGATTTTACGTGAGTTTAAGCCTGATGTTGTTGTTGGGACTGGTGGCTATGTCTCCAGTGCAGTGTTATTTGCAGCAACACAGTTACATATTCCAACGGTGATCAATGAACAAAATAGTGTTGCTGGAATAACTAATCGTTTTCTGGGACACTTTGTTGATCGTATTTCAATTGCATTTCCAGAAGTGGCAACGCAATTTCCTAAGCAAAAAGTGATTTTAACTGGGAATCCCCGGGCACAACAAGTAGCAGGAATTCAGCCGAATCAGCGCTTATCTGATTTTAAATTAAAAACTACAGTGCCGACCTTACTGATTTTTGGTGGAAGTCGGGGTGCTGAACGGATCAACTCAGCCTTCCTGGCGGCGCTATCTGAACTAAATCAAAAAAACTATCAGGTGTTATTTGTTTCTGGCCAGGTGCATTATGCTAAAATTCAGACAGCACTACAAGACAAAACAGTTGGCTCTAATATTGCGGTGGTTCCTTATATCAGTGATATGCAGACTGTGTTGCCAGATGTTGCGGTTATTTTAGGCCGGGCCGGGGCGACTTCACTAGCTGAGATCACTGCGCTAGGTATTCCATCGATCCTGGTCCCCAGCCCCTACGTGACGAATGATCATCAGACCAAAAACGCACAAAGTTTAGTTACGCATCAAGCCGCTGAGATGATCACTGAAGATCAATTGACTGGCGCAACGTTGCTTAAGGTAACTGACCAGTTAATGACTGATCCAGTGCGGCGCCAAGCAATGGGCGAGCAAGCACGACAGTTAGGGGTACCCGATGCTGCCGATCGTTTGATCAAAGTCATGCAGGATTTAATCCATTAGGGACCGCGTACCAGCTGTCTTTAAGTGACTTGATCTAAAATCAAACAATGAAAAGAGGTGCGCGGATGGCAAAAAAATGGATCAAGCGTCCTAAATCAAAATCGACTGATAAGGATCCGGCGTCCGCGCTGACACCTTGGGAAGCTTATCAGCAACAGCAAAAAACACAGGCAGATTCAACCACACGTCCGGAACCAACAATTGAACATAAACTACCACGGTTGAAGGAGCTACGACGTAAGCATTTGGTGCGTCGATTAACTTTTTTACTCAGCATCTTAGTCATTATTTTAATTATTGCTGGGTATTTTATGTCACCACTTAGCAAAGTTGGTTTACTGAGCGTGACTAGTGATCAGCAAAGCCCACTAAGTGAACAAACGGTCATTGATGCTAGTGGCATTAAAACCAGTGATTCAGTTGTTGGTATTTTGCTAAAACAGCGCACGATCACAAAGAAAATGACCACTAGCGAACCTAAAATTAAGTCAGCCACATTGGCGGTTCAAAATTTTCGTGATGTCAAGTTGAAAATTAAAACATATAAAACAGTTGGTCTCTTGGTGCGCGGAACGCGCTATTATCCGATTTTAGAAAATGGCGTTATCGCTAAGGACAGCACCGCACAACCGACGAGCAACCATTCAGTTTATAGTCACTTTAAATCTGGTGCCAAGTTGCAGCAAATGATCAAACAAGCACGTAAGTTGCCGAGTACTGTCCGCAATGGCATCTCGGAGATTCAATTTACGCCGACTAAATTGAATCCAGAACGGGTACATTTATATATGAATGATGGTAACCAGGTTTATGCGACGATCTCAACTTTTGCAAAAAAAATGCAATATTATCCAAATATTGCTAAAGAAATGCAAAAAAAAGGGACGGTTAATTTGGAGGTTGGCGCCTACTCTTACCCATTTTAAAATTAAAATTTCGTCAAGATATATGAAAACGTGTTTAACCTTAATGATAGGGCTTTTAAAACCAACTTTGAGTGTGTTAAAATCTAATCATATAGTGTAATTAAAAAATCAATTAAAAATTGTTTCAAGGAGGTTCCACCGCTTATGGGAAATACAGGCATATACGTTGGGCTTGATATTGGAACCACCTCAATAAAGGTTATTGTCGCGGAATATGTTAAAGGACAAATGAATGTTATTGGAGTGGGTAGTGAGCGTTCCGAAGGTTTGAGCCGCGGCGTCGTGGTCGACATTGATAAGGCGGTCGCTGCGATCCAGAAGGCTGTTCGACAAGCTGAACAAAAAGCTAATATTGAGATTCATGAAGTTACGGCAGGCATTCCAGCAAACTTACTCGAAATTGAGCCGTGTCAAGGGATGATCGCAGTTGCAGACGAATCAAAAGAAATTAACGACAGCGATGTTAGAAATGTAGCTGCCGCTGCACTGGTCCGCAATCTACCACCAGAACGGGATATTTTAACGATTATTCCTGATGAATTTATTGTTGATGGTTTTGACGGAATCAAAGATCCACGCGGTATGATCGGTGTTCGTTTGGAAATGCATGGTATTTTGTTAACTGCACCAAAAACAGTTATTCATAATATGCAAAAATGTATTGAACGCGCTGGTCTCATTTTAAAAGAATTAGTTGTTAATCCATTGAGTCTTGGTAAGCTGGCTTTAAGCGATGGTGAACAAGATTTCGGAACTGTCTTAATTGATCTAGGTGGTGGTCAAAGTACGGCCGCAGTGATCCATGATCATAAATTAAAATATACTTATGTTGACCAAGAAGGCGGCGACTATATCACCAAAGATATTTCCGTCGTATTGAATACATCATTTGATAGTGCTGAAAAGGTTAAGCGTGACTACGGTTATGCTGATTCGTTACAAGCTTCTTCTGAAGAAAATTTTCCGGTTGAAGTTGTTGGTAAGGAAGCACCTGTGACGGTCAATGAAAAATATCTTGCTGAGATCATTGAAGCAAGATTGACCCAGGTTTTTGAAAAAATGAATCAGGCTTTGCGTAAAGTTGGTGCATTAGATCTACCTGGTGGTATTGTGATGACTGGTGGTGTTACCGCACTACCAGGGATCGTCGAGTTAGCCGGTGATGTTTTTGAGCATAATGTTAAACTGTATATCCCCGATGAAATGGGATTGCGGCATCCTTCATTTGCCCAAGCGTTGAGCTTGATCAGCTATTCAGCTAATTTAAGCGAGATCGATATGATCGTTCAAAGTACATTAAAGGGCAGTTATACTGCAAAGGAAGTCGTTAAACCTGAGCGTGAGCAATTCCGACCCGCAAACAATCAGCCAACAACCCAAAATGAAGCGTCAGAACCAAAGAAAGAGCGTTTCGCCGGCATCAGGAAGTTTATTAGTAATTTCTTTGAATAATGGCGCTAGTAGATTATTAGGAGGATACAAGTTATGGAATTTTCTTTAGATTCAACACAAAACACTGGGGCTGTTATTAAAGTGATCGGTGTCGGTGGTGCCGGCGGTAACGCCGTTAATCGTATGATCGCTGAAGACGTTAAAGGGGTCGCATTTGTTGCCGCTAATACTGACGTTCAAGCGTTAGATAACTCAGATGCAGAAACTAAGATTCAATTAGGAGCAAAGCTAACGCGTGGTCTCGGCGCTGGCGCAACACCAGAAATTGGCCAAAAAGCAGCCGAAGAAAGCGAAGAAGCCTTAACGGAAGCACTTAAAGGGGCCGACATGATTTTCGTCACTGCTGGTATGGGCGGTGGGACTGGTACCGGCGCTGCTCCAATCATCGCTAAGGCAGCCAAAGACTTAGGTGCCTTAACAGTTGGGGTCGTAACACGGCCATTTAGTTTTGAAGGGCCTAAGCGTGCTAAAAATGCCGCTGAGGGTATTGCCGAAATGAAGCAGCACGTTGATACCTTGGTTATTATTTCTAACAATCGTTTATTAGAAGTTGTCGATAAGAAGACGCCAATGTTGGAAGCTTTCCAGGAAGCTGACAATGTTTTACGTCAGGGTGTTCAAGGTATTTCTGATTTGATCACTTCACCAGGTTACGTGAACTTGGATTTTGCCGATGTTAAAACAGTAATGCAAAATCAAGGTTCAGCCTTGATGGGGATTGGCTCCGCAACCGGTGAAAATCGAACTGGCGAAGCAACTAAAAAAGCAATTTCTTCACCTTTATTAGAAACTTCGATCGATGGTGCAGAACAAGTCTTACTTAATATCACTGGTGGTCCTGATTTGTCCTTATTTGAGGCCCAGGATGCTTCAGATATTGTGTCACAAGCAGCAACTAGTGATGTTAATATTATTTTTGGGACATCGATCAACGAAAGTTTAGGTGATGAAGTTATTGTTACCGTGATCGCAACCGGAATTGATGATGACAAGAAGACACAGCCAGCGCGACGTAATTTGAATAATCAAGCTGCTAGTCGTGGCTTTGAAGCACCACGGTCCAATGAAGCAGCTCCGACTTCTGCTACAGCTAACACGCAGCGAACTGCGGGCAACAGCAAACGTAATGATGATCCATTTGGTAATTGGGATATTCGCCAAGAACCAAGCCAACGGCAAGCATCGGCAGGTGACGATAATAATTTTACTAAAACTGAAAAAACTGACTTTGATATTTTCCGGCGGACAGACACCGATAGTAGCGAAGAAGGCGAAAGCGGCGGTTTAGATAAACCACCATTTTTCCGGCGTCGGCGTAACTAGGCTGACTCGGTATCTAGCAGGATTATTAAATCGACTTTGAGCAGCTAAAGGAGACAGCGGAATGTCAATTGCAGAAAATATTCATCAGGTTCAACAAACAATTGCGGCCGCATGTCTTGAAGCGGGTCGAACAGATCCCGTTACTTTAGTGGCAGTTACAAAGTATCATTCGATAGCAGAAGCACAAGCGGTAGTTGCAACTGGTATGCTTGACCTAGCTGAAAATCGTCCTGATGGGTTAGCCCAGAAGCAAGCAGCATTAACGGCTCCTGAATTAAAGTGGCACTTTATTGGTAATTTGCAAAAGCGCAAGGTTAAACAAGTGATCAATCAAGTCACTTATTTACATTCATTAGATCGTGTCAGTTTAGCCGCGGAAATCGAGAAGCGAGCACACAAGCCAATTGATTGTTTTGTCGAAGTTAATGTATCCGGCGAAGCAGCTAAATCTGGTATTGAATTAGCCGAAGTTGATGCCTTTATTACGGCGTTAGCTGACTTTACTAAGATACGCGTGATCGGTTTAATGACAATGGCACCAATCGATGCTGATGACGTGTTGCTGCATGAGTTGTTTAAAAAATTACGCTTACAGCGTGATGCGATAGTACAACGCCACTTAGCGTATGCGCCTTGTCGTGAACTAAGCATGGGAATGTCGCGGGATTACCGGATCGCAGTTTTAGAAGGTGCGACTTTTGTTCGTGTTGGTACCGCGTTATTTCAATAGTGAAGTCTGTTATTATATAGACGTAGCGACTTAACTGAATCAAGTTATATTTAACCGTGATAGCAATTAGTTTCACTTAGCGAAAGGGAGGTCAGAAAATGGCATTTAGTAAATTGAATTTGAGTAAGTTTTTTGGTATGAGCGACGATGACGAATTTTACACGGAGCCGGCCTCACAAGAAAAAAAGGTAAGTGAACCGACGCCGGCACGGCCAAACAATTCAGCCAAAGCACCACAATATCGGAGTACACCGACTAACAATAAGAAGGTTGTTCCTATGAATGCGACACCTAGTAAAGCAAGCAAGATCGTTATTTTTGAACCTAGAATTTATTCAGATGTTAAAGAAGCTGCGACCCATTTATTAAATAGTCGGGCAGTAGTTCTGAGTTTTAATCGAATCGATCAGGCGCAAGCTAAACGAATCGTTGATTTCTTAACGGGTACAGTTTTTGCGATCAATGGTGACATTGAGCGCATTGGTGATGATATTTTTCTATGTACCCCGGCTAATTTTGAAATTGATGGTAACTTATCTGATATCCTGCGTAAGGATGGCTTAGGCTAGGTTGAATAAACACGATTAATAGCAGGGAGGTTATGCGTTGCTTGCACTTGTCAGTGGTATTTTTTATCTTCTAAATCGTTTGATCGACATTTATATGTTTATATTAGTGATCTATGTGTTGATGTCGTGGTTCCCGAATGCCTATCAAACCAAGTTAGGACAGCTACTCGGTCGTCTTAGTGAACCTTATCTAAATATTTTTTATCGCTTTGTGCCGCCGATCGCGGGCTTAAGTTTCGCACCGATGATCGCCTTATTAGTTTTAGGGATGGCCCAATATGGCGTGGCAGCATTAGCTCAATTAATATTACCGGCATTAATTTAAACAATATATAGTTTAGTGCGTCTGGTTTAAAAGGAGGACAGTGACTATGGACGAGAACATTTACCAACATTTTCGTAAAGAAGAAGCGCCATTTATTGATCAAGTAGCTGGTTGGCTACAAGATGTTAGTGACCAGTATCGTCCATATTTAACTGACTTTTTAGATCCACGCCAACAATATATTGTGGAGGCTTTGGTCGGTGAAAAGGGTGAACAACACTATCGCTTTGATGGCGGTTATGGTGCAGCAGAACGTAAGCGAGCATTGCTTTATCCGGATTACTTCACGCCAACGCAAGATGATTTTGCGATTCAACTATTTGAAATTCATTACCCAACTAAATTTTCAACGCTATCGCATGGTAAAATTTTGGGTACCTTAGTCAACGCCGGAATTAAGCGAGAAATGTTCGGCGATATTATGACGGATGGCGATCGCTGGCAATTCTGCGTCACAGCGAATATGGCGGATTATATTCAAACACAGATCGTTAAGATTGGGCGCATTGGTGTTCGTTTAGAGCCCAAGGATTATACCGAATTATTGGTACCCAAAGATGCTTGGGTGATGGAGCATACCGCAACAAGTTCATTGCGCGTTGACAGTCTAATTTCGTCAGTTTACAATATTTCGCGCCAACGTTCGAAAGAATTAGTTGAAAATGGTAAAATAAAGTTGAACTGGCAAGAATTTGACCGGCCAGACTTTGAACTAGGTCTACGCGACATTATTTCTGTACGTGGTTATGGTCGGATTCAGTTACATGAGATCGAAGGTAGGACCAAGAAGGAAAAGTACCGTTTGCTACTTGGCGTTTTACGAAAATAGTTTTTTGGAGGGATTCATATGGCATTAACCCCGTTGGATATTCATAACAAGGAATTTAATGTAAAGATGCGTGGCTACGATCAAGATCAAGTTAATGACTTTCTTGACCAAATTATTAAAGATTATGAAGCGGTTTTAAAGCAAAAAGATGATCTACAAACTGCTTTGAAGGCAAGTGAAGAAAAAGTCACTTACTTCAATCAATTAAAAGACGCCCTTAATCAATCAATTATTGTGGCTCAAGAAGCAGCTGATAAAGTTAAGACCAATGCACAAAAAGAAGCTGAGATCATTGATCAAGAAGCACAGAAAAATACACAAAGCCTATTAAGTGAAGCAACTGAGAAATCAAACCGAATTTTGGCAGATGCATCACAAAAGGCTAAGCAGATCACGATCGAAACCGAAGATTTGAAGAAACAAACCCGCGTTTTCCGCCAACGTCTGCAAGTTATGCTAGAATCTCAATTAGAAATTGTGCGTAGTAAAGATTGGGACGAATTATTGGCCCATGATGATGGCTCACAAGATGAAGCTATCCAAAAAATCTTACAACAGCGGCTTGACAATTCCGAAGCAAATAGCGTAAACTCAAACCAATCAGCAGTTGCGCAAGCTATTAGTCAAGTGAGTGCTGGCGCGGCAGATGCTACAGCTGCATCAACTAGTAACGATACACCTGGGGAAACGATGATTATTTTCCCTGACAACACTAGTGAAGCAGCCGGTATTGGTGATCAGCCAGCAGTCGAACCTGATTCAGAAAATTTTGATAAATAATCACAAAGAACAGTAAGCTAATTGCTATCACAACAGCGAGTCGACATTAGGTGGAAGGTTGACGGTGCTCTAACAATTAGTGGATCATCTTTGCTTTGATGCAACAGTGAACCATTAGTAAGTGTTGCCGGCCTTGTAGTCGTTAAAACTACAATTGAGAGAGTGCCATTGTGCACTCTAAATCTGGGTGGTACCACGACGGCTTCGTCCCAATTAGGGATGAGGTCTTTTTTATTTGCGTAACTAGTGGTGACTAAGTCTAATCAGAGCCTACTGCTGAAATAGTACACCAAGATCATTTAATTAAGTATATTTATGATAAAAGGGAGCGATTTTAATGCGTGTAAAAGACACTTTAAACTTAGGTAAAACTAAGTTTCCGATGCGAGGAAATTTACCTGTCCGCGAAGCCGAATGGCAAAAAGCTTGGGCAGAAAATAATCTGTACGAGCAACGACAAAAATTAAATGAGGGTAAGCCAACTTTTGTGCTTCATGATGGTCCTCCATATGCTAATGGGAATATCCATATTGGCCATGCTTTGAACAAAATTAGTAAGGATATTATCGTTCGCTTTAAGTCGATGTCAGGCTTCCGTGCACCATATGTTCCCGGCTGGGATACGCATGGCTTACCGATCGAACAACAATTGACTAAGCAAGGCTACGATCGTAAAAAAATGTCAATTTCTGAATTCCGTGCACTTTGTCATAAATATGCCTTGGAGCAAGTAGACAAGCAAAGAACTGATTTTAAGCGTTTAGGTGTATCAGCTGACTGGGAGCGGCCTTATTTGACTTTAGCACCAGAATTTGAGGCACGCGAAATTCGCGTCTTTGGTGAAATGGCTAAAAAAGGTTATATCTATCGTGGGAACAAGCCAATTCATTGGTCACCATCTTCAGAATCTGCTTTAGCTGAAGCAGAATTGGAATATAAAGATATCGAATCACCATCAGCCTACTATGGCGAACAAGTCAAAGATGGTAAGGGTCTCTTGGATACAGATACTTACTTTGTTGTTTGGACCACTACACCATGGACAATTCCATCTAGTGAAGGCATCGTGGTGTCAGCTGATTATGATTATTCAGTGGTCCAGCCCAGCGGTGAAGACCGGAAATTTGTAGTTGCCTCTGAATTAGTTAGTACTTTAGCTGAAAAATCTGGTTGGCAAGATGTTAAAACCGTCCAAACACTTAAGGGTCGTGAAATGGAATATATGACGGCACGCCATCCATTTTATGATCGTGATCTTTTAGTGATGTTAGGTGACTATGTAACCCTTGATTCAGGGACTGGCTTGGTACATACTGCGCCTGGCTTAGGTGACGATGACTTTAAAGTTGGTAAAAAATATGGTTTAGAGATTCTTTCTCCAGTTGATGATCAAGGTCGTTTAACTGATGAAGCACCTGGTTTTGAAGGTTTGTTTTATGAAGATGCTAATAAGTTAGCGATTGAAAAAGTTATTGCTGCAGGCTTAATGTTGAAGCAGGAACCCTATTTGCACAGTTACCCAATGGATTGGCGGACGAAGAAACCAGTTATTTTCCGTTCAACACCACAATGGTTTGCATCAGTTGATGCCTTTCGTGATGAAATTTTGGCGGCAATTGAAAAAGTTTCCTTCACGCCATCTTGGGGCAAAACACGTTTGTACAATATGATCCGTGATCGCGGTGATTGGGTAATTTCACGTCAGCGAGTTTGGGGTGTTCCGTTACCAATTTTCTATGGTGAAGATGGTGAAGCAATCATCACACCAGAAACAATTGACCACGTAGCTGATTTATTTGCTAAACACGGTTCTAGTATTTGGTTTGATCGCGAAGCCAAAGATTTATTACCAGCCGGTTTCACCAGTGAACATTCACCAAATGGTCAGTTCACTAAAGAAACAGATATCATGGATGTTTGGTTTGATTCTGGTTCGTCACATCAAGGTGTATTGGCTGAACGTGATTACCTGACTTATCCAGCTGATCTATATTTGGAAGGTTCTGATCAATATCGTGGTTGGTTCAATTCAAGTTTGATCACAAGCGTAGCGGTTTCTGGTGCAGCACCTTACAAGCAAATCGTTTCTCAAGGATTCACGATGGATAAAGATGGCCATAAAATGAGTAAATCATTAGGCAATACAATTGCGCCTGAAAAGGTCATTAAACAAATGGGTGCCGAAATTATCCGTTTGTGGGTTGCAACCGTTGATTCATCGGCCGATGTACGCGTTTCAATGGAAGGCTTCAAGCAAGTTTCTGATAGTTATCGTAAGATTCGTAATACGCTTCGTTTCTTATTAGCTAATACGACTGATTTTGATCCAGCCACTGATGCGCTTGATTATAATGATCTACAATCAGTGGATAAATATTTAATGATTCGCTGGAATCAAGTTAAGTCAGCTGCTTTAGCGGCGTATAATCAATATGATTTTGCGACAGTTTACAAACAGGTCAGCAATTTTATTACGGCAGATCTTTCAGCCTTTTACTTGGATTTTGCTAAAGATATTGTCTATATTGAGACGGCGGCTGATCCAAAACGTCGGGCAATGCAGACGGTGATGTACAATGTTTTAGTTGATCTAACTAAATTATTGACGCCGATCTTGCCGCATACAACAGAAGAAGTCTGGGGCTTCTTACATGAACCAGAAGATTACGTACAGTTAGCCGAGATGCCAGTGGTGGATCACTTTACTGATGAAGTTGATTTATTGGAATTATGGACTAACTTTATGGATCTGCGTTCTGATGTTTTGAAATCACTTGAGGAAGCGCGGGATGCTAAGGTGATCGGTAAATCACTGGAAGCTAAAGTGACCTTGTATCCTAATGCAACCGTTAAGGCGCTTTTAAATGCATTAGATGCAAATGTGATGCAGATCCTGATCGTTTCTGATTTAGAAGTTGCTGCGGACCAAACAAGCGCACCAGCTGATGCTGCTGATTTCGGGGACGTTAAAGTGACGATCGAACATGCAGCGGGAGAAGTTTGCCCTCGTTGCCGCATGACACGGACGGATGTCGGTGTTGATCCTAAATTACCGAAATTCTGTGGCCGTTGCGCTAAAATCGTTGAAGAACATTTCCCGGAAGCTGTTACTGAAGGGTTTGAAGATTAGTTTAGTTGATCGTGTGTAATGTTGACTAAGGTTAAGGATCACCGTAAGTTACTTATGGTGATCCTTTTTCTTTTGACTAAAAATAAGTAGTCACGTAGTTTTTTTTTCTCATTTATGCTACACTGTATTTTAATTTCAGTAACTAATACAGGTGATTATTCATCAATTTAGCTGATAAATACTTGAACGCGATCTTTGATAAGCGGAATTGTGATCAGCGAATATTATTGCCTAGATCGATAAAAAATTTGTCTAGAAAAAATTAGCCACTTATTGTGGAGTCGAGGTGTCGTAACAATGGATGTCACATTAACCAAAGTACATGGATCGGAAAACGATTTTTTTATTCTCGATCAAACTAAGCTAGCGCATCGCTTAAGTGAAGCTGAATTAAAGCAAGCAACGCAGCAGGTAACGGATCGCGAAACTGGTTTAGCCGGTGGTGCTGACGGTGTTTTATATGTAGATGATTCTAGTCATCCGCAGGTTACTGGTAAGATGCGGGTAATCAACGCTGATGGTAGTGAGGCGTCAATGTGTGGTAATGGTATTCGCACGGTTGCCCGCTACCTATCAGAACAGAAGCAGCAAACCAATTTTAAAATCGAAACCATGTATGCAGATCTTAATGTTAAACAAGCGCAGGACTTAGCGCCTGAAGTTAAAACTTTCCAGGCTGAAATTTCTCCGGTTAGTTTTAAAGCGACTGATATAGGGATGCACGTTGCTGACTTAGCTGAATTACATCAGACTAAAATCCCAGCGTTGTCGAAACAATTAGCTTTTACGGCGGTTGCGGTACCCAATCCGCATTTAATCAGTTTTGTTGATCATACAACACTATTGGGCCCAGAATTAGGTCGAATTGCTGGTTATTTAAATGATGGCCAGAATCCTTACTTTCCAGATGGTGTTAATGTTAGTTTTGTTGAAGTTTTAGGTCAAAACCATATTTTTGTGCGGACGTTTGAGCGTGGCGTTGGTTTTACCAATGCTTGTGGTACAGGTATGTCAGCGGCTAGTTTGGTCTATGCCTTGGAGCAGGGCGGCGATTTTGATCAGTCGATCACGGTGCGTAATCCAGGGGGCATGGTTAAAACACTTGTACATCAGACTGCAGCACAGTCTTATTGGATGGAATTGATTGGTAACGCAACGTTTGTTGGTGCTGCAACCTTAAGTTTAGCCGATTTATTAGCCGGTAACTTTGAGCACGTGACCTTTAAGGTAAGTGGGGAGCAACCTGCTTATCAGGCGTTTGTGGCTGGTTTAAAGTAAATATGTTCGATGGTAGACTCGGAACACAGTATTGTGCTCCGAGTCTTTTTAGTTATTTACTCATTCTGGCCGTTATATCTGCAAAACGTTGCAGTATTCTGATGTATTATTGCATCAGATATAGGCTCAATGGTATAAAGAGGATAGACATATTAGAAAGCGCTTTCTAATCAAAAATCGACTCCGCGATTTTTGGGTCAATATCTATTGTTTTATTTTAAGAGGATGGCCTCCTTTTATTCACATTATGAGTATCTACTTTCTATTACCCCTAAGTAATTAAAATGATAGTTTAAATATTTAATTAAATTAACTTTTTTCAAACTAAATAGAGGTGTAGATTAGCCATGTGGGCCTAGAATAAAAAGTGTACAAGTTAAATAGAGACTCTGATTTAGTATAATTAAGGAAGTAAATTGGAGGATCAAATAATGACGAAGCACAGTTATGACAAGGAATTTAAGGAACAGGCCGTTCAGTATTACTTAGATAACAAGGA
>NZ_RHOE01000020.1 GCF_003946385.1 Loigolactobacillus zhaoyuanensis
GAGCTATTTCCCGAGACTTTTTAACTTGAGCTTATCGCTCAATGCACCCAGTAGGAGTCGAACCTACAACCTTCTGATTCGTAGTCAGACACTCTATCCAATTGCGCTATGGGTGCATAATAATAATGCCGAGGACCGGAATCGAACCGGTACGGTGATCACTCACCGCAGGATTTTAAGTCCTGTGCGTCTGCCAGTTCCGCCACCCCGGCATATTATTAAAGCGGAAGACGGGATTCGAACCCGCGACCCCCACCATGGCAAGGTGATGTTCTACCACTGAACTACTTCCGCATGTATTCAATTAAATGCCGACTAGACGATTCGAACGCCCGACCCTCTGATTACAAATCAGATGCTCTACCAACTGAGCTAAGTCGGCATAAACCCTTCGAGTGCGGGTGAAGGGACTCGAACCCCCACGCCTTGCGGCGCTAGATCCTAAATCTAGTGCGTCTGCCAATTCCGCCACACCCGCAAAAATATTTAAAACTGGCAATGAGCCGTGACAGGCTCGAACTGTCGACCCTCTGATTAAAAGTCAGATGCTCTACCAACTGAGCTAACGGCTCAAATGGAGGTTACAGGGATCGAACCTGTGACCCCCTGCTTGTAAGGCAGGTGCTCTCCCAGCTGA
>NZ_RHOE01000021.1 GCF_003946385.1 Loigolactobacillus zhaoyuanensis
CAAGGAATCCAAGACGCGCTTAACCACCGGCCACGTCGGAGCTTGAACTACAACTGCGCCAGTGAACTATTCATTGATTTAGATGATTAACTATACCAATTTATAAGAATAGGTCGATACTGTTGCACTTGATTTGACAATTTGGGTTTGAATTTTTTTGGTTAAAGCTTTAAAGTATCCTTGTTCTCAGTGAATTGATGTAAATGTTCCGTAATCAAATCAACTTCTTTTTTCAATGATTCGTACTGTTCTGATGTGAAATTAAGTTGCGTCAGACAGCTATTGACCCGTGCAAAAATTTCATCACGTTGCGCGATTGCTTTTTGCGTCAGGTAGATCAATACCCGGCGCTCATCGACTTTGTCACGGCGGCGTTCGACCCAATCATCTTTTTCAAGTCGTTTCAACAGTGGCGTCAATGTCCCACTATCTAAATTAAGATAATGGCCGAGATCGTTAACGGTCAACGTATCGTGTTCCCATAAGGTTAATAGCACAATGTATTGTGGATAGGTTAGATGAAAAGGTTCCAGCGCAGTCGCATAGTATTTGTTATATTGTTTTTGCGCTGTGTACAGTGAAAAGCAGAGCTGCTCTTCTAAGCGAATTGGCTTGGTCATAAATATGTCCCCCAAAATTGCCGGTCACAAAGCGCGATTTTGTGACAAAGTGACTAAAACTCATTTAATGTAGTATCCTAATACATTTTACACAATTATATTGCTTTAGTCAGTAGGTTTGCACAATTAAATCAAAAAAGGACCATCATTTAGGGATGGCCCTTATTAACTAATAAAATAAACAATCAATTTGGTCGCCGTTTAGCGGTCAGCGACATTTTTTTGGCTTCACATTTATAATCGCAAGCTGCGCATTTACCTTGTTTCGATCTGCGAACAACTTTGACGATTTGCCAAAATGCTAAACCAATGATGGCTGCGGTAATCAAAATATTAACGAATAAAGCCATAAAAATCCACTTCTTTCTAGAATATATTGCTTAGAGTTTAATTTAATGTAGGCCTAGTAATAAACCGCCTTGAAAAATAAGTAGTGAAACAACGTAGGCGACCACTAGGCTGCTGACGACAGAATACCAAGCCCATTTCCAACTGCCAGTTTCTGCCTTAATAACCGCAATCGTTGCAAAGCAGGGGATATATAGCAAGATAAAAGCCAAGAAACTATAAGCAGCTAATGGCGTAAACATATGCGCCAATGAAGCTACGAGCACTGTACGGCCTGAAGTGTGATACAACACCATTAATGAAGCGCCAATCGTTTCTTTGGCTAAGATCCCGGTTAACATCGCACTGATAGCTTGCCAAGAAGCTAAGCCGATCGGTGCGAAAACCGGTAAGAAAAATTGTCCGATCAAGGCGGTGAAGCTATGACCGATATCACTAGCGATACCAGTAGGACCGAAATAACTTAATAGCCAAATTAAAACTGTGCCACCAAAAATAACGGTACCTGCTTTATGGATGAACCCTTTTCCCTTGTCCCAAGTACCGTGCCAAATAATAGCTGGTTGCGGTAAGTGATATTCTGGTAGCTCGATCATGAAAACTGATTCAGATTCTGATCGGAATACTTTTTGATAGATTTTTGCCAGAACTAATGCGACTACGATGCCTAGGAAATATAGAGACAACACTACAATGGCCTGATTTTTGGCAAAAAAGGCGGCGACGAACAAACTATAGATCGGTAAGCGCGCTGAACAACTCATGTAAGGTGAGATCAAGGTAGTGATCAAGCGTTCTTTAGGCTGTTCAATAGTGCGCGCCGCCATGATACCAGGGACATTACAACCGAAGCCAATGATCAGCGGAATAAAAGCCTTGCCGTTTAAACCGACTTTAGACATTAGTTTGTCCATCACCAACGCCGCCCGAGCCATATAGCCAGAATCCTCAAGAATGGAGATGCAGGCGAAAAGTGTGAAGATCTGCGGCATGAAAACTAAGACGCCGCCCACACCAGCAATCAGGCCACTAACGATCAGTGAACGGAGAAATGGTAACGCGCCAATGGCAACCAGCCACTGATCAGCCGTAGTCGATAACGGACCACTGACAAAAGCGTCGAGTAAATCAGATAACGGCGTCCCGACCCAATCGAAGGTGAGTTTGAACATTAAGTAGAAAATACCAATAAAAATTGGTAAACCAAGCACCGGGTGTGTTGCAAAACGGTCAATTTTAGCGGTAATATCACGGACGCGGGGGCTAGTGCCAGCCTCACGCGCTGTTTTTAAGGTTGCTTCAATAAATGCTAAGCGCGCTTGATAGATCTTATCTTCAAAGTGCTGCGCTTGGTAGTATGGTGCTTGTTCCAATAGTGGCCGTAATTCCTGGGCTTGCGCAAATGTGACTACGGCATCATTCGCATTCATAAATTGAATTGCCAGCCATTTGGCATAATGGGGTTCAAAGTTGTAGTCTTGCGTTAAACGATTAACTGCTTGTTTAATTGCCTGTTGGACTGAACTTGGATAAGGTAATTCGAAATTAGTTGCCGGCAGACAGGGGTCTTCAGCTAATAATTCCTGTTTTAATTCCTGGGTGCCCTTATTACCGCGGGCGTTAGTCATAAGAACGGTACAGTCAAAAGCTTGCGCTAATATATGTTGGTTATAACTAATACCCATTTTGCGTAAGCTGTCGATCATATTCAGGGCAATGATCGTTGGTTTGCCATATTCTAATAGTTCGATCGATAACAAAAGATTACGCTTTAGCTGGGAAGCATTGGCCACATCAAGAATAATATCTTGATCCTCGGTCAGTAGGAAATTAGTAGCAACGGCTTCATCTTTAGTTAGTGGATTAAGCGAATAGATTCCTGGTAGATCAACAATTGCAAAGTTCGTGTTCTTGATCATGCCGACTTTTTTTTCAACGGTAACACCACTCCAATTGCCCATATAAGCGTAGGAATCAGTTAAACGATTAAAAAGGGTAGTCTTACCTGTGTTGGGATTGCCAAAAAGGGCGACAGTGGTCATAAAGTCACCTGCTCTCCCTGCAAACAGCGAACTAATTCACTACGCAGACCAACTTGTTGATGATCAAAAGCGATCACCACTGGCCCATTAAATGGATAACGGCGAATGATCGTCACTGTTTTACCATAAATTAGACCAAGATCCTTTAACCGATGTTGAGTTTTTGCATCAAGCAGCTGCAAATTGTTAATGTGAAAAGTCTCTGGCTGTTGATGTAATTGTGAAAACCACATGCTCATCACTCCCCCACACATATATTAATGATCAGCAAAATGCTGATCAACTATTTTTCTCGATAAATGTAAAAATAATACGTATAGCGCTTTCTATCTTAAAGATACGCTATTTAGGCTCGATTTGACAGTCCTAATTGAAAATGAAACTCATTTGTAACATTGTACATAGTCTAAATAAAGGGTCATCCAAAGAGCAAAATCCGCAATATCGGTTAATTCACAGTATTTTCAATGACGGCGCTTAATTGAACGTACAAAAAAGCTACGGCTGGATTGCCGTAGCTCGCTGTTTTAATTAATCATGGTTAAATAGCCGGGACCAGAAACTTTTCTTTGGAACAGTGATCGCCGAAGAACTGGCCATTGAAAGGCTAGAGGCCGAATTTGGCTTAGCTGCTTGACTAGTAGTGTTGCTGGTCGCCGATGCTGCGCTAGATACAACTGCTGCACTACTGGTAGCAGCTGCTTGGCTGGCGACATCCATGCTGGTGTTCCGAACCTCAATTGCTTTTACTAGGTGTTCGTAATTATGATTTGTTTCATCTAGTTGTTCTTTTAGCTGCTGTATTTGTGTAACTACTTGCGCATTCTGATCAGTTAGTTGTTTTAGCGTATAAAGGATCGGCGCCAAACTATCATCACTTACTTGCGGTGTGGCGCTGGTGGCAGCCGCGGTAGGTAAGGTTGCCGCGGTCGAATCTGCCGCTTCTGCTGACTTGATAATTTGTTGCTCAAAGACCTCGCTGATCGCGTCTTTTAAAGTTTTACTATGTTCTTTTTTTATCTGATTGACCTGCGCTAGATCTGTGATATTTTGTGCTGAATATAGCCGGCCATTATTTTGATCGCGTTGGAAGTAATCAGTACGCCCAGTTGTTTTCTCAACCAACCCAGAATAAGCGCGCAAAGTTTGCGGACTGATATCTAATGTATCAGCGGCTTGCCGTGGCGTTTGATATTCCTGACCCGAAACATTTTTCATTAAAAATCATCCTTTTTAATTAATTGCTAAGTTAAGCGCGCTTGAAATGGCGCTTGATTAATTATACCGCACTAATTACAGGTTGTCAGGGACTTTTTAGCTATTTCTGATGTCAGCGCGCTTAGCTTTGCCGCTGGCGGTGGAAACTGATGATGGTCATGATAATGACAAAACTAAATCCGCAAAAGACAGCAACCGCTTTACCCACGGAGATCAGCCCAGCAATTTCCAAGGCACAGTAGTAAGCAAAGTAGGCAACGACGTTCACGACTAGGCTAGCCAGACTATTCAGTTTGAAGGTCGTTAGAATTCCGATAACAATAAACCCGATCGTGCAGAGCAATGTTAAGATCATGGCGAGCACCTCTTCTCGATAATTAGCTCTAGCGTAACAGGATTAGTCAAAAAATTCCATAGGTAGCTAACTTCTGTTACAATATGGTAAGCGCTTAAACAGAAATTCATAATATAGTGAGGTCTTTTCGATGGCAGAAGTTTCCGGCATTGAGGGTTTGAGCAGGCGGCAAGAGAATATTTTAGAACTTGCGGCGCAACTAGTGAAACTACGTGAACAAAGAGGAATTTCCCGTGAAGATTTAGCCGACAAAACTAATATGACGCCAGCAATGATTGCACGAGTGGAGAATTTAGAATATTTACCGACATTAAAAACCTTATCTAAAATGGCGGCGGGACTTGATTTGAAGTTAGGTTGGATCGACAGTACAACTGGGCATCAGTCAATTGCTGACGTTGAGTTACCAACAACATGGAAAGATGAAAATTTAGCGATCGACCGAGTTGAATTGGCGCATGCTGAAGCTAATTTAGATCGGCTACAATTAAGTACCACTGATCAGCTACGAGTCAAGACGGCACCGGTCAAAGCGGATGTTGCCAATTTAGTATTGATTCAAGCTGATCGACAGCAAATTATTGCCAGCGCGATTCCGCTGCTACAAGCAGAGCTATTACAACGCCGGCTAGCCAGGCAGTACCATCTGAATATGAATTGAGCAAAATGTTTGCGGCCAATAATTTGGTTGGATACACTGTAGTTGTGATCTGAAAGTGAGTCATTCCGAATTTTACCGTTACAGTTGAGAGAATGGAGGAAGTCAGATGTTTTTAACAATTACAGATGCAGCACAACAGAAGTTGGCTAAATATCTAACCACTGATAAAAAAATTATCTTAGATCTTGATGATGGGGTGGGTGAATACTCTAAGGTGGGTTCCTGCGCTTTGAATCTGAGCTACCGCTTATTAGTGGTCGACCAAGATACTGATATCAGTGCTGACTATTCGGGAATACTTGATAGCACTGTTGGTTCATTGCATATTAAACCATATTCTACCCAATATTTAGATCAAGACATGCGCATGGACGTTAATCCACGGCTTAATACTTTAGGTCTCTTTAGCGAAAGTGAACAAATGGATCCTAACGTTAACATCGTCGATATTGCTAAAGAAATTAAGGCTTAGTTCAAAAATAGTTTTTAAAAATGGCTGCTTTAGGCGGCCATTTTTGCGTCTGCAGTTAAATTTTGTTGTAGCGGTTGGTGTGACTCGAATTTATGCTATGATTAAGTTTATGAAAGCGGATCAATTTTTTTGGAGGATGAGTAATGTATAAATTAATTGTATGTGACTTGGATGAAACACTGTTGGATCGTGAAGCCCACATTTCTAAAGAAAATGAGCAAGCAATCAAGGCTTTTGTGGCGCAAGGTGGCCATTTTGTGCCGAATACTGGGCGCAGTTTTTTATCGATTCAAGATGATCTGCAGCAATTAGGTTTAGCCAAACAATCAGATCAATTTGTGATTGCTTATAATGGTGGTGCTATTGTTGAAAATGCTGGGAACCAAGTGTTGGCAACTAATCCGTTAGATTTTGCGACTATTAAACAGATCTACGATATCGCACGGAGCGAACGGGTCAGTGGTCATATTTATACGTTGGAACATTTGTATGTTTGGCAGCCTAGCGCCAGTGAACAGCAATATTTAGATCAGCGCGGGGTTCAGTATGAGGCGGTGACTGATGATAGCTTAGCGTTTCTGCGTGACCAGCCGTTAATGAAAATCCTTTTGCAGGATGATGATCCCGCCAAGCGCCAGGCGTTGGCTGAATCAATTCCGCCACAAGTGGCAACGCCGCTGGCAACGACTTTTTCTTCCGGTCGGTATGTTGAATTCAATCATGTAGCGGCGGATAAAGGTAAGGCGACGCTACAGTTGGCAGCTAAATTAGGGATCACTACTGCAGAAATTATGGCGCTAGGGGACAATAGTAACGATTTAGCGATGATCAAAGCGGCTGGATTAGGCGTCAGTGTTCAAAACGGCACCGCAGAAGTTAAAGCAGCCGCCGACTACGTGACCACTGCGGATCATGCGCATAGCGGTGTGGCCGAAGCAATTGAAAAGTTTGCGCTGCATTAATTAATTAGTTATGCTGAAGCTGGATCAATTTAATTAGAAGGGATGTTATATGATGGGACAAACAATTCCGCAAGTGACTTTAAATAATGGGGTTAAAATGCCACAGTTTGGCTTAGGCGTGTTCAAGGTGGATAACGCCGCCGACATTAAAAATTCAATCAAGTGGGCATTAGCAGATGGCTATCGCTTAATTGATACGGCAATGATCTATCAAAATGAGCAGTGGGTCGGAGAAGCAATCAAGGAAAGTGGCGTACCACGGGAAGCGCTTTTTGTGACTTCGAAACTCTGGAATTCTGATCGAGGTTATGAAGGCACTAAAGCGGCCTTTGCTGCCAGCCTTGAACGCTTAGGCTTAGACTATTTGGATCTATACCTAATTCATTGGCCAGCCGATGGTTACCTAGAAGCTTGGCGAGCGATGACCGATTTATATCATGAAGGTAAGATTCGGGCAATCGGTGTTTCTAACTTTCAGCCGCACCATTTAGATGACTTAATGGCACATTCGGACGTAGTGCCAGTGGTCAACCAAATCGAGACCCACCCAATTTTCCAGCAAAAAGAGCTGCATCGTTATTTGACTAATCATCAGATCGCGCACGAAGCTTGGGGGCCATTAGGTCAGGGTAAAAGTGATATTTTAGTTGATCCAGTGTTGACTAAAATTGCGAAAAAATATGGTAAGTCCACAGCACAAATTGTATTGCGCTGGCATATTGACCGCGGCGTGATCATTATTCCTAAGTCAACACATGAACAACGATTAGCCGAAAATGTAAATATTTTCGATTTCTCATTGACTGATGAAGAAATGCAAGATATTGCTAAGTTAGATCAGAATAAACGTCTAAGCCGCGATCCAGACGATACCGCTTGGCTGAAGAAGACGCAAGAATAAATTTAATGGGCCACTGACATTTATTTGTCGGTGACCCATTTTTTAAATATCCAGATAACCTAATACCATTCCGAAAAGCAGGATCAGTAGCACAGCACTAGTAATGATGACGTAAAGTCGATCACGTTCTTTGGCGAAAGCGTAAATTGATACCGCCACGCGTAGAACTGGTGTCAGAATCAAGCAGAATAAGCCCAACATAATGATTGCGAATGGCTTTAGTTGTAAAAGGCCCTGAAAAATAGTATCGAAATGTGTGGGGAAATTTTGGCCACTATAACCGCTGTGACCAGTAAATAATAAGAGCAGCAAGCCGCAACCAATGATCGTCGCTGAAACCAATACACCGATTTGCAAAATCAAACCAATGATTTTTTCGACTTGCGCCATTTCAGCGCTAGTTTGTTTTTTATCTGGCTGCATTAGGCGATCACCCCAAATCCTTTAAGAATCATTTGACCGCCGATGTAAAGCAGTAGTGGAACAAATATAACGCGAATCCATTTAGCCGGGAGCCGTTGCATGATTCGTGTGCCTAATGTGGCACCGATCAAGACGCCCACGGCCAGCGGCGCAGCAATTTGCGGTAAAATAGCGCCGTTAAAAAAATAAACAGTTGCACTAGCCGCAGCCGTAACGCCCATCATCAAATTACTGGTTGCGCTAGATGGCTTTAGTGGCATTTTCATAACTGTATCCATGGCCATCACTTTAAATGGACCACTGCCAATGCCTAACATACCACTGGCTAAACCGGCGCCAAACATTACGCTAAGACCACCGGGAATATGTTCCACCTGATAATCGACTTGTTGTTGCGTATTTTTATCGTAGTAACTGCTATTGAGCCGTAATTTTTCCGCTAATGGATCAGGCTGCGTTTTATGCAAAATTTCACTGCCAGCGCGTAGTTTACGGTACATATTCCACGAAGAAAAAAGTAATAACCCGCCGAATAGCACATATAAAAAGTTAGGCTGCACGATACCGACTAACAGGGCGCCGACGATCGCACCAACCGTTGTCGCGATTTCCAGAAACATGGCTACCCGCAAATTTAATAAGTCATCTTTGATATAAGCGATAGTCGCGCCGGAACTGGTGGCGATCACGGAAATAACACTGGCGCCAATTGCGTATTTGATATCAAGACCGAAGCCTAAGGTTAGGATCGGCGTGACAATAATACCACCGCCAATACCGAGAATTGCGCCTAAGATACCAGCTAAGATACCGATACCTAGAATGATCAATATAGTTTGTAGCATATCAAAACCTCTTTTTTGAACTTTGATTAGTTGAGCAGCAACTATTGAGCGTCGTTTAAGACACTGACTAGTTTAACATATTAGACTAATGACGCGCTGCTTTCCTCATTTGATCAAGTTAATAGAATTTTGATCAGCGACATGGTAAACTGAGTCTGAAAATTGGTAACGTTATCGTTATTTTTTTGGTACAATATAAGAGGATTAATTCGGTCACTAATTTTTAATTCAGCGACCGTAACATCAGTGATCATTAGTGGGTTTGGCTAATAATTAACATTAATTGTGAAGTAGAGCCATGTTTCAACTAGGCGCTTTTCGCCGTGTTGAATGGTCATCGACCGTAACATCAGTGATTATTAGTGAGTTTGACTAATAATCAACATTAATTGTGAAGTAGAAAGGCAGTGGACCTGGATGTCAAAGCGAGTACGTAGATGGATCATAAATATTGTGATCGGTATATTGTTGATTGTTGGTTTAGTGCTGGTTTTTAATGAGCCGATCAAGAATTGGGTCATCCAAAATATGGCACAAAATCGGATCGAACAGTTGACGAAAGAGAAAGTTGCCGCCAATTCAAAAAAGAAAACGACCTTTAATTTTAATAAAGTTAAATCACTGGGTGTCAATGAAGTCGCCCACGCGGCTGTCAATCAGAACGGGGTTTTGACGATCGGTAAAGTAGCGATTCCTAGCGTGGGTATGCGTTTGCCCATCGTCAAGGGACTATCTAATGATGCTTTAGCTACCGGTGGCGCGACAATGAAGGTCGATCAAAAAATGGGGAAAGGCAACTATGCCTTAGCCGGTCATTATATGTTAAACAATGGGTCCAACCTTTTTTCACCACTGGACAATATTCAAATGGGTGCGGCGATCTATATTACGAATCTAACTAAAGTTTATCAATATAAGGTGACCTTGAAAAAAGTAGTCAATCCCTATGCAACGGAATTGATCGATGATGTACCCGGTAAAAAATTGATCACGTTGATCACTTGTGCGGATGGTGGGGTCAATCGACTTGCGGTACAAGGCAAGCTGGTTACTACAGCCAAAGCAACAAAAACGAATTTACAGCTATTTAGTAAATAATAAGGGCAGGTATTAACGTGAAAAAGGGAGTTTTACTGGTTAATTTAGGAACGCCGGAAACACCAACGACACCAGCTGTGCGTGCGTATTTAAGCCGGTTTTTAGCTGATAGCCGGGTGATTGATTTACCGCGTGCTGTCTGGTTACCGATTTTACACGGGATGATCTTACCGACGCGGCCGCACCGCTCTGCTGCTTTATACCGTAAAATTTGGACAAAGCAAGGTTCACCGTTATTATTGTACACACAGAAGCAAACGCAACAGTTGCAGGCTTTATTGCCAGACCAAGTTGTGCGTTACGCGATGTGTTATAGCGCGCCAACTGTGGTAACCGTGCTTAAAGAAATGCAAGCGTTGAAGGTGACGGATCTTACTGTGATCCCACTGTACCCGCAATATTCAAGCACGACTGTTGGTTCAGTCTTTGATCAGGTTGCCGCCTATTACATGCAGGCAGCCGCACAGCCGCAGTTGCATTTTGTGAGTTCTTTTTATCAGGAGCCGCGCTACATTCAAGCGCTAGCTAACCAGATCAAGCGGGCGCTGCGGCAGGCTAATTATGATCAAATCGTTTTTTCATATCATGGTATCCCACAAAAATACGCTGATAATGGTGATCCGTATCCGCAGCAATGTACAGCAACAACACAGCAGGTGATGGCATTGGTTGGGGAGGTGCCGTATATTCAATCATACCAATCCAAATTTGGTCCTAGTCAGTGGTTGCGACCGGCAACGGCGCAGGTGCTACAAACTTTACCGCAGCAAGGGGCGAAACGGGTATTGGTGATCACGCCAGGTTTCATCGCTGATTGTTTAGAGACCCTGCAGGAAATTGATCACGAAAACCGTGAGTATTTTAGGCAAAGTGGTGGTCGACTTTTTACCTACTTACATCCGTTTAATGGGAGTGCCACCTTTACTCAAGTATTGGTGGCATTAGCGCAGCGGTAACCATGACCAATTAGATATGATTGTGGTACACTTAAATTAGATATATGACGTTAATTAATGAAGGATGGTGCATTGACATGAGTGAATCGCGAGAATTAAGTGCGTTGGCTGAACAGATTATTCAGTATCAAAAACGTCACGATCAAACTGATAATGAACTAGCATTTAGTAGTCATGTTTCGGTAGAACATATTCACGCCATAAAAGCGATGGAGATGACACCACCGGAAGACGACGTTAAGCGAATTCAAGATTACATTAAGGGTAAATAAAAACGTAGAACTGAAGGAAATTTCCTTTGGTTCTACGTTTTTTAATTATTTATCGCTGACTTTTTTCGTCTGGTCGTGAGCAATTAATGCTGCCTTAAGGGCTTGCTGGATCAAATGTGCAGTGACATCGTTATTGATTTTCTTGTCAGTCCGTCCGGTGATCTGTTGCCGGAAATTTTCTTCAACTAAACGCATAATAAATTCCTCCAATCAATTAATGGTTGAAAATAAAAACGCCCCTTTAGCCTTAGCTGAAAGAAGCGCTGGAATTTCTACGTTGTGCTCCTTATCTAATCAGCTGATTGCTGCTGGAATTAGCACCTTGCTTTGCAGTAGGTTGCTGTGCTGTCGATGGGCCAGGTCCCTCAAGCACTCTGGATAAGACGTTCTTAATTTCACTGTTAGTGTAGCAAGTTTTGTTTTAAAATGCAAGCGCTAACTATTTCGCAGGAACTAAACAGATCAAGTGTAGCTTATTTTAAATAACAGTTAAATATGGAAATAAATGGGAGTGAATTTTTGCCAGTAGGTCAGAATAAAGTGCTGAAATGTTGGAGTGTGCCACCTTCCCAAATCACCATAGCGCCAATGCCAATGTAGATCAGCGCCATGATCCAATTCCCATAGCTGGCTAGGAAAATTTTGACAAAGCTAATGTGGGCAAATTTTTCACCTAGAGTAACCAGTAGGTAAATACAGATAATGAAAATTAACAGGGTGACGAGCAGTGCGACTAAGCGCAATGAAACAAAATAGGGTACGAATAGGCCGATATTATCAGCACCACAGGAAGCAATGGTCGTGATAGCAACGGTGGTAATTAAACTTTTATTGCGCCGTTGATCTAATTTTTCATTGACTGCCGCGGCTTCGTCTTCGTCGCTGATCAAATATTTTATAGCAAAAGCAATTGGGATCAAACCTAAAAAGCCTAATAGCCATTTTTGTGGGACATAATGAAGCACGAACGCAAAAAATAGACTAATACCGATGAGACTAAGTGAACCGATATACTGACCAATATAAATGCTACGCCGCGTATTACGGCCAGGATATTTTGAAAAAAGTAGCATTAAAATGACCAGTAGATCTAATGCAGTTGAGGCGTAGAGAATAATAGCGGTGAGAATTGTTTTTAGCATAAAGTGTGCCCCCTGTAATGCCTCTATTATAACGGGTTTTACAGCAAACTCATAATTGATCAGTCAACTTTTGGTGTTGACAAGCACAAATTATGATGATAATATCTAGCCAATGATTAAAAATAAATGAGAACGTTAAGACAAGAAGAGTAATTGCTGAGAAAGCCGACAGAGAGTTCCGGATAGTGTAAAGGAATGGCGCATCAGTGATGAAGATGAACTCCGAGCGTTTGTTAGCGAGCATCAGTTAGCCGACAACGGTTGTGCCCGATATAGCACCTCAGTCTGTTGCTTGTGCAACGTACTGGTAGAGTCTAGCACTGTGAAGTGTTGGAAAAATAAGGTGGTACCGCGAACGCAGAAGCGTCGTCCTTTGTTATACATTGGATGGCGCTTTTTTTGTATCGTTAATTATGAGAGGATGAGAGAATATGGTAAAAAGTAGTAATCAAGGTTATCCACGATTAGGTGAAAAACGGGAATGGAAATTCTTGTTGGAGCATTTATGGAGTCATAAGATCACTGAAGCTGAATTTACGGCGCAAACGAAGGCTTTACGCTTGGCCAATCTCAAGAAACAACAAACAGCAGGCATTGATCTAATTCCCGTTGCTGACTATTCAAATTACGATCATGTGTTGGATGCTGCGGCTGCTTTTGGCGCTGTCCCGCAACGTTTTGGTCAGTTCAACGAAAAATTAAGTCTCATCGATTATTATAGTGTTGCCCGCGGGACTAAGGACGCGGTGGCTGCAGAAATGACGAAATGGTTCAACACCAATTATCATTACATTGTGCCTGAACTTGATCACGTCCAGTTCAAATTATTGGATAACCGTTGGCTAACATATTACAACGAAGCAAAAGCTGAACTTGGAATCGATGGCAAGCCAGTTATTTTAGGCCCAGTTAGTTTCCTAAAATTAAGTAAAGTTAATGACGACTATGTGCGTGGGGAACTTTTATCCCAATTACTAGACGAATTATTGCCACTTTATGTACAAATCTTCCGTGAATTAGCAGCAGCTGGCGCTAAGTGGGTGCAACTTGACGAACCAACCCTAGTTACAACTGATAAAGCTGAGCTTGATTTGTATCGGCATGCTTTGGAAATTTTGCATGAAGTTGCCCCAGACGTTAATGTTCTCGTGCAAACGTATTTTGCTGCGGTGGATTATTATACTGAAATCGTTAATTTGCCAGCTGAAGGTTTGGGCCTTGATTTTGTTCATGACCATGGCGAAAATTTAAAAGCGTTACAGGAACATGGTTTCCCTGAAACTAAAGTCTTAGCGGCTGGTGTCATTGATGGTCGTAATATTTGGCGCAGTGATTTAACCGGGAAACAAGAATTGATCGACCAATTACGTGAGAACGTAGCGAGTGCGCAATTATGGTTGCAGCCCTCTAACTCGTTGTTACACGTCCCAATTACGACGGCTAATGAAAACAAACTTGACTCTGTGATCAAAAATGGCTTAGCCTTTGCGGACCAAAAATTGGCTGAAATCGTTACTTTGACTCATGCAGCTAATGGCGATGATGTCACAGCTGAGCTACAGGCAAGCCAAACCGCGTTGGACCAATTAAATCACTCAGAACATCGTAATAATCCAGCTGTGGCTCAAGCGGTCAAAGAAATATTAGCAGCGCCAACTGAACGCCGATCAGCTTATCCAGAGCGAGTTAAGGCGCAACAAGTTTTGAACTTACCACTGTTACCAACGACGACAATTGGTAGTTTTCCTCAGTCAGCCGAAGTTCGTGCTCAGCGTAAAGCTTGGCGTAAAGGCGACTTATCTACGACTGACTATCAAGCTTTCTTGGATCAAGAAGCCAAGCGTTGGCTCAAAATTCAAGAAGATCTGGATATTGATGTGTTGGTCCATGGTGAATTTGAACGAACTGATATGGTTGAATATTTTGGTCAGAAATTAAAAGGTTTCACCACGACGCAAAATGGTTGGGTCCAAAGCTACGGTTCCCGTGGCGTTAAGCCGCCAGTTGTTTTCGGTGATGTGCAATGGACTGAACCAATCACTGTCCGCGATACAGTTTTTGCTCAAGAGCAAACCAGCAAGTTAGTCAAAGGGATGTTAACTTCTGCCGTTACGATCATTAACTGGAGCTTTGTTCGTGATGATTTAGCTAAAAATATTGTCGCTGATCAAATTGGCTTGGCCCTACGCCATGAAGTTCAAGCACTGGAAGCCGCTGGTATCAAAATTATTCAAGTTGATGAACCAGCGTTGCGTGAAGGGTTACCATTGAAGCCACGCTATCGTGCCGATTATTTAGCCAATGCTGTTAAGGCTTTTAAGATCACGACGACTGGCGTCAAAGATGAAACCCAGATCCATACGCATATGTGCTATTCCGACTTCGAGGATATTTTGCCAGCTATTAGCGCATTGGATGCTGACGTTATTTCGATCGAATCTTCGCGCTCACATGGTGAGAGTATTAAGGCCTTTGAACAAACTAAGTACGACAAGCAAATTGGTCTGGGTGTTTATGATATTCATAGTCCACGCGTACCATCGGTTGAAGAAATCGAACAAAATATTGATCGGGCGTTGCAAGTTATTGATATTCACCAATTTTGGATCAATCCAGATTGTGGTTTGAAAACACGTAAAGAACCAGAAACGATTGCTGCTTTGCGTAACATGGTGCAAGCACGTAATAATGTACGCGCTAAATTAGGCGTGACTGAATAGGAAAGTGTCGTTGGGCGCAATGAGTTGTCTTTTACAACACGTGTCCATTTGGTAAGCATTATTTTACGGAACCAGTTAAGAAAGGGGGACCAAGGATGAGTTTCAAGGAAGCATTACAGCAGCAAGTATTAATTGCCGATGGCGCAATGGGGACGCTACTTTATAGTCAATATGGTGTGGATTCAGCGTTTGAAGGTTTGAATTTAACTCATGGTGGCGATATTCTCAAAATTCATCAAGCATATATTGCCGCCGGCGCGGATGTGATCCAAACTAATACTTATGCTGCCAATCGAATCAAACTTAATCGTTACGGCTTAGCGGACAAGACTAAGGCTATCAACGAGGCAGCAGTCAGCTTGGCGCATACAGCGCAAATCGCTGCCGAACATACTGTTTATGTTTTAGGCACGATTGGCGGGATCGCCGGAGTTACCGATACGGAGATCGAACCCTTAACGGCGGAAGAAATCGATGCTGGCGTACAAGAACAGGCAGAATACTTACTGAACACCCAAGCAATCGATGGTATTTTACTGGAAACTTATTACGATATCGACGAATTGAAACGCGCATTGAAAATCGTCCGCAAGCTGACTGATCTGCCGATAGTGGCCAATGTGACTATGTACGAGCCTGGTGTGCTGCAAGATGGCACACCACTTAATACAGCGTTACAAGCGTTAGTGACACTAGGGGCAGACGTGGTCGGCGCTAATTGTCGTTTAGGTCCGTACAACATGCGGCGTGCTTTTGAGAGTGTTGCGCTACCGGAAAATGCTGCTTTGGCGATCTATCCTAACGCTGGGTTACCCGACGTTCAGGATGGTAAAACTGTTTATGATAGTCCTGCGGAATACTTTGAGAACTACAGTGATACTTTCCGACAGCAGGGTGCGCATTTGATCGGTGGCTGTTGTGGCACGACGCCAGCACATATTAAAGGTCTAGTTGCAGGATTGCAGTCGCGACAACCGGTAACCACTAAAAAAGTGGCGCCACAAGCGACAGTTGCGGCACCAACCGCAGCTGATCCACAGCAACATGATTTTTTGCAACGCGTGCAGCATGAAAAAGTTGCATTGGTTGAACTTGATCCACCCAAGACTTTTGCCACTACCAAATTTTTCCGTGGCGCACAGGAATTAAGTCAAGCAGGGGTCGGTGCGATCACCTTGTCTGATGGGCCACTAGCCAATCCGACGATCAGTAATGTAGCGTTGGCGGCACAACTAAAATACCAGTACGGCATCACGCCGCTAGTGCACTTGACGACCCGCGATCATAATTTAATTGGTTTACAGTCAGAAATTATGGGTCTGCACACACTAGGTATTTCTAATATTCTGGTGATCACCGGTGATCCAGCTAAGGTCGGCGATTTACCCGGCGCGACTTCAGTCTATGATCTACATTCAGTTGAATTAATGCAAATGATCAAAAAGTTCAACGACGGCATTTCACCGACTGGCCGTAATTTACAAGAAAAAACTAACTTTGCGGTTGGCGGCGCCTTTAACCCGAATGTTCGCAACGTTGAGCGTGCATGTAAAATGATCACCCGCAAAACAGACTATGGTGCTGATTTTATTATCACGCAGCCGATTTTTGATGTTGAAAAAATCCACGCTTTACGCTTAGCGCTGGATGAACAAGAAATCACCACGCCAATTTTTGTCGGTGTTATGCCGCTACTTTCCTTCCGTAATGCTAACTTTCTGCATCATGAAGTCCCGGGAATTCGTTTAGCAGATGATACGCTAGCACGAATGCAGCAAGCGGAAGTGGATGGTAATGAACGCGAAGTGGGCTTGCAAATTGCTAAAGAAACGATTGACGCGATCTGCGCTGATTTTAACGGCGTTCACATCAACACACCATTACGGCATCACGAAATTTCGTTGGAATTATTGAATTACGTGCAGGCAAAGAATACGGTAACGGTATGAAAAAAGGGATTAAGCCGAAAAGCTTAATCCCTTTTTAATAGCTGTTCAATGGTATCTAGCACGCCAAAATGATTATTGTCCAGCCGGGTCACGAAAGCAGCTTGTTGCTGAATGGCAGGTGCAGCATTTAGCATAGCATAGCCGTATTTTGCCCGACCTAACATTTCTAGATCATTATAATTATCACCAAAAGCGGCCACTTCAGCCGGTGATAGCTGCCAGTGATCTTCTAACTGTTGTAAACCAACGCCTTTGTTAATGCCGGCAGGGATGACATCGAGGCTGCCGAAACCGCTGGCGGTGGCATGAAAGGCACCAGGAAATTTAGCATTAAGGTAATCAGCTTTTTGCTTGATGTCTTCATGTTTCCACGCCACATTAACTTTATAAATATGATCAGTGACTTGCGCGATATCGGCAACGGTTTGTAGATTGCTGATGTAGTAACGTAGTTCAGCATCATTTACGTCAGGGTCAGTTCGATTCATGTAGCTACTTTGTTGGCCAGATAGGCGAATCGAATCGGGTTTTAGCGCGGGATCGTCATTTAAGGTGCGCAATAATTGTTGAACAGTTTGCTGTGGCAATTGTGTTTCAGCAACGATTGTTTGTTGGTCCATGATCAATGCGCCGTTTTCGGCCATAAATGTTTTGATCGGCGATCTAGTCGCAAAAATATCAGTTAAATGGCCATAATGATTACCACTGGCAATGGCAAAGTGAATCCCGCGGCGCTGCATTTCCTGCAGCCATTCATTGAAACGGTCAATGGCGTATTCATGCTGATCATTAAGAAAAGTACCATCAATATCAGTTGCAATTAGTTTTATCGTCAATATGGTTGACCTCCGTAATGATTAAGTTAGCTTCATTGTACCGTAAAAAGCGTAGTCGGTGTCAATGAAAACGACAACTAATACTTAGGCCTAAACTTATTTTATACAGCTCAACCAATGAATTTTACGCGGATTTAATCATTATTTTTCATGTGCGCAATTTTCTTTAATTCTTGATAAAAGTTTTCATGTGCACCTACAAGAATAATAATCACAATTGTGGCATCATCAATAATATAGGCAATTCGATAAGCCGTACGGGCGTATTTAAAGCCCAGCGAACGGAAACCAGCAAGATCGCCACTGGTAGCCTCGCCAATTGTTGGGTTTACTGCAATATCAGTATAGATTTTATCGATAAATAATTCTTTTAAATGACGATCTTTTATTTTCTTAAGGTATTTGATCACCCGCGGTTGAGGCTGAATTTCATAAGCCAATTTCTTTTGCAAACTCCTCTCGCGTCATGGTTGGATTATTAGTTTGCACCATTGTTGATTTGAGAGCCAGATTAATAGCCGTCTTACGCTTTTTAAATTCTGTTAATAGTTCATTACCGCTATAGTCAGCATTGATCAGATCCTGCAGAATATCATTACTGAAGTCAAAGAAGTCTGTTTCGTCTGTGTCAGTAAAACGATAAAAGATTCCTTTATCAGTCAACTCAGGTTCCATCTGTTTGCCCTCAGGTATTTGGAATTCCTTAGGCACTGTTAATGTGAGTGAATTGCCTTGTTTTCTAGTTTTAGTTAGCATAATCAGCCTCCTGTAATTATTGTGTAATTACATTATAGCCGATTTTTTTAGTTTGTACAATGTAATTACTTAACGATATATGCTGGCAACAAACTAAAGTTTAGCTAATTTTTCAATCAGCGAAATATTAATAGGCGATCAGCTAGAAAATAAAATAATAGTCAAATAGACATTGATCATCATTACGATCAGTGTAGTTCGTTCCGTTTATCCGCCAGCGCTGATAGTCGTTGGTTAAAGAGCACACCGAATAGGATTAGTAATAAGCCTGTGGCAATTAAAATATATTTAATGGCAACCTGATCGGATAAGGGGCCGTAGAATAACATGGCGATCGGATAGATCCCAGTTGAGAGAATTTGTAAAATTGAAAACACGCGGCCCATTTTATTAGTGGGCACATTTTCTTGAATCAGGATATTCGCGGAGACTTGAATAATTGGCATGCAAATGCCGGAAGTAAACATGAATAACAGATAGACCCAAAAAGGTTCTGGAAGGCCCATGACGGCAAAACTGATCCCTGAGCCAATGAAGCCAACCGTGATCAAACGAATCTTATTCGGTAGCTTTTTATGAGTGGTGATGTACAAGCTACCTAGTAGCGCCCCCATTGTCCAAAGCAGTTCATTTAGCGTTAGCCGCCAGACGCCGGAGCCAAAAGTACGCTTCACAAACAGTGTTGATAGCTGCGAAGATGGTGCAATCAGGATGAAGGCGCCCATGGTGAACAACATAAAGTTACGTAGATATTGATGCGAGAAAGTGTATTTAAGGCCAGTCCAAATACCTGGTAAAACGGCGCTGTGCCTGTCTGCTTTTTGCGTGGTGGGGCTAACGTGAACTAGCAGCATTAAAATAATACCGGTGATCGCCGTGAATAGATCGACCACAAAAATAAATATGATTCCCAGTTTACCTAAAATAAGACCACTTAGAATTGGTGAAATTAACAGTAACGCCGAACTGATAAATTGATTTAAACCATTGATGCGGGTGAGCTCGATTTGTGGTGTTACTTCTGGCAATAAGGCATTTCCGGCCGGTGTTTGCACCCCAGAACCCAGTGAACGAATGGCTGCAATTAACAGCAATAACCACAAGCTACGGACTTCGAAAAAATAAAGTAACGCCGTGCCAAAAGTAAATGCAGTAACGAAAGAGCTAGAAAGAATGATCAATTTTTTCCGGCTATATTGATCAGCCCATACGCCGGCCCAAAGTGAAATCAGAATTTGTGGCAGTGTCGTGGCCATGGTTGCCAGCATCATCCAAGTTCCGGAAGAGGTTTGCAGGGCGATATACCATAAAATAGCGAAGTAAACCGACGAAGAACCAAATAAAAAGAAATTTTGTGCAGCTAGGAAGTAACCGACATTACGTTGCCAAGCTGGTGGTATTACAGTCAAATTAATCATCTCCCACAGTTAAATAAAACCTTTGTGTCGATTTTAGCGCTTTGCACTGGTTGTTCACAATTAATTTGTTCTGAAAAAGCAAACGGCAGTGCATTAACGAATTAATCTTCGTTGGATGCACTGCCGTTTAAATCTATTCTAGTCGTTAAATTCAATAAACTTACTTTAACAATTGATCGATGGTATCCAGCACACCGTAATGATTGTTATCTAAACGGGTGATGAACGCCGCGTGCTGTTGAATTTCTGGAACTGCATTACGCATCGCATAGCTATATTTGGCGTGATTTAGCATCTCTAGATCATTATAGTTGTCGCCAAACGCAGCTACATCGGCGGCAGTCAGTTGTAAGTGATCCTCTAACTGCTGCAAACCAACTCCCTTGTTAACGCCGCCAGCAATAATATCAATACTACCGAAGCCGCTGGCAGTAGCGTGAATGATGCCGGGGAATTTAGCGTTTAGATAATCAGCTTTTGGTTTCAACGCGGCATGATCCCAAATCGCATTTAACTTATAAATGTGATCATCAACTTGACTGATGTCCGGCACCAACTGCAGGTTATTATAAAAATAATTGATCTCATCGGTTAGGGTCGCGACTTCAGCTTGATTCATATAACTAGCTCGTTGACCGGAAAGATGGATCGAGTCTGGTTGTAGATTAGGGTCGTCCTTTAATTGGCGTAATAATTGTTGAATGATGGTTGGTGTTAACCGTCTCTCCGCAATCACTTGGCCACGATCCATGGTTAAGGCGCCATTTTCAGCGATAAAAGTCATGATCGGGGATTTTGTGCCAAAAATCATTTGTAAGTGACTATAATGATTGCCGCTAGCAATCGCAAAATGAATGTTGCGGCGCTGCATTTCTTGTAATTGTTCATTAAAGCGCGCGATTTCGTACTGGTGTTGATCATCCAAAAAAGTACCATCAACATCTGTGGCGATAAGTTTGATTGTCAAAATACTGCCTCCCAAAATTCTAATAACTCCATTGTACCGCCTAAGGTTAGCTGGTGGCTATTAGAATTTTATGGCGGCTATAATTTAGCGTAGTGCGGCTGCGTTAAAGCGCGAGTCAAAATTTCACCTAAGCGCTTGACGCCTAGTTCGATCGTCGAGTTGTCTAAATTAGTGAAATTGAGGCGGATACCGTTAGCTTGGTGGCTAACTGGGAACAAGCTGGCACTGGGAACGTACGCCACTTTAGCCTGCGGTAAAACCACACGCTTAAGTAACTGACCCGTATCGACACTTGCCGGTAGGGTCAAATATATGAAGAAGCCCCCACTGGGTTGAGTAAAGGTAACCGCCGTTGGTAAATAGCGCTTCAATGCGGCACACATGGTGGTCATTTTAGCGGCGTAAGCGTGGTTCATTTTTGTAATGTGGGCGCTGAGGTCGTGGTGGTCTAAATATTGATCAACCGCGTTCATGATCAAAGTAGAAGATTGGACGTCGTTGCCTAGTTTAAGCTCGGTCAGCGGCGCTAATAGCTGTGGCGTTGCAACCAGCCAACCTAAACGCAATCCAGGTGCCAGGATCTTAGAAAAGCTACCTAAGCTGATGACGAGATTTTGCGTATCAAGGCTAGCCAATGAAGGCAATGACTGGCCGCTGAAGCGCAGATCGCGGTAAGGGCTATCCTCCAAAATAATCACGTCGTAACGGGCGGCTAAGCGTAACAAAGCCTGACGTTTAGCCAGTGATAATGTACTGCCAGTGGGATTTTGGAAATCAGGGATCGTGTAAATGAATTTAACACTGTGTGTGAGCAAGATTTTTTGTAGCGCATTTAAATCCAGCCCATCGTCATGCAGCGGCACTTCGTAGTAAGTTGGTTCGTAAGCATCAAACGCCGACAACGCACCAAGATAAGTTGGTGCTTCAACGACCACGCCGTCACCTGGATTCAGCAATAATTTAGCGGTGAGGTCCAGTCCTTGTTGCGCACCTTGAGTGAGTAAAATTTCCGCTGCAGTAAAAGTCCGTTGTTGACTGGAGATATGTTGGGCAATTTTAGTGCGTAAACTGAGTAGCCCAGCAGCGCCACTATATTGTAAATTGATATTGTCAGTTAAACTGCTGTTAAATGCGCCTTGCAATTCAGTTTGCGGGAACAACTGGTTATTAGGGTAGCCGGCGGCAAATGAAATCAGCGCTGGGTCGTTGGCGTAAGAAAAAATATCATTAAGTCCGTTGTCGCAGGGTTGAATCCGATTTGCAAATTTTACCATGATGATCCCTCCATTTACTAGTTGCTGATTACTATGATAAAATGAACCGTGTAATAAGTAAAATTCAACTTTTTCATAATTGGATGAAAAAAATTCACCGCAGATAATTTGACGGTATCTCGGATCACCGAGCACTTTTTTTAGGAGGGAACAATTATGTCGACTTTTTCCTATGAAATTTTTCACGCTGTGGCTGAGCGGAAAACTTTCTATCAAGCTGCAGTTGCATTAAACGTTACGCCAAGCGCAGTCAGCCATTCAATTAATCAATTAGAAACTGAGTTGGGCTTTCCTTTGTTTATTCGTAATCGAACCGGCGTGGAATTAACAAGTGATGGTCAGCGTGTTTTGCCGATCATCCAGGAAATTTTAAATACGGAAGAACGGTTGCGTCAGGAAGCGGCCAACATTAATGGCTTAAACGCGGGTTCGATTAGAATTGGCGCTTTTAGTAGTGTTTGTATCAGCTGGTTACCACCAATTATTCAGAAATTTAAGCAGCAATATCCAGATATTGCCATTAGTATTGTGCAAAGTAATTTTAATGATATTGTTAATCAGGCCAAAATCGGCACGATCGATATTGGCTTTTCGGCGTTACCAATTGCTGATCCGATGGTGGTGACGCCGCTGATCGCTGATCCGATTTTTTGTATTACGCCACAGGATTTTGTGCCCGCGCATAAAAGTTATATCACCGCCGCCGATGTTGCTGATCAAGATTTTATTTTGCAGCAAACTGATTATGATCGCGATACTAAGCGCGCGTTGGATCGTTATAATGTACGGCCGAATTCGTTGCGCTACAGTATTGATGATCAATCGATTCTGGCGATGGTGGAAAGTGGTCTGGGTATGGGTATTTTACCTGAGCTAGCTTTACAGAAATTATCCGGCGATGTGAATATTTATCCGTTTGATCAAGATTTTCATCGCACGGTTGCTTTGGTGGCCAATAAAGTTCAAGCGGTGGCGCCCTCAACTAAGAAAATGCTGCAAGCTATTAAGGACTACATTGATCAACGCTATCCGGAAAATTTATTGGCTTAAAAAGCGACGCCGTTCGTGATTTTGACTACACGAAAAAGCCTGTAAAAGCAGCAGCGTAAACTGACTTTTACAGGCTTTTTTGGCGGCACATTCTAATCTAGATCGTATTCACCGATTGGTTGTTCGACTTTCTGTTTACGTTTTAAACGGAAATATTTGAGGACTTCGAGGCAGATCACTGAGCCGAAAATAGCCGGTATCGTGATCCACCAGGCAGCGGGTGTCAAGTAAGTTAGACCAAATGCGGTCTGCAGAAATGGAACTAGCGCTGCAGCTAAAACTAAGCTGATCGCAATTGCGACGCTGACGTTTAGCGGTCGATTATGTTTCAACGTACGCCACTGGATCATTTGATGCGTTTTGATTGCGTAAACGTCGATCACCGAACCTAGGGCCAAGACAAGAAAGGCCATGGTCATCCCTTGTAGCTGCGAGCCATCCACCAAGACGAAACGGCCTAGGTAGTAGACACCACCAACTAATACGCTGAAAACCAGTGCGCGTAACGCTAGCCGCCAACCTAAGCCATCGGCGAATAAAGAGCGATTTTTACTAACGGGCGCATTTTGCATATTGTCGCGGTCACCGGGTTCATAACCAATATAAAAACCAGGCAGACCATCGGCTAGAACGTTGATCAATAGAAGTTGTTCGGCGATGAGAATCGCGCCCCAACCCATGCTAACGCTGAACAGCATCAAGAATATCTGGGCAAAATTGACACCGACTAAAAACTCGATGGCTTTTAAAATATTGTGATAAACGGTTCGTCCTTCTTCCACGGCATCGAGAATGGTGGCAAAATTGTCATCGGTTAAAATCATGTCAGCGGCGTTTTTGGAAACGTCTGTGCCAGTGATACCCATGGCGATCCCAACATCGGCTGCTTTTAGCGCGGGGGCATCATTGACACCATCGCCTGTCATTGCAATGGTGGCGTCATTAACTTGCCAGGCCGTGATGATGCGCAATTTATCCTCTGGTGAAACGCGAGCGAAAACACTATAATCCGCAATATGCGTTTTTAATTCCTGATCACTTAATTGCCGTAGATCAGCGCCACTGATTGCCTGATCGCCGGGCTGCAGAATACCAATATCTTCAGCAATTGCTTTGGCAGTGGCTAAATGATCACCTGTGATCATGACTGGTTTGATTCCTGCGGCGTGAGCCTTGGCAATGGCCGCTGGAACTTCTGGCCGCGGCGGATCGATCAAGCCGATCAAGCCAACTAACTGGAGTTCTTGCTCAATTTCTTCCCAATTAAGGTCAGGTTTAGTGGTGAACTCACGATAGGCGATTCCTAAAATACGCAGTGCCGCGGCCGCAAACTCATCATGGATCGCGGTCATTTTTGCTGGTGGTTGTGCTAGCTGCAGGCGATCCACAGCGCCTTTAACAATAACAACATAGTGACCATCTGGCGTTTCATGTAAGGTGGCCATGGTTTTCTTAGTCGAGTCAAAGGGGTTTTCTGCCAAGCGCGGGTAATCTTGTTCAAATTCAGCACGCGTGAAATCATATTTCTCCAGCAAATGGACGATGGCTAATTCGGTAGCATCACCGTGGGCGTCACCATCAGCCGTGACTTCCGCGTTAGTGGCCAGCCCCATATAAGTAAAAGCTTGACGTTGTGCCGCTGAAGGTTCATTCAGTTCATCGATTTTTTGGACAGGCTGTTCTGGCTGCCAAAAGCGGGTGATGGTCATTTTATTTTGGGTCAAAGTGCCAGTTTTGTCGCTGGCGATCACGTTAACGTTACCGATCGTTTCAACAGCGGTCATACGGCGAATAATTGCCCGCCGTTTGGCCATTTGCCGGACACCGTGGGTCAGGCTTAACGTGACGATCACCGGCAATGTTTCTGGAACGGCGGCTACCGCCAGCGATACGCCGATCAAAAGACTATCAGCTAAATTACCTTGATAAAGGAAAAAATTGAGAATAAAAATGAGAATACCAGCGATCACGGCAACCGTAGTCAGCCGTAATGCCAGCTGAGATAGTCGTTGCTGTAACAAGGTTTTTTGTTTTTTAGTTTTATTCAACAAGCTGGCAATTTTCCCTAGTTCAGTGTCCATACCAGTGGCAGTGACAACGAAGCTACCATTACCTTGGGTCACGGCGGTACCGGAAAAGACCAGATTTAGACTATCACCAACACTATCTGGTTCTGCTGCTAAAGGCTCAGTCTGTTTACTGATGGCTTCACTTTCACCGGTCAAAATTGCCTCGTCGATCGTTAAGTTTTGTGCCGTGATCAGACGACCATCAGCGGGGATGCTGTTGCCGGCGGTCAATAAAACAATATCGCCTGGCACTAATTCAGGGGCAGGCAAGGTTGTTTTATTGCCAGCACGTAGCGCGGTAACTGTGGGGACATGCATATCTTGTAAGGCCGCCAAAGCTTTTTCAGCGTGATGCTCTTGAAATAAAGTGATCGACACATTTAAAATGATAATGGCGCCAATCACGATCACTTTCAGCCAAGAACTATCGGTGGTGAGGGCTAAGTAGGCGGCGATCCCGGTAGCGATAAGCAAAATAATCGAGGTGATATCGGTTAGTTGGCGGATGATTTTACGCCAAAGCGGTGGTGGTGGCACTGCTGCGAGTTCGTTGGCGCCAGCAGTAGTTCGTTGTTGCTGTACCTGAGATTCGCTTAGGCCTTGCTGGGGGTCAACTTGATATTCGCGGCAGATGTCACTGCCGCTACGAGTGGCATGCGTCATGGCGAGTCGCCTCCTTATATTAAATGAACCAAGAAAAATAATTAAACTTATATTTTTATTGTAACAAGCGATCAAATTAGCCGTCAAAAGATGTACTAGCAAGTCGCCAGAAACAAATGCTACTAACCCGATAACAGTGTATAAAAAAGGAGAGTGTGATTCTGACACTTGCTAAAAAGTGGTGTTAAGAACGGGCGACAGCGTCTGATATCATACGTTTGAATTATAATATTCGGTAATAAAAGAGATTACGGCATAATTTTTACAGATTCTTTCTAAAATATGGCCGTTCTCTATATAACTCGTAGGCAGATTTAGTTTGGTTCCATTCCGGCGCTGGCGTATGGAACGCGTGCGACTTGGACTTGCCGCACTTCGGCAATAGTCCAATCGACAACGGGAAGCAGGCTCTGTTTAGCGAATAAGTACTAATTGAGATACTTGTAGATAGTGTTGTTAAGAACGAGTGACAGTGCGACTTGGACTTGCCGCACTTCGACAATAGTCCAATCGACAACGGGAAGCAGGCTCTGTTTAGCGAATAAGTACTAATTGAGATACTTGTAGATAGTGTTGTTAAGAACGAGTGACAGTGCGACTTGAACTTGGCTGTCTTTGCCATAGTTCAATCGACAACGGAAGCAGGTTCTGTTTAGTGAATATGTGCTAGTTTCTGATACTTGTTAATTTAGTTGTTAAGAACGAGCGACAGTTGCTAGAGACTCGCAGTTTTAAAGCAGATTAGATGAAATCAAAACACCGGCAAAGCAGCCTCTCAACTGTTTTGCCGGTGTTTTACGTTCTAATTACGACCAACTTTGCTGTTTAAATAATCAACACTTGAACGCTCAACCATTGCCTGCTGGAATGGAGGCGCCAGTGGACCACTGTCACTCGTTCTTATCAACACCGCTTAGCAAGTATTGAATTTAGCACTTATTCGCCAAACAGAACGTGCTTCCCGTTGTCGATTGAACTATGGCGGAAACCGCCAAGTTCAAGTCGCAGATGTGTCGATAGTTCTTAATGGTGGTCTGTGCCATTTAGAACTATGCGTGGCTGGCGAGATCCATTTTTCCGTCCGCCTTTGTATTTATTCAGGAAAAATTAGCTCGCCAACGCGCCCACTCGTTCCGTCCACTGGCGCCGGAACGGAAGCTAACTAACTCTAAGCAAGAACCACTGTCATAGGTCCTTGGAATCTTCCGCATATTAGCGTTTAAACGGATATTATTAATTCATATGCAGGCCGCCGTCAACCACAATGGTTTGACCGGTGATGTAATTGGCTCGTTCACTGGCTAGAAAAGCAACCAAATTAGCGGCATCGGCGGGTTCTTCAATGCGATTTAACGCAATGCGGTCTTTAAATTGTTTCAAGGTCGTTTGTTGGACTGCTTGATCAAGTTTTTCGGTCTGGGCGTTGATAATATCCCATAATGGGCTGTTCACAACGCCTGGCGAATAGGCATTAACTGTAATGTGATAAGGTGCCAATTCTTTCGCCGCTGCCTGAGTCAAACCGCGCACCGCAAATTTACTAGCTGAATAAGCACTGAGCAGTGGCATCCCTTCTATGGCGCCTAAACCAGCAGCGTTAATAATTTTGCCGCCAGATTCTTGTTTTTTCATGAACTTGGCTGCGGCTTGGATGCCGAATAAAACACCCTTAACGTTAACGGCCATCAATTCATCGACGTCGCGATCAGTGACTTGTTCCACTGGACCGACTTTGACGATGCCGGCATCGTTGACCATAACGTCAATGTGGCCATGTTCAGCGACAACTTGCGTGACTAAGTGCTCCAGATCATGCTGGTAGATCACATTGGTTTGATAAGCCGCTGCATGATGGTGTTGCTGGTGAATTTCTTTAACGGTTCGTTCAGCGGCAGCCATAATAATATCTGAAGCGGCGACAAAGAATCCGTCAGCGGCCAATATTTTAGCGATCGCGCGACCAATTCCTTGGCCAGCACCTGTGATAACGGCAATTTTTTGAGTCATTTTAATCCTCCTTATAGCGTGATTTAATTAACGAAAAGTACGAATAAGTTTAATATTTATGGGACAGTCAGTTCTGACAGTCATGTGTATCCGTTATAAATAACTGGTTTCAGTATATCACTGATCCAATACGATATTGATGAATAAGCATATGCTAGCGCTTGTCAAAGCCATGCCGACAGCTTATACTAAAAAGGATCGTTAAAACTCATTGAGTTAAGGTTAGGTTAATAGCACTGTGAAATGTATGATTATAGATTTTTTTAAATAAAAATAAACGTTTTGGTAATGAAACGATACACTAATAATGAACAGGAGTAACTGATAAATGAAAAATGAAACTGTCAAATCATGGCTATGGGTCGTGATCGATGTAGTGATCGTGGTCGGCGTAGCCTTGTTGCTACGGACGTTCCTGATCACGCCACACAATGTAGATGGTCCTTCGATGGAACCGACTTTTATGGATAAAGATCGTGTGTTAGTTTGGCGTCACCCAACACTGAAACGTGGGGATGTGGTGATTCTGCATGCTCCAGATGGTTCACTTTACATTAAGCGAGTCGTTGGATTACCTGGCGATACCGTTACATCGAAGGATGATGTGATGTATGTTAATGGTAAACAGTACAAGGAACCTTATCTCAATAGCTATAAGACACAATGGGCGGATGACAATAATGGTTTGTTCACGCAGAATTTCTCGTTGAAAACGTTGAAAGCCACTAATTATACTGCCAAGGTACCTAAAGGTGATTATTTCGTCATGGGTGATAACCGGCCGATTTCTAAAGATAGTCGCTTGATCGGCTTTGTACCAAAGGGCAAGATTGAAGGTAAGGTCGTTTGGCGTTATTGGCCACTGAATAAAATGTCTGTATATTAGTCTCAAGTGCGTCGGCAATCATTGTCGGCGTTTTTTGATACAGTTGTTTTCAACCAGAGTGCGTGCTAGATTAAAGGCAATAACTCGAAAGTGGTGAGTAGTATGAAAAAAGATGGCCACAGTCACACGGAATTTTGTCCACACGGTAGCGGTGACGACGTTGAATTAATGATTCGCAAGGCGATCAAGTTTGGCTTCACCGAATATAGTATCACTGAGCACGCGCCGTTACCGCCAGATTTTCAGCAGGATTACGCCGGGGATCCAACTGGCTTAACCGAGGCAGCAATGGCGTTAAATGATTTGCCTGCGTATTTTAAAAAATGCCGGCAAATGCAGACTAAATATCGGGATCAACTTAAAATTAATATTGGCTTTGAATTAGATTTTCTACCGTCACAGCTGGCGTGGACTAAAGATTTTTGGGCGGAATATGGTCCCCAAACTCAAGATAATGTTTTATCGGTGCACTTTATGCAGGGGGCCGCGGCGAAGTTTTGGTGTGTTGATGATACGCTGGCTGATTTTAAAACGGGCCTATTGGATAATCAAAATGGGGACGCACAGGCACTTTACGGTCAATATTTACAGGCGCTTTTAGCTGCGGCGCAAACTGATTTAGGCCCTGCTGCACCAATGCGCTTAGGTCACATGACTTTGATTAAAAAGTTCCAAGACTATTTTAATTTACCGATTAAATTTAATGCGACCAATTTAGCATTGGTGACGCAATTATTTAGTGTGCTAAAACAACGCCATTTTGCGTTGGATCTAAATACGGCCGGCTTGTACAAACCCTATTGTAATGAGACTTATCCTTATTCTGACTTGATTTCTCAGGCTGAAATAGCCGGTGTTCCACTAGTCTATGGTTCTGATGCACATAGTATTGTAGAAGTTAGTCATGCCTATCATCAAGTAGAAAAATTTATTTAAGTCGCCTTGACTTTTTAGAAACACCTGCTATTATGAGAATAACATTAAAAATAAAATGAAGTTTTGATTAGAAAAAGTAGCGAGATAACGTTTTAAGCGAGTGCCTGGACGGCTGTGAGGGCATAGCGTTTCTTGTGAACACACATCTATGAACTTTGGTACTGAAATTCAGTAAGCACCAACGCAGGGTCTGCGTTAAAAACTGTTACAAGTTAATTGATTGAATGTGCTACAAAAGTTATTTTTGGCGTACATTTTAAAATCTGACACTTAATTTGCAACTTGAGGTCTGGACTGCGAAGTTCAGATAAACTTGAGGTGGCACCACGATTATTCGTCCTCGTAAGCTATAGGCTTGCGGGGACTTTTTGTTTACGACGGTTTTGAAGAAATGCTCGGATGAGCCGCCATGACCTGCTTTTTCAAACACGTTTTCACTGATCAATAATAGAAATGCACATAAACGAAAGGGGCGCTGACATTGTTCAATCGTAATTTACCAGTAGGCACGCGGGATGAATTTGGTGCCGTAGCACAGGCTAAAGAGAAAATTACCGGACAGATCCAAACGTACTTCCGGCGGCGTGGCTTTCAAAAATTAACCACACCGCTACTAGAATACAAAGCTGTTTTCAGCTCGATGGAACAGCAAACTTATCAACCCTATCAATTATTAGATGAACATGGCGAAACCTTAGTGCTACGGCCAGATTTAACTTTGCCGGTGGCGCGGGTGATGAGTACTACCGGCATCAAAACGCCAGTGAAGTGGTACTACAGTGGTGAAGTTTTCCGAGTGAAAAAACGGTTGTCTGGTAGTTATAATCAGCAAACCCAAGCAGGCATCGAGATCATTGGTTATCGTTCATTAAAAGCGGAATGGGAATGCCTAACGGCTGCCATCGAACTTTGCCAGCAATTAGCAGTTAGTGATCTGCACGTTGAGTTGGGCCACGCACGTTTTGTTAAGGCGGTCCTTCAAGCATTACCGCTGAACACACTGCAGCAAGCCACCTTACAACAAGCGTTATTCAGTAAAAATCTTAGTGAGTATCAGGCGGTCATTGCACCATTAGTCGCAGATCCATTTTATCCATTCTTGCAGATCTGGCCATGGTTATTCGGTGATTTTGCCAAAGTTCTAGATCAACTAAAATTATTGCCAGAAGTACCGGAGTTGCAATCGATTTTTCAGGAATTATCGGCTACTAAAGCTTTTTTAAAACAACAATTTCCGCAACGGACGATTGAATTGGATTTGTCGATCGAGTCGCCACAAGATTATTATACGGGGATGATTTTTCACGGGTATAGTGATTCGACTGCTGAATTTTTATTCAGCGGTGGGCGCTATGATCAGCTACTATCTAGTTTTCAAAATACATTGCAGCCGGCAGTGGGGCTAGCTTTTGAAGTGGATCAACTCGCGCAATACACAGCCACCACCACGACGACGCCAACGACTTTAATTTATTTTGACACTGCCAGCTGGGGTGTGGCGCAACAAGTTTTGCAACAAACGCCTAATAGCAGCTTGTGTTTAGCGGCAACCAAACGTGAAGCTGAGCAGATTGCTCGCCGCACTAATAGTAAATTGATCGATGTCACGGAGGTGCAGCCATGAGCACGTTAAAAATTGCCTTGACCAAGGGGCGTACCGAAAAACAAGTATTGCCGTTACTGGAAGCCAGCGGTATTGACTGCTCGGCGATCCGTAATAAACAGCGGCGGCTGATCTTTAATGATTTACCAGATTATCATTTTATTCTGGCGAAGGGGCCAGATGTGCTGACCTATCTCAACCGGGGCACGATGGATATTGGTATCGTCGGTAGTGATATTTTGGCTGAGCAACATAACGAACAGTATGAAATGCTTGATCTACAAACCGGTAAATGCCACTTCGTATTGGCTTCGACGCCGGACTTTGACCCGCATCAAGTGAAACGTAAAATTATTGCCACTAAATATCCGAGTATTACGCAACGTTATTTTCGCAGCATTGGTGAAGATGTTGAAATTATTAAAATTGAAGGCTCGGTGGAATTAGCGCCGTTAGTTGGCTTAGCTGACGCCATTGTCGATATTGTCGAAACTGGCACGACCCTACGTGAAAATAATTTACAGATTTTCGCCACCTTACAGTCGGTCTCCACTCGCTTAGTGGTCAATCGATTATCACTAAAGCAGCATCAAAGCGCGATTCAACAATTAATTACAAATTTACAGCAAGCAATCAAAACGGAGGTCTAGCGCATGGAAATTTTACAACAATCATTGGCTGAATTAAAAAAACAAGTTGATCGGCGGACTCAGCAAGCAACGCATCCTGAAGTTGAAGCGAGTGTCGCAGCAATTTTAGCCGACGTGCAACAAAATGGTGACGCAGCCTTACGCCAATACAGTCAGAAATTTGACGGCGTGACCTTAACTGATTTACAAGTGCCGCAAGCTGAGATCGATGCGGCCTACAATAATTGTGGACCAGAATTAATGACGGCCCTGAAATTAGCGCAACGTAACATTACTTCATTTCATAAAAAAGAAATTAGTTACGGCTTCATCGATAGTGAACGTCCTGGCGTGATTCGCGGTCAAAAAGTGACTCCGCTGGCGGCGGTAGGCTTGTACGTTCCCGGTGGTACGGCTGCTTATCCCTCAACGATTTTAATGAGCGCGATCCCAGCAAAATTAGCGGGCGTCAAAAAAATCGTCATGGTGACGCCACCGCAAAAGGATGGCATTAACCCAGCGGTATTAACGGCCGCTAAATTAGTGGGTATCGATGCGATCTACCAAGTTGGCGGTGCGCAAGCAGTTGCGGCCTTAGCTTATGGAACTGAATCAATTCCGCAAGTCGATAAAATCATGGGCCCCGGCAACATTTTTGTTGCCACTGCCAAGAAGCAAGTGTTCGGCAAAGTGAGCATCGACATGATCGCTGGTCCATCGGAAATTGGCATCATCGCTGATGACAACGCCCAGCCAGCGCAAGTTGCCGCTGATTTATTATCACAAGCAGAACATGATAAATTAGCACGTCCCATGCTGGTGACTACCAGCTTAGACTTAGCGCAAGCAGTTAATGTAGAACTTGAAACGCAATTAGCCACACTACCGCGACAAGAAATTGCTCGCGCATCGCTAACTGATCAAGGCTTTATTGCTATCGTTGCCGATTTAGCTGATGCGTTTACCCTCATGAACACGATCGCGCCAGAGCATTTGGAAGTTCAAGTGGCTGAACCGATGCAATATTTGGCACAAATCGAAAACGCAGGCTCTGTTTTCTTAGGTAGTACAGCCTCCGAGCCACTTGGCGATTATGTTGCGGGTCCCAATCATATTTTACCTACCAGCGGCACCGCACGTTTCTTCTCGCCATTAGGGGTCTACGATTTTGTTAAACGGACACAATTCATTCAGTATAGTAATGCGGCATTGCAGCCAGAAGCTGATGCCATCACAACTTTAGCGCGAACAGAAGGCTTGGAAGCTCACGCCCGTGCAATCGAAGCACGCTTTCCTGAGGAGGTATAAATTATGCGTCAGGCTAAAATTACTCGTAATACCCAAGAAACGCAGATCACCGTTGACCTGAATTTGGACGATGCCAGTACGATCAATATTGACAGTGGCATCGGTTTTCTCGATCACATGTTGAATGCCTTCGCTAAACACGGCCGTTTCGGTTTAATTGTTCAGGCGACCGGTGATTTAAAGGTTGATCCGCACCATACAACAGAAGATATCGGTATCGTACTCGGCGAATGTTTTAAGCAAGCACTCGGTGATAAAGCAGGTATCGAACGCTTTGGTACTGCCTTTGTCCCAATGGATGAAACGTTGGCCCGAGTGGTGATCGACTTATCTGGTCGTGCTTATCTCGTATTTGATGCAGAACTGCCTAATCCGCGGCTTGGCACTTATGACACCGAAGTCACTGAAGACTTCTTCCAAGCCTTCGCGTTTAACGCTGAACTAAATTGCCACGCCACTGTTTTGTACGGTCGTAATACCCACCATAAAATTGAGGCCTTGTTTAAGGCGCTGGGGCGGGCGATGCGTGGTGCCGTGGCGATCAATCCAGAAGTCAAAGGCATTCCGTCGACCAAAGGGGTGATCTGATGATAGTTGTCGTCGATTATGATACGGGCAACACGCGTAATTTAAAAAAAGCGCTGGACTATCTTGGTATTGCTAATCAATTATCCAGTGATTCAGCAACTATTTTAGCCGCTGATGGCTTGATTTTACCTGGGGTCGGCGCATTTCAGAAAGCCATGGCAGCACTGGCAGAACGTGGGTTAGTTAACGTGCTACAAACTGCCGCCCAAAGTGGTAAACCAATGCTTGGCATTTGTTTAGGCATGCAATTATTAGTTGAAACCGGCTACGAATTTGGCGTTACCCGCGGGCTCGATTTATTGCCTGGCGAAGTAGTGCCGATTCCAACGGATAATGGGTTAAAAGTGCCACACATGGGTTGGAACACCAATCAAGTATTGCAATCCAACCCAGTCGCTGATGTATTTGCTGGCGAGGCAACTTATTTTGTTCATTCCTTCTATGTTCAGACAGCTGCTAAAAATATCATCGCCCAAACTGATTACGGCGTGAAGATCCCCAGCATTATTCAGCAAGATAACGTAATGGGGATGCAATTTCATCCCGAAAAAAGCGGTCAAGTGGGCCTTGCAGGCTTGGCTCGCTTCAATAAGGAGTTGGTGTTAGCGTGAATTTATACCCAGCAATTGATTTAAAGAACGGCCGCAGCGTCCGGCTATATCAGGGGCAATTTGACCAAGAAACGGTGGTCAATGATTCACCGCTGGCACAAGCACAACAGATCGCCGCCGCTGGTCTCAGTAATTTGCATTTAGTCGATCTGGATGGCGCCAAAGACGGTCAGCCAGCAAATCAAGCAATAATTACAGCAATCGTTGAACAAACATCGCTGCAGGTCGAAATTGGCGGTGGCATTCGGACATTAGCACAAATCGAAACCTATTTAGCGCTTGGCGTTGCCCGAGTGATCATCGGTTCAGCTGCCTTAACTGATCCTGAATTAGTCATCCAAGCCATCCAAAAATTTGGTGCTGCTAAAATCGTGGTCGGCATTGATGGTAAAAACGGTAAAGTAGCCACGGACGGCTGGTTGGCTCAGAGTCAAGTAACGATGACTGACTTAGTTGCGGCAATGCAAAAAGTCGGCGTCCAAACCTTTATCGTCACTGATATTGAGCGTGATGGCACCTTGCAAGGACCGAATCAACAGCAACTGATTGACTTGGCGGCTCAATTTCCAGCGGCGACTTTTGTTGCTTCTGGCGGTGTGCGCGACGTTGATGATCTAAAAGCATTGGCGGCGGCGGGGATCGAGCATGCCATCATTGGTAAAGCGTTATACGCCGGCAGTGTGACTTTGACTGAATTAGCTGAGCTTAGTCGTAGCTGAATCGGACATGTAAATTAATTATGAAAATGTGCAAAAAACGCACTCACCTAACTAGATTTAGCTAGAGTAGCTACCGTGAGCTGAACCTTTTTTTGCACGCTGAAGGAGTTGACAAAATGTTAGCAAAACGAATCGTTCCATGTCTCGATGTCGATCATGGTCGCGTTAAAAAGGGCATTAACTTTGTTGATTTAACTGATGTGGGTGATCCGGCCGAAATTGCGGCAGCCTACGAACAACAAGGTGCCGATGAGCTAGTTTTTCTCGATATTACCGCGACTAACGAAGCTCGTGGCGCGATGGTCGATACGATCGAAAAAGTTGCGGCACAAGTCTTTATGCCGTTGACAGTTGGCGGGGGCATCAAAAACGTGGCCGATATGCAAGCTTTGTTAAAGGCCGGAGCTGATAAAATTTCCTTGAATTCAGCGGCAGTGAGTCAGCCAGGATTGATCAAGGCTGGCGCAGAGAAGTTTGGCAGTCAATGCATCGTCGTTGCTATCGATGTTCGCTGGGATACGGCTACCCAAGAATATCGAGTTTACGTTAATGGCGGCCGTAAAGTCACCGATTTAGAAGCCATTAGCTGGGCGAAAAAAGTTGTCGCGCTCGGTGCCGGCGAATTATTAGTTACCAGCATGGATCGCGACGGGACTAAATCTGGTTACGATTTAGCACTGTACCACGCGCTGACTGCGGCGGTCAATGTGCCGATCATCGCTTCTGGCGGTTGCGGCAAGCTAGCTGATTTCAACGAAGTCTTTGCTGAAACGGATGTTGACGCAGCTTTAGCAGCTTCGGTTTTTCATTATGGTGAGTTAACGATTCCGCAAGTCAAACAAAGTCTGCGCCAACAAGGGGTGACCGTTCGATGATCCAACCTGATTTTAGTAAATTACCACAGCAGTTGTTGACCACCGTGATCACTGATGCCAGTAATGGTCAAGTTTTGATGGTAGCTTACATGAACGAAACTAGCTGGCAGAAAACGTTGGCCAGCGGTGAAACCTGGTTCTGGTCCCGCAGTCGGCAAGAACTGTGGCATAAAGGCGCTACTAGTGGCAACACCCAAAAAGTAGTGTCCATCCGTGTTGATTGTGACGCCGATACGTTATTGATCAGCGTCACACCAGCTGGTCCTGCCTGTCACACCGGCCATTACAGCTGCTTTTATCGCGATATTAATGGTAATGAAATCGAAGCATGATACTGAATTATTTCAAAATTAACTTAAGAAGGCTAAAATATGCAAACTGTCGAAGAGCTTTATCAACTGATCTTACAACGTAAAAGTAATCCAGAAGCTGGGTCATACACCGACTATTTATTTACTAAAGGCTTAGATAAAATCCTGAAAAAAATCGGTGAAGAATCTACTGAAGTGATCGTAGCAGCTAAAAATCCTAGTGATCAAGAATTCACGTATGAAGTCAGTGATTTAGTTTATCATGTCCTTGTTTTAATGGCCGAACGTGGAATCAGCGTTGACGATGTTAAAACAGAATTAGCCAAGCGTGAGGGCTTAATGAGTAAGACTAAGGAACGTCGCGAGATCGATAAATTATAGGGAAGGAGAATGCTGCCATGCTGAAAAAAACAGTCAGCCGACTACAGCCATATACGCCAGAAACGCCGTTACCAGAATTGGAAAAACGTTTAGGACTAGCTTCAGTTGTGCGGCTTTCCGCCAACGAGAATCCGTTTGGTACCTCACCGAAAGTCAAGCAAGCTTTGCAAAGCTGGGATTTTAGCAATAGCCGCTATTACCCGGATGGGGATGCCAGTGCTTTACGCCAAGCCGTTGCGGCTTACCTTAATGTTGCGCCAGAACGTTTGCTATTTGGTAATGGCTTGGATGAAGTGATCGAATTGATTTCACGGACTTTTCTAGAAAATGGTGACGAGGTTTTAGAGTTGGGACCAACCTTTTCCGAGTATAAATTACACGCACAAATTGAAAATACCAATATCCGCGATGTCGCGGTGCAAACGGATGGTGTGGCCGATTTAACGGCTTTAGCCGCGGCAATCACAGCAAAAACAAAATTAATTTGGTTGTGTAATCCGAATAATCCGACTGGGACCGCGGTCACGCGCACGGCAATTGCTCAGTTCATGGCCCAAGTGCCGCGCACCGTATTAGTGTTGATCGACGAAGCGTATATTGATTTTGTGGATGATGTAGCTGCTTATACGGCAGTACCGCTGCTCAGCGAGTATGATAATTTGATGGTGCTACGGACTTTTTCTAAAGCGTATGGGCTAGCCAACTTCCGCGTAGGTTACGCAGTGATGCCACCTAAGTTAGCACCGAGCTTACAGGCCGTCCGCTTACCCTACAATTTAAGTGCGATCGCGCAACTAGCAGCGCAAACCGCTTTGGCTGATCAGGTTTTTTTGCAGACGACAGTGGTGCGGGTGCAAAAAGCACGGCAACAATGGGAAAGTTTTTTGCAGCAACAGCAGTTCACTTTTTACCAATCACAGGCTAATTTCACTTTTTTTCAAGCACCTAACGCGCTAGAATTAGCCGCTTACTTACTACATCACGGTTTTATTGTCCGTACAGGACTAAGGCCAGATTGGTTGCGGATCACCTTTGGCACCAATGAACAAAACGATAAGTTGCAGCAACTGATTTTAGCTTTTTATCAGCAATAATTAAAAGCTAAAACAACTAAAAACAAGCTAATAAAGAAGGAACAACGTTTAATCGTTGTTCCTTCTTTATAGGGGTGACTTAAATTCGTGCTTCGTCGATCACGGTGGTGTTATGTGCGCCACGTTCAGCAGTAAAGACCGTTGGCTGCAATTCATCAGTGGCAATAACAAACGTAAATTCAGTATTGGTGGCTACACCCCAGTTGCCATGTTTATCCAAGGCGACCACGGATACCGCACCGATATGACCACTGCGATGATAGAGTGAATCAACAAATGGATACACGGCTTGATCACAGGCTTCTTGTGGTGTGGCACCATTACGAATCAATTCGTTGATTTTAAATGGCAGCATGCCTTTCATCAAATCTTCACCAAGGCCAGTGGTTACGACGCCAGCAACTTGATTATCGCAATAAAAACCAGCGCCAGGTAGCGGGGCGTCACCAATGCGGCCTTTAGCTTTCATGAAAATACCAGTGGTTGAAGTACCAGTATGCAAGCGGCCACGATGATCAAGACTAATTGCGGCTACTGTATCATGGGTATTCAAAACATCATGGCGGGTGGCGTTTTTACGGACTTGTTTGCCCCAGAACGCTTGCATTTCAGGGGTCAGCATATTCTTACTAGTGAAACCATGGCGTTGGGCATAGGCGTCAGCGCCGCTACCGGCTAAAAAGTTATTCAGTTGTTCATGTGATAGATTACGGGCCACCGCGATCGGGTGAGCAATATCGTGGAGCGCCGTCACTGCGCCGATACTTAACGTATCACCGTTCATAAAGGCAGCATCCAGCTCAACCGTTCCTTCAGCATTAGGTAAGCCGCCATAACCGACTGTATTAAAAGCTGGATTACTTTCGACATCCTCAAGTGCTGTTTGGATAGCGTCGCCGCTCGGCCGGCCGGCACGCAACTGTTCTGCCGCCTTAGTCACACCGGCTAGGCTCATTTGCCAAGTTGAAATAATTCCCCAAGTCATATGGATTCCCCCTTAAATAACAACTAGTTTGTGCTACATGATTGTGTAGCTGATTTTGCAATATTATATAAATAATTCTCATTAAATGACCATAAAAGTACGGATCACTTTACTGCAGTAGCGTTTTTTTTAATCAAACAACGATTAAATTAGGTAAACGTAATTGTTTTTCACCGCCGCGCAGCGCTAATATATAGCCATTCTTGATGATCAACGTATACCGAACATTGGCGTGCAATTGTAGTTGCTGCCCTCGATAATTATAGATTGGTAAAGCTGTGCTTGTAGCGATGCTCAGCCTCCTTTACTAACACTACCTCTATTGTACTGATTATGGCATAAAATAGCAGTGATTTAGCCACTATTTTAGTTTACAATTTGGTAACATTTTTTGGAAACGATGCATCAAGGGGGCGGCTAACGCTGTGATCGGTATTAGTCAGCAATGATTTCGATGACCAATTTACCTTGTGTATGGCCAGTTTCCAATAAACGATGTGCGGTGATCAAACTTAATTCGGAGAATGGCAAGCAGCGGCCTAGTGCTAGTTGTAGCTTGTCGTGACTGAGCAGATCAACTAAGTGTTGTAATTCAGTGCCATTTGGTTGCAACGTAAAAGCTGATTGGGTGGCCAAGTAATGTCCAGCTGGCGCTAGGGAGTCGATACCAGCTGGATCAGCGGTTAAATCGAGCACCGCATTATATTGGTGTTGCGTGGCCTCTGCAACGGTAACTAGATTAAAATTCGGCTCAGTGGCTGCTTCAGGCGCGATCGCAGTGACATCCGCGCCAATGCTAGCAGCTAATTGTGCGGCTAGCTGGCCAGCACAGGTCGTAAAATCAGCAATCAGAACCTGCTGATTTTTTTCAACAGCTAAATGAGTCACAATAGTTTGCCAGGCAGTCAAACCGGCAGTTGGTAGCGCGGCGGCTTGGCGAAAAGAAACGTTAGCTGGTTTGTACGCTAAATTTTCGACCGCTACAGCAACGTACTCAGCAGCGGCACCTGGTGTAGCCAATGGTAAACGCGCTAGTACAGCATCACCAACCAGAAAATCAGTAACGGTACTGCCGACGGCTACAATTGTGCCGGCTAGATCCCAGCCTAGTGTTAATGGAAAAGTTGGTGCAACTTGTTCAACGAGCTGTCCTGAACGTAAGCTTAGATCTAGTTGGCCAATCGAAAAGGCATGGACTTTCACTAAGACTTGGGTCGCCGTGATCTGTGGTTGCGGCTGTTTCGTTAGAGTTAATTCTTTTGCGCTACCAAATTGATTGATTACCATTGCCTGCATGACGTAGCTAGCCTCTATTCGTTATTAATTATGTACTATTATACAACTAATTGAAGATGTCCAAGATATTAGCAAAATAAAAAATAGTCGCATTTACATTAAGATAATTTTAAATTATATTTTAGCAATTATGCGTTTTTATTGCCAGTATTTATGATCAATGATACTTTGTTCTTATCAAATCGATAAGACGGAGGTTTCATTATGAATGAATCTAATATTCAAAAACGCTACTTACAATGTGTCACCTTTATGATCACCAAATTAAAAATGTTTGACCAGGGCTTTCGTGATTATGAAGGTCGCTACCTAAATATTATGGACACACATGAAGCGACACCAGCTGAATTAGTCGAATTAAAAGCTAACTTTAAACGTAGTTTGATCAATTTTGGCGGCTTAGTTGACCGTTTCCAAGAATTAGAGGCACCAGGGATCTATCAGCAACAGCATCAACATTTAATTTGTATTTATCGCGATTATGCCGCGGCAATTTGCGATATGATCGATGCATTTAACGTGACTGATTACGCTGTCTGTCACCTTAAACAAGGTAGTGGTCATGCACAACGGACACAAAGCTTGACCCAGGTTAAGCAATTGTTAACGGAAGAGTATCAACTTTCAGACGCAGTTTAAGGCAGCTATGCAAAATCATTGCGGTTTTGTGTAGCTGCTTTATTCGCATTATTCACACTAAACTGATCGTTAAATGTAGAGCGACCGTAAGCGGATTCTTTGCGTCAAATTAGCGACCGTGCTAACTTAAAGGAGAACGTTTTTTCGTTGAAAGGGAGGTTTTTATATGATGTTTGATGTTCTTTTTATTGGTAGTGGTCAGGGCGCCTGGAATGGTGCTATTCCCATGAGCCAAGCAGGATTAAAAGTTGCCGTGGTGGAAGCTGGTTTATTTGGTGGCGTCTGTTCTAATCGTGGTTGTAACGCTAAAATTACTTTGGACAAACCAGTTGAGCTGGTGCGCAATATTGAACAGCTACAAGGGCGTGGTTTTGACAGTGTGCCGGCGATCAATTGGCCAGATTTAATGGCACACAAGCATGAAGTGATCGGCCGTTTAGCTGCTAGCAATGAACAAAAGTTGGTTAAAGCTGGTGTTCAAGTTATTAAGGGCCATGCCATATTAACAGCCGCTAATACAGTAACGGTTGGCGATACGGAATACACAGCAGAGAAAATTGTTTTGGTGCTGGGCCAATTGCCGCATCAATTAGATATTCCTGGACAAGCTTATTTACATGACAGTACTGACTTTATGGCCTTGACCCAAATGCCGCAGCAAATAACAATTATTGGCGCTGGCTATGTAGGAATGGAGTTTGCGTCGATCGCCAATGCAGCTGGCGCTAAAGTAAACGTGGTGTTACGTGGTCATCAGCCGTTGCATGAGTTCTATCAACCATACGTCGACCGCTTAGTAGTTGATCTGCGTGAACGTGGCGTTAAATTTTTCTACGATCAGCAAGTTGAATCAGTTACTGAAACAGATGCTGGTTTATTATTGCGTGGTGCTAATCAATTTGCGCTTGAAAGTGATTATATCGTTGACGCTACTGGTCGTGAACCGCATTTAACTGACAGTGGTTTGGAAAATTTAGCGATCGCAACTAATCAAAACGGTATCGAAGTCGATGATCATTTACAGACCAATGTCCCAGGCATTTACGCGACGGGTGATGTGGTCGATAAAACGCAACCTAAGATCACACCAGTTGCCGCTTTTGAATCACAGTATCTGGCCCAATTATTTACCGGCCAGACTACAGCGCCAATTGATTATCCTAGCATTGCGACGACCGTCTTTACTTCGCCACGAATTTCGCAGGTTGGCATCAGCCCAACGATTGCGGCACAGTCACCAGATCAATATACTGTTGAGACTTTCGAGTACGCAGCGGACTGGTTCCACCAAGTTCAAAATGAAACGACAGGCAGTCTGACGTTGGTATTTGATCAAGATCATATTCTGGTAGGCGCGGTAGAGTTCAGTAATGAAGCTGTCGACACGATCAATGGCTTGTTAGAGATCATTGAATTGCGCTTAACGCATGATCAGGTGCAACGCTTCATTTATACTTTCCCTAGCACACAGCACAGCTACTTTCGTAAAGTTTGATCAAAAAGAGCCGTTTTATGCACTAGGCCCTGTCAAGTTGACAAATGAAATAATATAAAGTTGAATCTGTTTCTAAGCGGCTTCACTCCAGTATTCATCTGGGGTGAGGCCGTTTCTTTGTGCTGAGCGATTGTGGTGATTGAAATATTCGATTCCTTCCTCAAC
>NZ_RHOE01000022.1 GCF_003946385.1 Loigolactobacillus zhaoyuanensis
TCCAAGGAATCCAAGACGCGCTTAACCACCGGCCACGTCGGAGCTTGAACTACAACTGCGCCAGTGAACTATTCATTGATTTAGATGATTAACTATACCAATTTATAAGAATAGGTCGATACTGTTGCACTTGATTTGACAATTTGGGCTTTTTATTTTTCTATAAAGTGTCTAAGAAATTCAATGCAGCACTGTAATCAGGTTCGTTAGTTTGTTCGTGAAGTAATTCGCGGTAAACAATTTTTCCGCTGGCATCAATAATAAAGATCGAACGTGTGTTAATGCCTGCTTCAGGAGCAAATACGCCCATTGCGCGGCCAAATGATGCTTTAGCGTCAGAAAGCATTTCCATTTTTTTAACGCCTTCAGCGGCACACCAATCAGACTGTTCAGCTATTGTGTTGGTGGAGATAGTTACGAAGCGAATATTCTGTATCTTGTCAGCATCGGCATTAAAATGTTTAGTTTGCACGCTGCAAACGCTAGTATTAATGTTAGGAATTACGCTGATCAAAGTGGTTTGACCGGAAAAATCAGTCGTCGTTAACGTCTCGCCAGCCTTATTAAGGACCGTAAATTCAGGCAATAGGCTGCCAACTTCAGGTGCTTCACCGACAGTTGTTAAAGGATCACCATGCATTGTAACGTTCATTATAAACTCACCTCATTATTATATTTGGTAGCCCTATCATAACACGAATTATAATTGTGTACAATTTATTTTCAAATAAAAAAATAAGCAGTGATTGCTTATTTAACGTACTGGATCGTATAGCCATTGCCGCTGGGGACGACTTCAAAATTGCTATAGCCTTCTGCCATCCAACTTGAAGCATTGGCTTGACCCCAAGCGACTGCTTCACTGGTTGAAGAAAAGTTTTGACCATCACCGCTAGCTACCGAGCTACTATCAGCGCTACTGCTAGTACTGTCGTCAGCGGTGTCGCTGTTGCTGTCCTCGTCACTAGTACTACTACTTTTTTGATGGTGACTACTACTAGTCGCCGTGCTCGTTTTACTGCTAGCGTTTGTTTCAGCACTACTCGATTCGCTGGCTACTGTCGTAGTGGTCGGTTGTGCGGCTTGGTTGTCGTTAGCAATGCTAGAAAATTCGGCGTAGACACCAAAGGCCACAATCAGAACCACGATAATAATTAGTGACCAACGATGGCGGGTGATGAAAGATTGCCGCGGTGCTCCTGTATTTCTAGCTGGCTTGGCTGCGGTGGCGCGTTGCGGCTGTTTAGCCGCATGGCGCGCGACACGACTATTTGGTTTATCTTGTTTACTCATTTAAAAAGGCTCCTCTACTTCACTAAATAGGTTGTTTATTGACTCAGTCCGTCAATAAACCTCTATGTTCCGGGCGATGACATTCTTGTGGCAAAGTTCATGCCGCAAGAAACATGGCTCTACTTCACTAAATAGGTTGTTTATTAGCCAATAGCGCTAATAAACTTTGATGTTCCGGGCGATGACATTCTTGTGGCAAAGTTCATGCCGCAAGAAACATGGCTCTACTTCACTAAATAGGTTGTTTATTAGCCAATAGCGCTAATAAACTTTGATGTTCCGGGCGATGACATTCTTGTGGCAAAGTTCGTGCCGCAAGAAACATGGCTCTACTTCGCTAAATAGGTTGTTTATTAGCCAATAGCGCTAATAAACTTTGATGTTCCGGGCGATGACATTCTTGTGGCAAAGTTCGTGCCGCAAGAAACATGGCTCTACTTCACTGAATAGGTTGTTTATTGACCAAGTGTACCTAAAATTGTAACACGCTAACAGCTATAATGCCCCTTTTTGGCGTGAGCTTTATTAACTATTTAGGATCGGTCAACCACGTTGCGGTCAGGTTTAATAATTGCTCTAACGGTTGCATCACAGGGTCGACTAATTGCTGTTGGATTGCCTGTGCGTACTGTAAAACGTCACTATTGATCAGCAAGATTGCTAAGCCAGATGGCAGCACACGAAAATCGCCAGCAGCTTGACCTTGCTCGATCACAGTCTGGAATTCAGGGAAAATCAAATTTTGTTCTACTGCGGGAATTGCCAGCTGAGTTAGCAACGGGGAATTGAGAAATTGTTGCAGCGTCGCAAGTGATCGTGGTTGATCTTGAGCAAACTGGTAAAGGGCACGCATATAAATTTGAACTTGCTGAGTCGGCGTTGCTGCTAAAGCGAGCTTGGCGCTTAAATAGTGTTGTAAATTTTGCCGTTGCCGTTGAAAAACCTGACGGAGTAAATCTTCCTTGTTATCGAAATAAATGTAGATCGTTGAGGGATATAACTGCGCAGTTGCGGCAATTTTAGCAATTGTGATATCACTTAAGCCGACTTGCAAAATCAACTCAGTTACACTATCAATGATCTGTTCGTATTTTTTATCGTCTCTTTTTCGCATAACTGAAGTATAAGCGAAGTCACGTTGTTGGTCAAAGCTACGTCGCATAATGAGGGATAAATTAAAACAGCGTTGGTGATCGCTATACAAATACAAAAAACCAGCCACCAATTTACTAGTGGCTGGTTTCAGTCAAGCTGAACTAGATCGTCATATCAACTTCATTGGTCAAGCTAGCTACTTGGCTGGTAGCGTTGAAAATTCGCGTTACCCGTGCTTGCCATAACTCATCAGATAATTCAGCGTTGAAAACAATTTCTAACACTAAGATCATTTGGTGAGCTAATACCTGTGCCGTCAATGAATCAGTCAGGCGCTGTTCAATAAGTGCTGCTTGGACACCAGCTTCATAGGTCGCCCACATTTCTAAGCGCCGGCCGTTTAACTCAGGCGTACGGTTAACATTGGCCATTAAGCGGCGTGTTGCCTGTAATGCAGCCTGTGTTGCTTCGTTAGTTGGCAAGTCTTCAGCGAATTGATGAAAGGCTGGCCATAGATTAGCAACGGAAGTCTGTTGCTGAACTAAATGACGAATACTAGTGAGTAGCGCAGTTTCATTATGAAACATAATATCATCTTTACTTTTAAAATAAGTGAATAGCGTTTTTGGTGCGATACCGGCTTGTTTAGCAATTTCGGCAACAGTTACGTTGTCAAAACCCTTTTCATCGAATAGGTGAATAGCGACGGTAACGATCTCCTGACGCTTGAGCGCTTTTTTGCGTTCGCGCAGTCCCATAAATAATGCCCCCAGTGTTTGTGATAGAATCTTAATCAAAGCGGCAAAATACGCCAGCTTAAGTGATCAGCGTGTGGGAAAACGGTTTGTCAGCTAGCGCATAATCACATTACCAAATTATACAGCAGGATATAAAAACGTGTACAGATTCTGAGTAGATTTAGTGAAATATAGCTAAATTCTCATTGACTTCCCATTCTACGGCTCGTCATTACGTTCAGGATGGTACCAACCTGAACGGGAACGATACCAATTGAACAAACGGCTGATAATAATTTTAAGCACAGCATAACCAGGAATACCGAGAATAACTCCGACTAAGCCGAATAATTTGCCAGCGGTCAATAAAACAATTGCGATCGTGACGGGATGCATCGCCATATTGCTGCCCATGACCAATGGCGAAATCACTTGTGTTTCTAACAGCCATTCAATAAGGAAGACAACGATCACAGCAATAAACATTTGGATCGAGGTCAATGCACCAAGGACCAATGCAGGAATCATCGCCAGCGCTGAGCCTAAATAAGGAATCAAATTAAGCGGTCCAGCCAATAAGCCAAGCACTAACGCAAATTTCAACCCGATCACACTATAACCGATCATAAAAATAATTGAAACAAAGAAGGCAACGGTTAACTGGCCTTGAATGTATTGGCCGACTTTAGTGTTGATCTCGTTCAGCAGGTCTAATAACGTGGCTTGATAACGTTCAGGCAATAATTTAGCCAGCGCCTGCGGGAAGTATTGACCATCTTTTAGCATGAAAAAGAGCAGGAAAGGAGCAGTGGCGATCGTGATCACAACATTGCCGACCACATTGATGATCGAACTTAATTGTGAAAAAGTGCCATCGACTAAGTTGCCGTTTTTGCCACCAAAAAATTTAGTTAAATCTTGACCGACTTGGTTCATATCAATAAAATCAGGCCAATGTTGTTGATCAGCCACGTTGCGGCTAATTTTAGTCAATTCCCGCCAATATTGCGGTGCGGCTTTAACAAAACCACTAATTTGTTGTTGGACCGCCGGAATAAATTGGCGCATGCCCAGGCTGATCAGCAAAACCAGCACTACAAACAGTCCGGCAATCGTTAATCCACGATTAATATGCCAGCGCCGCTCCAATAAATTCACCAGAGGTACCATTAGATAGTATAAAATACCGGCTAGAATGAGTGGCGGGGCAACGGTCGATAAAAATTGGCCCAAGGGATCAAGCAACCAAGTTAATTTGGTTGCCATCCAGATCACAACTAACCCTAGACTGATATTCAGTAAGTAAATGGTGGCTTTATTATTGAGAAAAAGTCGAGTAAACCAAGTTGACGGTTTATTGGGCATATGATGCGCGCCTCCTTAATGAATTACTTTGGCTTCATCATAGCATTAATATGGTTAAAACACAGCTAAATCGCAATTTTGGTGCGCGATATAAGCGCCGTTTTTTATGATTTCAGTCAATTTGCTAGCACCACACCTTGGCGTATGGTAGACTGAAAAATTAAAAAAGTTTTGCGCAACCTATTGTATTTTATAAAAATAGTTGTTATAATTTACTTACAAATAATAAGCTATGAATTGTTTGTATATTGGACAAAATTTTTTGACAAAGGGGCGCTTTAAATGACAGTACAACTTTACACGTCATCAAGCAATGCATCCAGCCGTAAGGCCCGTGCTTGGTTCCGTGACCATGAGATTCCATTTATGGAACGTAATATCATGGCACAACCACTAAGTCAGGATGAAGTTAAACGCCTGTTGCGTCTGACTGAGAATGGTACTGAGGATATCGTTTCAACACGAGCGAAGATCTTTGGCAAATTGCATATTGATTTGGATACCATCTCAACTAGTAAATTGATCGAATTAATTGCGCAACATCCAGATTTACTCAAACGGCCGATCATGTTTGATGATAAACGACTACAAATTGGATACAATGAAGAAGAAATTCGCCGTTTCTTACCACGTAAAACGCGTCAACTAGAAATGGAAAAAGTTCGTGCTCGTTTAGCGATTTAACCAGGCAAAGCCATTCATCGTAAAATTACGATGAATGGCTTTTTTTGTGATCAAATTAGTTGATTATTAATGGGAGGTGCTACGATGCAATATATAAAATCTCGTAAACAAGGAACCTCGATTGTTTTAACAGTGCCGGCCGAATTCAACATTGAAACGAATATTGAATATGAAGCAAAAAAGTTACCAGATGGTACTATTCAATTTACGCCGGTTCAATCGTACCCTGAAATTTGGAATGACGATCCTGCTATTATTGCTGAGTTTAATCAAGAAATTGGTTTACAGGATGACGGAGGTAATTATGGCCGCGAAAACACAGATTATTAAACAAGGTGGAATCTATTGGGTGACAGCAGAACCGCATGCTGGGCACGAAGAGGGCGGACATGCGCTTAATAATGATAATATCCGACGACCGGTTGTAGTGGTCTCCAATAATCGTTATAATCAGGCAAAAATGGCGTTAGTTTTTCCGATCACATCGGTTCAAAAGAAAAGCCGTTATTTATTATCAATTAAACTAAAAAAGCCTTCCAGCATTATATTAACTCAAATTCTGGGCTATGATATGATCGCCCGTCAGGCAGAATATGCCGGTGTAAATATCGAACAGGAGCAATTAGATTATTTACGCAATATAGTTGTGCATATGCTATAGAAAAAGTTTAAACGATAAACAAAAATAAGGAGAAAAAGTCGTTTTTAACGGTTTTGTCTCCTTATTTTTTGTAAAAAGATGATGCCAAGTAACCTGGTTTTCTTTAAGCATCTTGCGCTTTAACCAGTTGTAGGTAGCGGTAAACACTAGGCTCAGAAGTCTTGATCGTAGTAGCGACTAAACTAACCGAATCCTTTAGCAAGAAGTAACCCTGTTTTTGCAGGCGGCGCACGATTTCTATTTTATCGTCGCGCTTTAAATAATCGACTGAAACATGACGTTCGCTGCAGACTTGTAAGGTTTCCGTTGTGGCTAAATCATGGATCGAGCTAGTAAGATGCTCAGGCTCAGTTGGCGCAGACGTCGTCACTTTTTGCGGCGTATTTGGCTTTAATTGATTATAACTATTGATGACTTTAGTAATTGCCTTTTGCAAGTCATCAAGCTGACCGTTATCTGTGTTGATACAAATCATGGCGATAATTTCACCAGCATAGCGAATAAAGTAGGTAGAGGAACATAATTCATGCTGATTATGGATGACGCCGGCATAATTCGCTAAATAGTCACGTTGCTCAATTTTCCCCGCTTGAACTGTGCGCAAGACCAAATCAGTGACTGGATCACCGATTTTACGCTGTGAAATATGACTATTACGAATAGCGATAACGGAGTGATCTAAATTAGTCAAATCGTTCAATAAAACTTCACTATTTTCACCTAGAATATCTGCTAAAAAATCAACCAGCGGAATGAACTGCTGAATGTATTCGTGGATTACTTGTTGATCAACCATACTAAGCACCTTCTGTTATTAGATTGACTATATAATAACAAATAAATATTATAATGATAATCTTTTATTGCTTGAAATGATCAAAATCAAGTGTTTGAATGCTATTACTTATCTGATATATCATTGATCAATTTCAATTATTTTATAACAAGCTTATACGTTTAAAGATAAACTAATTGCTGATAATCTGCTGTCAATGCCGTTAAATCAGTAGCTCTCAACGGTGTATCTAACTCATACTCAAATAAATCACCCTTAACGGAATGGTAGGATTTTTGTTGATTGATGTGCGATAGCTTTTCTAAGCGCACGGTCAATTTAACTTGATCACTAACCTGTTGTACCAATAGTAGCGGTAGCGGCCCAGTCGGCTTAATAGTGAAGCCATCCATTTGGATTTCGCGAATTTGAATCGTGCCACCTCCAATTGAGCAACCAGCAAGCGTTATTTGGTGAGATAAGTTCATTAAGTGAATGATTGCCGTATTTGGATGGCCGATTGGACTTGGTACTTTTTCTTCAATGAACTTAATGGTGATAGCTTGTTTCTTGGCTAATTCTAATGCGATCGGTACATCGGGATTGCTTGGTGAAAGCCCGAGTATTCCAGCAATAATCGCATAGTCAGTGCCATGACCTTTGTGGGTTTCCGCAAAGGATTCGTAATAGTGAATAACGACAGACGTAACTTGCCCATGAAAAACTTGTCTAGCTGCATGGCCTAGAGCAACGGCACCAGCAGTATGCGAGCTAGAGGGGCCGATCATGATTGGTCCAATAATATCAAAAACACTTTTATAATTTATCAAAGTAGTTCACCTGAATTTCCATGCAATCAGCATGATTGACTTAGGTGCATGATCACTATTTAGCAACCAATATATTGTACTGACTGAAAGATAACATAAAGATCGGATTAGTACATGAAAATAAAACTATATCGTGATGATAATATATTATTAATTCTGAGGACAGAATGATTTGTTGACGGTAAAACACAGAAGCCATAGCGGTCTGGTCACGTTAGTAATGGTATTAAAATGATAATAGCGGCCGTTTAAGCGATTAAATAATTTAAGCTAGCAACTTAATTATTTTGTAAACAGCGGTCTGCTGGTTATCTTGATTTTAATTAAATAATTGATTCTTTGAACAAAATGATAAAAAAATAACAGGCTAATAATTAATAATAAGAATCCGGTGTGAATAAGCATAAAATGGTTGTGGCGGCATTTAGTAAGCGTTATCATTATTGCGATATCAAGTATGCTACAGATCAATGAAAATCATTAAAGAGGAAAGGCGGGTAAGTTGATACTGAGACCAATTTATTGCTGTTAATATATCAACAGTTGATCGGGAACCTAAGCAGTTGACTATATTTGTGAAGTAGAAGAGTGGAGGTAATGATGGTGACAGGGGATCGCGCACTTTTAGTTAAAGATAAAGTAACTGAAACTTTCGAAAGTCCAGTGTCTGTTCGTGATATTGAAGAAGCTAGTCATTTGATTCATCAGGTTGGCCGAACAACGCCGCTGATTCAATCCATGTTTTTAAGCCGCAAAGTGACAAACGGTGAAGTTTATTTAAAACTTGAAAACATGCAGCTAACTGGCTCTTTTAAATTTCGCGGATCATTTAATAAAATTAACCAACTCAGTTCAGCTGAAAAGAAACGGGGAATTATTACTGCTTCTGCAGGTAATCATGCACAAGGGGTTGCCTTAACTGCTAAGCTATTAGGTATCAAGGCTGCAGTTGTTATGCCGAAAGCAGCACCGCTATCAAAACAAGCAGCTACAAAAGGTTATGGTGCTGAAGTGATTTTACACGGTGATAATTTTGATGAAGCTAGAAAATTCATGGAACTTAAAGCTGTTCAGGACGGGCTCACCATTGTTGATCCATACAATGATCCAGCGGTGATCGCTGGACAAGGAACAATTGGGTTGGAAATTTTAGACGAACTCTGGAATGTTGATACCGTGATCGTCCCTGTTGGCGGTGGTGGCTTAATTGCCGGTGTTGCAATCGCATTGAAGAGCTTTAATCCATCAATTCATATTGTGGGTGTCCAGTCTGAAAATGTTCATGGTATGGCGGCTTCAGTTGCAGCAGGCCAAGTCACCACACAAAGTACGGGCAGTACACTGGCTGATGGGACGGCAGTTGCGACACCAGGAAGTCTAACTTTTCCAATTGCACAGCACCTAGTTGATGAGTTTGTGTTGGTCAGTGAAGAAGAAATCGCAACAGCTATGAAAGACCTGATGCAACGTACTAAAATAATTGCTGAAGGTGCAGGTGCGCTACCTACTGCTGCATTAGAAGCACATAAGATCGATAAAAAGTGGCTAGAAGACAAAAAGGTAGTGGCGTTAGTTTCTGGTGGCAATGTCGATCTGGCTAAGGTAGCTAAAAATATTGATCACTTCTTCTGTCAGGATCCAACCGGGCATTTTGTTGGCTAAAGCCCTAGCATAAAACTACTTTTATTAGCAGGCTTTAATTATAATAAAAAATATATTTAAATAATGGTATTTTGTTAGGCACTTATCATATAAATTCATGTGAAGGAAGGAACTAAGATGGAAAAGAGATTATCCAAGTCGGCTTATGGGGGCGGTGCTGGAAACAAGTACGTCCCGTACGTGACTGAAAAGAAAAATGGAGGAAATCCCGTTGTCATGATCATGGGTATTGTTCTAGCCATTATTTTTGCAGCTTCAACCGCTTATTCAGGTATGAAAGCAGGGCTGACCGTTGCTGCTGGTATACCAGGTTCAATTATTGGTTCCGGATTGATTAGTATTTTTGCTAAACAAAAAGGAATTCTTGGTAAGAATATTTTACAAGGAATGTCCAGTGGTGGTGAATCAATTGCCAGTGGGATGATCTATGTGTTACCAGCCATTATTTTAATTGGGGGGCATGTGAATTTTCTATCAGGTATCATGGTGGGTGCGCTAGCCGTTTTGTTTGCGATCGGTAGTGCTTCTCTGGTACAGAATTACTTGCTTGTTGAAGAACATGGTCGCCTTGTTTATCCAGAATCAATGGCAATTTCCGAAGCTTTAGTGGCTTCGGAAGGCGGTGGCGATTCACTGAAGTTTATGGGTATTGGCTTCGGTGCTGGTGGTCTGATCACATTATTGACGACGCAGGTTTTTGGCTGGGTCAATAGTACGATGACTTTTCTTGGCAACTCAACTTATCGTTGGAAAATGTCAACTGAAGTTAATCCAATGCTAGCTGGGATCGGTTTTGTAGTTGGTTTAGAGGTTTCATTAACCATGTTTGCAGGATCAGTTCTATCTAACTTTGGTATTGCACCATTGATCAGTTACTTTGCACAAATGGCGGGTGGCCATGCGCATGTATGGAATAATACCGCATTAGCAGTTTCTAAAATGGGAATTGATGATGTTACCGGTGCCTATGTTAAGTATATTGGTGCAGGTATGATGTTATGCGGTGGGATTCTGGGTGCAATCAAGTTGATTCCAGTAATTATCACATCGATCAAGAAAACACTTGATGCGCGTAACAGTGTTAGCGATGATAAAAACACGCTAGGTATTATTTCGTTATTGATTGCTTGTGTGGTTATCTTTGTTGCTGGCTTTATAATTTCCGGTAATATCTTAATCGCTATTGTTGGTGGTATCTTATCTTTATTCCTCTCATTATTATTCGTCATTGTATCTGCACGGTTAGCCGGAACGATTGGCTGTTCTAATGCGCCTGTTTCAGGGATGACGATTGCTTCCTTGGTTATTATGACGCTAGTCTTTGTTTTAATGGGCTGGACTAACCAAGGTCATAGTGAAGTTTTACTCTTATTCGGTGTTTTCATTGTTACTAGTATTTCAGTTGGTGGCGCCTATATGCAAACGCAGAAAGTTAATTACGTTATTGGCGGTTCCAATAAGGAAATGATGAAATACTTCATGATTGCAGCAATGGTTGGTGTTGTTGTTGTTGTCGGAACAACTGTTATCTTAGCACCACAATTGAAGATAACCGGTTCAAACCCACCATTCGGTTTACCACAAGCTAATTTGATTGCCACATTAACTTCAGGTATTATGTCAGGCAACCTTCCCTGGATCATGATCATCGTGGGTGTTGTTATGGCATTAGTTTGTTGGATGTTAGGTTTGCCAATCATGACCGTTGCGATTGGCTTCTATCTACCAATTTCAACCACTTCGATTATTTTAATTGGCGCCTTGCTTAAATTATTGATCGAGAAAACAACTAACCAGCCTGAATTAAAAGACAGACGAGTTCAAAGTGGTGTCAGTCTATCATCTGGCTTGATTGCAGGTGGCTCAATTATCGGTTTAGTTGGGATCATTCTCCACGTAACCGGCGTACTTGGTGATAAAGTACCAACTGGTTTTGCTGGCAGTAATGGTAGTGTCATGATCTTATTGCTAGTGTTGATAGTATCAATTATCTGGCCGTTGTATAATATTAAACAGAAAGATCTTGACGATTAGCACTGTACTTTAACTGAGCATAAGGACAGGTGTTATTGGCTCAATGTGACGAATTTAATTGTGGAATAGAGGTGAGCAAAATGGCCAAGGATGAAAAACTAACGGATGCTGACTTAAAGCAGCTTGTATTTAAAAAGGATGCTACGGTTCAATTTAAATTAAAAAAGGGGATCATCACGATCGTACGGCCACAAGATCATCCCGTCCAAAAGTTTTTCCGAAAATTACATGTCCGTATTCCAGCGCAAACGTATCTTGATCTAGACGATTATGGGAGCTTTGTTTTTCGAAAAATTAATGGTAAGCGCAATGTTTATGAGATCGGGCAAGAGCTAGCTCAAAAGTATCAAGGTGCTGATGAATTCTTATATAGTAGGCTGTTACTGTATTTACAGCATATTGAGTTAAATGAACATTTAATTCAACGTGTTGCTTAACAAGTTATCTAAGGTTTTACTTTAATAAAATAACCTCAATACATTAAAAAAGGAGTTTTAATAATGACAGACAGAATCGAACTTTCCGCATGTACTTCAATGATGGTCGGCAAAAAGGCAGCGTTAGATGGTGCTACCTACATCTCGCGTAATGAGGATCGGTTGATTGCGATTCATCCGAAGCGCTTCCTGGTTAAGCCAGCTGTTTCTGGGCGTAAAGAAGTTTACACGTCACCTTATAACGGTTTAACAGTTCCTTTGCCAGAAAATGGTTATCGTTACACGTCAACACCTAATGGCGACGAAAGTGATGGCCCTAATGAAGAAGATGGCTTTAACGAATTGAATGTTGGCGAAAGCGCTACTGAAAGTGTTTACGCTAATGAACGTGTATTAGCTTACGATCCATTTGTTAAAAATGGTTTGGCAGAAGATTCGATGACCACATTAGTTTTACCATTTATCAAATCTGCTCGTGATGGCGTTCGCTATCTTGGTGAGTTGGTTAAGAAATATGGTTCAGCAGAGGGGAATGGCGTTCAGTTTAACGATGCTGATGAAGTATGGTATATGGAAATGGTTACTGGCCATCAGTGGGTAGCAGTGAGAATTCCTGATGATTCTTATGCCGTAACTGCTAACCAAATTGCTATTGAAGATATTGATTTTAACGATCCAGAAAATTATATGTGGGCTGATGGTATTCAAGAATTCGTCACTGAACATCAATTAAATCCAGACGATGGTCGCTGGGATTTCCGCCATATCTTCGGAACTGACACGGAAAAGGATCATCATTATAATACGCCACGGGTTTGGTTCATCCAACGTTATCTGAATCCAGAAATCGAACAAGATCCTGAATCACCAGAATTACCATTTATCCGTAAAGCTAGCCGTAAAATTTCAGTTGAAGATATTCAATATATTATGAAATCGCACTACAATGAAACAAAATATGATCCATTGGGTCATGGTAGTGACCATGATAAGAAAACTTATCGGTCAATTTCCTTATCGCGGACAGCTAACTCACATATTTTACAAATGCGGGATAACAAAGCTAAAGCAGCAGCTGGTGTTCAATGGATCGGCTTCGGTGTTCCTAGCTTCTGTCCACACGTACCATTCTTTACTAACGCTACAGATACCGACGAATCCTATCGTGTATTGCCAAAGGAAATGTCATTAGACAGTGCTTATTGGTTATATACAGCGCTAGCAATGGTAGTCGAAGCTCATTATGCAGAATTTATCCAAGCGGATCTAGATTACCAAAAAGATTTGTCACAATGGGCGCGGACTAAGATCTCAGCAGTTGATAAACAAGCACAGAATCTATCCGGCACTGAATTAACAGCGTATCTCACTCAACAAAACCATGAAATCGCAACGCATTATAATAAAGTCACTAAGAAATTATTGGCAGACTTAACGATGCAAGGGGCTGAATTATCTAAATTAACCTTCAAAATGGATCCTAATTTATAATTCAAGCCTGATATATCAATAGAATAATTGTTTTGAGCTTAAAGTTAGCGTAATTATTAAAACCAAATAATAATGTGCTGACGTGTAAGTATGACAGTGAGTACCGTTTAGTGAAAAGGGTATTTGGATTGGCATGCTTAAGATGAGCTTGGAGCAAAAGTAGGCCGATGAGTCACCTATTGCTGTGATGCAGTTTAATTCGACGGCACACGACGCTCAGTGTAGTGTGAGCTGATATTGTGAAGTAATATGAATGATGGTGGTAACACGGGTAAAAATATGCGCCCTGACGTACATAATACGTCAGAGCGTTTTTTGTACTTATTTTTTTGGGCTTATGCTCCATAAGCGTAGTGTGTGAATGCCAATCTTAAACGCAAGCTGAAGTTGAGAGCTGGATTCGTGTATTGGCAACACAAATAAAACGGTAATTGTAGCCAGATTTCAGAAAGAATCGCTTTTTCATGGCGACGCGAATTTTTTATGCGGTCTGTGTGATCGAAGCAGTTTGTGCGTAATCGATAATTCGTTGGATCTGAGGGACATATAGTTTCAGTAATTCCTGATAACCGCAGTAATTACCGGCTTTGTTAACATAGATTGCATCTTTCATCCGTTTACAGCCGCCGCAACAATATTGTTTAAAAGGACAGCTATTGCAATATTCTGGCAATACTTGTTTTTCGAAAATGAAATTTTTAGCGCTATCCTGTTCAAACAATTCTTTCAGTGTTTGGTCTTGAATATAGCCAAGCCGATATTGATCTAACACGAAAAAGTCGCAGGGGTAGACGCTACCGTCGGCTTCAATGACATATTGGACCGTGCAATTTCCTGTTAGACCGCAGGCAGTGACTTGTTTACGGACGAACAGATTATAAAGGTCGTCAAATAATTTAATGCTAATATAATGGCCGCTTTCCAGTTCATCGAGCCAGAGTTGCAATAGATTTTTGTAGAATAAAGCAAAACGCTGTGGGGTCAGCGCATAGCCACTTCGAGAGGTTGCTTCTAATTCATCTAGACAAGGAATAAACTGGATGAACTTTATATTTTGCGTTTTAATAAATTCAAAAACTTTTTTAGCTTCTTTTGCTAGTGGGTTAGTTAAAACGCAAAGTACATTGTAGTCGATTTGATAACGATCAAATAACGTTTTAGTTTTAAGTACGCGCTGGAAAGTACCGCGACCATGAGTATCGACTCGATTAAGGTCGTGATACATGGGTAGGCCGTCGATCGATAAGCCGATCAGAAAATTATTTTCTTTTAGAAAACGACACCACTGCTCGTTAATGACGATCCCGTTAGTTTGTAACGCGTAGTGGACGCCAACGCGCTTAGGCTGTTGGGCGACACAGGCAACGATATATTTAAAATAATTAAGCCCAGCAAGCGTTGGTTCACCACCTTGAAAGGTTAGAGTGAGCTCATCGCCATCATCTAGGTCATAAAAAACATTGGCAATCATCTTCTCTGATGTTTCCGCTTTCATTTTACCGTAAGAACGAACTTCACGTAATGAGCTGACGTCAGCATAAAAGCAGTATTTACAACGGAGATTACAGAGTGAAGAGGCAGGTTTGATCAGAATATGAATATGCTTCATCGTTAAGCACTTCCTCAATTCAATTATTTGTTTCTTAATAGCAATTTATTATTATAATAACACAAAAATAACTGCCGAACAGCAGCTATTTTTGTGTTGTTAATTTAATTGTTCAAGTAAACCTTGATTGATCAGTAGCGCTACTGCAGAAAGTTGATTGCTTTCTTGGGTGCGAATACTGATATTGCCGTTGATTTCAGATAATTGATATTGGTTAAGTGCCGCGTTAAAATAAGCCGTAAATTTTTGCGATTTAAATAAATTACCAATGATAACAAAATCATTGATGTCAAAAATCACTTTGGCATTGATAACGGCAATAGCGAATAATTCAGCGTTTCTTTTCAGTAAATTATTCAGATAAATCGAGCCTGCGTCGGCAGCTTCGATAATTGTATCCAGTGTGATTTTTGTTGCGTCCTGAAGACAATTTTCCCATAAGACCGGCGTTTTTTCCAAAGAGAAATTTGCGCGGACGTTATCGATCAGCCGCTCGATCGAGATAATACTCTCCAAACAGCCTTTACGTTTGCAAATTGGGCAATAGTCCTGGCTGGGATCAATGATCGTATGACCAATTTCAGCCAGGCTGTGGTTTTGACCATAGAGCAGTTCGCTATTGCGAACAACCGCTGCGCCGATGCCGGCTTCAATATATTTCATCATAACGAAGTCTTTTTTAGCGTGCCGTAATTGGGTTGCAATGGCGCTACAGCGAACGCCGTTATCAATGAATACTGGCAGATGTAAGGCAGCGGTCAAAGGCGTTTTAACGTCGACTGGCTGCTCCCAAACGCCATAGTAAGATTGCGTACCATCAGTTTTACCTTTAATACTGATCCCAATACCGAGCAGGTCAGTTAAGGTTAGCTGATTATCTGCAACCAATGCGGTGATTGCGGTAATCAGCTTATCAAAGTAAAGCTGTGGTTGCTGGTTAGTTGCGATTACGCGTGTGGCGATCGGATTTAATTTTAAATCAGTTAGCAGTAGTGCGGTCGATTTATTATTGATTGAAATACCGACACCATACTTGTAGTCTGGATTAATATCTATTTTAGTTTCGCGCCTACCTGCATGCGGCGATTCAATTAATTCGTAAGGAATAATAATTTTTTGATCTAATAATTCACCACACAGTCTAGTAACGACTGAAGGCGATAAGTTTAAGCGATTAGCGATTCGGCGCTTTGACCAAAGCCCTTTGCTATAAAGAACTTTTAAAATATTTTTTTTATTATTGCGTTTGATGTCTGTAATATGCATGACTACACCACCTTGAGATAAAGTATAGCATGTTTATTTAGTAACTATTACTAAATAATTAGTTGACAGCAAGAATTAATCATGGTATTAATTATGTGATAAATTTATCAAATAAAATATATGGAGGCCAAGACGATGCACGTTTGGACTTTTCTTTCGTTTATCTTTTTTACCGTGTTAGTTGCAATCATATCATGGGTCAAGACGCACAATCATGACGTTTCTACGACAACAGGTTATTTTTTAGGTGGTAGAAGTTTATCTGGTGTTTTTATCGCTGGTTCGCTTTTATTGACAAATTTATCAGCCGAACAATTAGTTGGGTTAAATGGTAACGGATTTAGTGATGGTTTGGCATCAATGTCATGGGAAATCACGTCCGGGATACCACTGGTTTTAATGGCGCTGGTTTTTCTGCCACTTTATTTAAAAGGTGGCTTCACCACGGTGCCAGAATTCTTGGAACAAAGATACGACAAAGCAACACGCAATATTGTAACCGCTTTATTCCTAACTAGTTTAACGGTGGTGACTTTGCCAACTGTTCTGTATGCCGGTGGCTTAGCCATTACTTCGCTTTTTGACCTGACAAGCATCCTACATGTCTCATCATTAACGGCACTAACGATCATCATTATCTTGATCGCCGCTATTGGTAGCTTGTATGCGATCATCGGTGGGCTTAAAGCCGTTGCCGTTTCAGATACGCTAAATGGGATCGGCCTTTTGATCGGCGGTTTGTTGATTCCGATCCTCGGCTTCTGGAAACTTAGCGGCGGCAATATTCTGCATGGTATCAACACGATCATTGTGCAGCATCCAGAAAAAATCAATGCCGTCTCTAATACTGGGGCAACGCCGTTTGCGGCGATTTTCACTGGGGTTATTTTAGTTAACACATTCTACTGGTGTACGAACCAGGAAATTGTTCAACGGGCCTTTGCGGCTAAAGATTTACGCGAAGGACAAAAAGGGGTGCTATACGCTGGGATCATTAAAATCTTTGTACCATTAATTTTGGTTATTCCTGGGATTATTGCTTTTCATTTGTATGGCGCAAAGATCACTAATCAAGATTACGCGTACGCTTACTTAGTTAGTCATATTTTGCCAGCACCATTGCTCGGTTTATTCGGTGCTGTTCTCTTTGGTGCAGTGCTCAGTGCGTTTAATGGCGCGTTGAATGCTGCTACGACAATGTTCTGTGTCAATATTTACAAACCGATCATTAATCCTAATGTCGATGATAAAAAGCTAGTTAGTATCGGCCGACTTTTTGGTGTATTTCTGGTTATTTTATCGATCATTATTGCGCCGAATATTGCTAAAGCACCAGAGGGACTTTATGTCTTCATGAAGAGTGTCATGGGCTACTTTAATATTCCAACCTTGGTAGTTGTACTGATGGGCTTCTTTACCAAAAAAGTACCGCCGATCGGTGCCAAATTAGCAATTGGCTTTTTCCTGATTGCTTACACACTTTATAAATTTGTACTTAAAATTGATCTCAACTATTTATATGTTTATGGCATCTTGTTCTTGTGCTGTATCGGTATCATGCTGATCACACGTGTTATTGCACCACGCAAAGAGGCTTATAAGCTCAAGGATGTTAAGCTTGTTGATCTAACACCTTGGCATTTGGCACGCCCAGTATCCTCGCTGCTAGTGACAACGATCATCTACATTTACGTTGTCTTTTCACCACTAGGTATCGTTTACCATGCGCATTACGGGACGCGTTTACTTGTGATCACGGCAATTTATGTAATCGTTTCGTTTATCTCATTTATGGTTATCAATAAGTTCTTTAATCCAGATCCACCAGCAAAAGTAGCAGAAGCTCCAGCAACTGAAGAAGGAGGAGAGCTCTAATGAAAAAGAAGCAAGTGATTCTAATTATGACCGATACAACGCGTAAAGATATGGTTGGTTGTTACAATCCTAAAATGGTAACGCCAAATATTGATGCTTTAGCGGCGGATGGGCTTAAATTTGAAAACGCTTATTCTTGTCAACCTGTTTGTGGGCCAGCCCGTTCAGCTATTTTTACGGGACAGTTCCCGCACTCTAATGGGATGGTGACCAACTGTTTGGCGCTAGGCGATAACGTCAAAACCGTTGGGCAACGTTTATCAGATAACGGGATCCACTGTGGTTATGTTGGCAAATACCATCTAGATGGCGGCGACTATTTTGGCAAAGGCATCTGTCCCGAAGGTTGGGACGGAAAATATTGGTATGATCAGAAAACTTATCTCGAAGATCTCGGCTCTGACGCTGAACGGGTACTATCGCGGCAATCAGAAACTTCTTATAACGATGATCTGACCGAAGATTTCACCTATGCGCATCGGACCAGTAATCGTGCCTTAGATTTCTTAAAAGATAATGTCGATACGGATTTCTTCTTAACGGTTTCGTTTGATGAACCGCACGGCCCTAGTATCTGCCCAGCACCGTATAACACAATGTACGCTGATTTTAAGTTTGACGACTATCCTAATTACGAGGACGACCTAGAAGATAAGCCGTTATTGCAACGTTTATGGGCGGGTGATGATTTAAATAAATCGGCCGCTGAATTAAATCATTCTTCGGCTGGCTTGGCGTTATTCTTAGGCTGTAACACATTTGTCGATCATGAAATTGGCCGCGTGATGGCAGCCGTCAATGACAAATTTCCAGACGCATTGGTAATCTATACTTCAGATCATGGCGATATGTTAGGCTCGCATAAATTACAAATGAAAAATGCAGCAGCGTATAAGGAAATTGCTAACATACCGTTGATCGTCCGTGGCGGTGTGTCTGGCCAAACTACTGACGCAATGGCGACGCATATTGATCTGGTACCAACAATTATGGATTATATGGACCTGCCACTGCCTAAATTATTAGAAGGTAAAAGCATGCTGCCAGAGATCTATGACCCAGCAGTTGAAACTAACGACACGGTTTATACCGAATGGACGCGCTATGAAGTCGACCATGATGGTTTCGGTGGCTTACAGATGATGCGTGCCGCGACTAGTAAAGAATTTAAATTAGTGATCAATTTAATGGATAAAGATGAATTTTATGATCTCAATAAAGATCCATATGAAGTTACTAATTTGATCGATGATCCAGCTTACACAGCAGCACGGAATGATCTGCATGATAAATTACTGGAACATATGAACCAGACGCGCGATGCTTACCGCGGTTATCAATGGGCCGTGCGCTCATGGCGGCAAGATAAAACGCCTAACTGGGAAAATGATGGCTATACGCGGCAAAAAGAAAATGAAGAATACGAACCTCGTGAGCTAGATTATGATACTGGCTTACCAATGGAACAAGCGGTGCGCTTAAAAGAAACAAATGATGTGAAGAACTAAATCGTTATTTCATTGGACAGAAGGAGAGATTCGTGAATACAGGGATCATTTATTTTATCATTATCATATTTGCTAATACAGTTGGCGCTATTTCCGGTATGGGCGGCGGCGTGATCATTAAGCCCTGCCTAGATTTCTTAGGGCTGAGCCCACTGAGCGCAATCAACTTTTACTCGAGCTTCGCTGTGTTCGTCATGGCGATCGTGTCGACGAGTAAACAACTTAAAAATGGCATTAAAATCAACTATATCTTAGCTGGAAGTCTATCACTAGGGGCCTTATTAGGCGGCAAGTTAGGTGATTCCAGTTTCCGACTATTGATTGGTTTAACGACGAGCAAAATGGTTAATCTAATTCAAATCGGCTTAACGATCGTTACTTTATTGCTGGCATTACGCTACTCAAAAACAAGCACAAAGACAACTAAAAATCCGCTACTAGGCTTTTTGATCGGGCTATTACTAGGCTGGCTGGCAACGTTACTGGGGATCGGCGGTGGTCCAATCAACGTCGCGTTACTGTTGGTGGTGTTTGGACTAAAAGTCAAAGATGCGACGGTTTACTCGATCATTATCATCTTTTTCTCGCAGCTTTCGAAATTGGCCACGGCACTACCACATTTACAAGCGGATCAGGTTCATTTTTCACTTTTACCTTATATCTTAGTGGCCGCCATTATCGGTGGATTCCTTGGCGCACTTTTAAGTAAGCAAATGTCAGAACGATTAGTTTTAAAATTTTATCGCTACATTGTCATTTTTGTAATTTTGTTAAACTTATTTAATGGCTTTAGGATCATCGTTTAAAAAAGGTTCCAAGCATTCCCTTAGTGGGTAGGCTTGGAACCTTTTTTTGTGGGACTGGATTAATTAACGTTACTGTCTAATGCGTCTACAACAGCATCGGTGAATGATTCTGGGGTTGTTGTTGGCGCGTAACGATGCACTAGTTGACCATCACGACCAACTAAAAATTTAGTGTAGTTCTATTTAATTCGGCCATGGCCTGATTCTGTCTTCAAGTAGTCGAATAGCGGATCAGTGTCGTCACCATTAACGGCGACACGCTTGGTCATTAAAAAGGTCACTCCGTAATGAACCTGACAATATTCGCTAGCTGCTTCATCGGAGTCTAACTCTTGACGAAATTGATTCGATGGCAAGCCGATCACCACTAAACCTTGATCGTGATACTTTTTATGCAGCGCCTCTAAACCTTCTAGCTGCGGTGCAAGCCCACATTTGCTGGCGGTATTCACGACTAACAATACTTGATCGCGGAAACGTTCAAGCTTAAACGTTTCGCCTTCCATGCTAGTAACCGAAAAATCATAAATTGACGTCAAATTATTACCTCCTTGGTGTTGGGATCAGTATAGCAGAAGTAGATGACAAATAGAAAACTAATGCTGATCGTAGTTTTCTCCTGTGTCTAATTCATCATATTTTACCAGTCGTTTACGCATATCTGTAGTTGTTTGCGCCAACATAGTAGCGACCTCGGCATCACTTTGCTTAATGTTATGTAAACAAGCAAAGCGTGTTTGTTTTTCTAAAAAGGCAGGGATTTGTTCAAAGTTAGGTTTCTTGAAATCTAATTGCATCGGATTCTTTCCTTGTTCCAGGCGACGAGGGTCATAACGATAAAGTTGCCAATAGCCTGATTCAACAGCCTCTTTAGCTTCTTCAATTGAGTGACTCATACCATTTTTAAGACCGTGATTAATACACGGTGTATAACCGATAATCAGTGAAGGACCAGGATAATTTTCAGCTTCAATAATTGCTTTTAGAGCTTGAGCTTGATTAGCCTCTAAGGAAATTTGGGCCACATAAACATTACCATAGGAGGTAGCAAGCATACCAAGGTCTTTTTTGGTGGTTTGTTTACCACCAGTTGCAAATTTAGCTACAGCAGAGATTGGTGTTGCTTTTGACATTTGCCCACCGGTATTGGCGTATAACTCGTTATCCATTACAAAAATATTGACATCTGCGCCACTGGATAAAACATGGTCAATACCACCAACGTTAATATCATAGGCCCAGCCATCACCACCGATCATCCACTGACTGATTTTAGCAAAGAGATCTTTATTGTCTAAAATAACTTGTAGGTCAGACTCTGTTTCTATTTGTAAAGCAGTAGTTAACTTGTTTGCACGTTGTTGTGTATCCTCACCAGCATCCATGTGTGTTAGCCAATCAGATAAGCATGCTTGTGTTTCTTTAGAACCTATTTTTTTTGTTAAAGCAGCACGGACTTGATTAGCTAGGCGTTCACGTTTAACGGTGCTAGCCATGTACATTCCAAAACCAAACTCAGCATTATCTTCAAATAAAGAGTTGCTCCAGGCGGGGCCTTGTCCCTGGCTGTTGACAGTATATGGTGTAGCTGGTGAAGAGCCCCCCCAAATTGATGAACAGCCAGTTGTGTTGGCAATCATCATATGATCACCATATAATTGTGTTAGCAATTTAATATACGGTGTTTCTCCACAGCCGGAGCAGGCGCCAGAAAATTCTAGCAATGGTTTTTCAAATTGTGAGCCTCTGACGGAGCTTTTTTTAGCTGGATTTGTTTTTTGATCTAAAGTCATGGCAAATGCCCAATTTAAAGCCTGCTTTTTCTGATCCTCATAGGGTTTCATGACTAAAGCTTTATCTTTAGCTGGACAAGCTGCAACGCATAAACCGCAGCCAGTACAATCTTCGACCGAAACTTGAATACGATACTTCAGACCATCTGGGCCGCGCATGTCACGTGTGATAAAACCATCTGGTGCAGTCGCCATTTCGTCATCATCAGCTAAGAATGGACGAATAGCTGCATGGGGGCAGACAAAGGAACATTGATTACACATGATGCATTTATCAGCATCCCACTCAGGAACTTCTAAGGCTAACCCGTGCTTTTCGTAGGCGGCTGAACCAAGTGGCATTGCGCCGGCTAGCATCCCATTATCAATTAAGTCTTTAACCGATAGCTGATCGCCTTCTTGCCGACTGATAGGTTCTAAGATGTTCGTAACGTAAGCGGGTAAATGCCGCGGCTTTGATTGCGTGTTTGGATCGATACTAGCCCAATCACTTGGGATTTCAATCTGGTGTATTGCAGCAAAGGTTTCGTCAATGGCTTGCCAGTTACTTGTGATTACTTCATGGGAACTTTTAACATAAGATTGTTCAATTTCTCTTTTAAGCAATGGAATAAAGTCTTGTCGAGTAAACATATTTGTGACTTCAAAGAAAGCCGTCGACATAACTGTGTTGATTCGACGACCAAGACCGCAGTGTTGGGCAATGGCTAGCGCATTGATAACATAGAACTTGATCTGATGTTCACCAAGATAGCGCTTTAATTTTTTTGGTAAAATAGCTTTAACTTTTTCAGGAGTCCATGGTGTATTGAGCAGAAAAGTACCACCAGTTTTTAATCCCTTGAGTAAGTCATATTTGTGCAAATAGGCGGCATTATGACAGCCAACAAAATCTGGCTGAGTTACGCAGTATGTTGACATAATGGGCTCATGACCAAAACGTAGGTGAGAGACGGTGAGACCACTCGATTTTTTTGAATCATAAGCAAAATAGCCCTGAGTATAGTAGTCTTTGTGCTTACCAATAATTTTGATAGCTTGCTTGTTGGCACTAACTGTACCATCAGAGCCAAATCCCCAAAATTTTGCTTGAAAAGTTGATGGGGGTGTTAAATCTAACGTAGTTCTTAAAGGAAGAGATAAGTGAGTAACATCATCAATGATTCCAATCGTAAATCGCTGCTTCAGCTGTGCTACTGGTAAACGTAAATGGTCATAAACAGCGATAATCTGATCGGGAGTGACATCTTTTGACGCAATACCATAACGGCCGCCGATAACGATCGGCCGTTTTTCTTGACGATAAAGGACGCTTTGAATATCTAATAGTAAAGGTTCCCCATCGGAGCCAGGTTCCTTGGTTCGATCTAGAACGGCAATTCGTTCAACAGTTGATGGTAGTTTTGCAAGGATATCTGCCGCTGGAAATGGCCGATACAGATGAATATTTAAATGGCCTACTTTACGCCCGTGAGCGTTTAGATAGTTGACGGTTTGTTGGATAGTTGGTGAAACTGAACCCATAGAAATAATAACCTCAGTGGCATCAGAATCACCATAATAGTTAGTTAGATCATAGTTAGTACCGCGCAGTGTGTTGATTTTCTGCATGTAGCCATGCACAATTTTTGGTAGTTGATCATAATATTGATTGACAGTTTCACGTGATTGGAAATAAATATCCGGATTTTGTGCCGTTCCAGAGACATAAGGGTGGTTCGGATTCATTGCGCGCATGCGAAAGTCCTGTAAAGCGGGTTGATTAAGCATTTTTTGCAAATCAGCATAGTCCAAAACCTCAATGCGTTGTAGCTCATGGCTAGTACGAAAACCATCGAAGAAGTTGACGAAAGGTAAACTACCCTCAATGCTAGCCAAATGTGCTACAGCAGATAAATCCATAACTTCTTGTACACTACTTTCAGCTAGCATACAAAATCCAGTTTGCCGTGTTGCCATAACATCGCTATGGTCACCAAAAATACTTAGGGCGTTAGTTGAAATAGCTCGGGCAGCAACGTGAAATACACTGGGCAATAATTCGCCAGCAATCTTATACATATTGGGAATCATTAGTAGTAATCCTTGTGATGATGTATAGGTAGAAGTCAGTGCGCCAGCTTTTAAAGAGCCGTGTACTGCACCAGCCACGCCACCTTCTGACTGCATCTCGACTATTTTTACTTTTTCACCAAAGATATTGTGTTTACCTTGTTCAGCCCATCTATCGACTGATTCTGCCATAGTTGAACTCGGCGTGATCGGATAAATGGCTGCAACTTCAGTAAAAGCATAAGAAATATAAGCTGCTGCCATATTGCCATCCATGGTTTCTGTCTGTCTCATGATTTATCGCATCCTTTACGGAAAATAGAACGAATTAATGTTTTGTAAAAGCATTCAGTTTTATTTGTGATATATCACGAGAGAAAGCAAAACTGAACGATAATAAATGAAGTGATCAACAATCGGACTTTTTTATGGGAATTAGGATTTCTGTGACAAATTTTTGTGAGTTCTTTGTTGTCCAATAATCAACAACATAACGTTCATAACACTCTGGGCCACAAATGTACGAATTTTCGGCTGCCCAAAGTGCAATTTTTTGATAAGAAGTAGCAATTTCATTGAAGTCACCGACGTGATAGATGCTAGCAAAGATACCACCAAAATTTATTTTTGACACCGCTGATTCTTTTGGATAAACAGATTTTTGCATAATCATTGCTGTTTGACTTGTTTTGGCGGGCTTTTCAATATAGGATGGAAATTTTAATATAACTGGTCCAGTAATAGCTTGATCATTATCTTCTAAATGATTGACCCATGGAATATTTAAAATGGAGTCCATATAGTCATAGTGAAAATCCTGAGTTAGACAACAATATGGTTCATCAGTTAGATACTTGATACTCACGGCATCGTTATATTCTTCGCTTACCGTCTGTGCTTCGTGCAGCAGATCATACCAGTCTGATAATTCAATCAACTTATCATGAATCCGTCTTTCCTCCGCTTGTAATTCTTCAATTTTGCTGCGGAAATTTTTTTCATGGTAATAAAATGAAGACTTTGAATTAATATTTTTCATTTCACAAAGTTTAAATCCCATTTGCTTATAATATTTGATAATTGCGATTGAAGATAAAGTATCCTTGCCGTAATAACGATAATTGTTTTTAGCTGAAACGTAATCTGGCGAGATAATGCCTTCCTGATCGTAAAAGCGTAATGTTTTCTTTGAAATATGACAGATTTTAGAGACTTCCCCAACGGTATACATTTCTTTTGTCTCATTTACTGTGGTCATTATTATACCCCCATATAAAATCCACTCTAAATGTAGTATGAAATTTTTGCCTAGTCAATGGTAAATTTGGTTCTAATACTAACCTTCCAGTAAAGGGGATACCTTCATAAAAGGCGTAGTTAACCGGATTTATCACTTTATTAAATTGTGAAAATTAATGTTAATGTGTCTATTATAGCAGGTTTTTGACTACTTGACTTAGATTCTCAATTAGAACTTTATTTAAATAACTATAGATGCTGAAGCGCTAGGATATAGTAATTTTTTTAAAAAAACTCTTGACGCGTCCCCTAAGGTAAACGTTTACACTTCAATTGTTAAATGTTGCACATATGAAATCTGAAAGGAGCTTGACGCCATGGAATATGATGCGTTGGGTATGATCGAAACTAAAGGTTTAGTGGGTTCTATTGAAGCAGCAGATGCAATGATGAAGGCAGCAAACGTTGCCTTGATCGGTAAAGAACATGTTGGTGGTGGCTTAGTGACTGTATTAGTTCGCGGCGATGTTGGTGCCGTTAAAGCTGCTACAGATGCTGGTGCAGCAGCTGCCGAAAGAATTGGAGAATTATTGTCAGTACACGTTATCCCACGGCCACATGCTGAAGTTGAAACTATTTTACCGCATAATGGAAATCGTAAGTAGTCAATTAAAAAGGAGTGTTAAATTATGAATTCAGAAGCATTAGGTATGATTGAAACTAAAGGTCTCGTTAGTTCTATTGAAGCAGCAGACGCAATGGTAAAAGCAGCAAACGTTACTTTGATCGGTAAAGAACTAGTTGGCGGCGGCTTGGTAACTGTATTAGTTCGTGGCGATGTCGGTGCCGTTAAAGCGGCAACTGATGCTGGTGCGGCCGCAGCACAGCAAGTTGGCGAACTCATTTCCGTTCATGTCATTCCTCGTCCTCATGCTGAAGTTGAGACTATTCTGCCAGCCGCTACTAAATAGAAAAAGAGGCATAATATGAATTCAGAAAAAGATATTTTACGAACAGCACCAGGTACAATGGCAGATATTAAAATGAAGAGTTTAAATAAAAGTTTTCATCTCACTGGGTTGGCAAATGGCTTTGTTTCAGGTTTAACTTATGCTATCTATTCAACATTAGTTGTGGTTGCTACTGGATATGATCCATTGGCTAGCGCGGCTGGGATTTTGGCAGCCCCATTTGTTTGTTCAGGTTTAAACGACTTTTTAGCAGGTATTTGGCTTCTTATTTATAACGCAAAACAAGGTAGATTAAGAGAGTTAGGGCGGACCTTAAGAACTAAGCCAGGTATTATGTTAGTTATAGGCTTTTTACTGGGTGGCCCGATCGCCAATGGTGCTTATTTAGTTGGTTTAGGTTTGGCAGGTGCGTATGCGATTCCAATTTCGGCAACTTGCAGTCTGTTCGGAGCAATTTTTTCTTGGATCTTTTTGAAGCAACGACCAACTAAACGAGTTGTTGGCGGTATGGTAATGTGCGTTGCAGGTGCAATCATCATTAACTTCGTCAAACCAGAAGGTGCACCAAACTTTACCTTAGGTGTTATCTTCGCATTAGTTGCAGCAATTGCCTGGGGTGCTGAAGGTGTTTTCTCAAGCTTTGGTGGTGCAATGATCGATACTGATGTTGCTGTTAATTTACGAGAATTAATTTCTGGTCTTGTTGTACTGATTGCTGTTTTACCATTTATCAGTGGCGGGATTAAATTGTTAGGTGGTACTTTAGTTGCTGGAATATCAGTTGCATGGCTTGCGATTGCTGGATTGAGTGCAGCAATTTCATTCGTTTGTTGGTATAAAGCAAATTCAACAGTTGGAACTGCCGTTGGAATGTCGCTAAATGTTACTTATGCTTTCTGGGGTGTACTTTTTAGCGTGATATTCTTAGGCCAAACGATGACACCAACAATCATTATTGGTTCAATTGTAATCGTTTTCGGAGCGATTTTGGTTACGATGAATCCGCTAGATTTATTTAAACACGGGGAGGAATAAATGTGTTATTACCAGTAAGAACAGCAGTGCTAAATCATTTATATAAAGTTGGACGAGCGAATGTTGAAGAAATTATGACAGCACTTGAAGATGATTATGGTCAAGAAAAACAATTTACCAAAAAATTATATATTGATCATGTAATGGCATTAGAGGCAAATGGGTTACTTGAATTGGAAAATTACGATTTATCTGAGAAGGAAGAATTACAGTTGCACTACAAAATAACCGAAGATGGTAAAAATACTGTTGTGAAATACGTAGACAAAAAATATCGCGTTGCGTGACGGGAGTGAATAGTGTGAAGTATCAAGGCGAGGAAGCACTTGGTCTCATTGAAACTGTTGGTTTAGTACCTGCATTAGATGCGGCTGACAAGATGTTAAAAGCAGCAAATGTTGAATTGATTTCATATGAAAACATTGGTTCCACCTTAGTGACTATCATGGTTAAAGGGGATGTTGCGGCTGTTAAGTCAGCTGTAGAAGCTGGTGCGAAAGCAGCAGAGGCCATCGGTAAATTAACTGCTCAAAACGTTATGCCTCGTCCACTACCAGCTATAGGAAAAATTGTTTTGGTCCATGATATTGATTCAGAATAACTAGGAGAAAACTTATGCAAAATCATGAAGCTATAGGATCAATCGAAACTTTTGGGCTTGTCTACATCCTAGAAGCAGCAGATGCAATGGGAAAAGCAGCAGATGTAGAAATTGTTGGCTATGAAAATGTTGCATCGGGCTATATCTCAGTAATTGTAAAAGGTGATGTTGCGGCTTGTAAGGCAGCTGTTGAAGCAGGGGTCCATGCGGTGGAGGCAATGGGAGCTGATGTTTATAGTTCTGTAGTTATTGCTAGTCCGCACAAGGATTTAGAAAAAATCATCGCCCGCTATGCATTAAAAGAACTATTGCCTGACGGTCAGTAGGAGATGGTGAAATGCAATTTATTGATAAAGATCTATTATCGATTTCCGAAGCAAGGATCTTAAGTGATGCGGCTAAAAGTAATCAGAATAATTTAGCCAGTTATTCACAAACGGAATTGGATAAGGCAGTAATGGCAATTTTTAAAGTAATTGCGGAGCACGGAGAGACAATGCTTAGCCAAGAAGTTGATGGATCGAACTATGGTAATTTGCAAGATAAAATGCAATTACTAACGGACTTCATGAATAAATTGGCAACGTACTTACAGGATAAAAAATATGTTGGTATTTTATCAGCGGATACAGATCAAAATATCCAAACGGTTGGTGTATCACGCGGTGTTGTTGGGGTAGTAATGTCAGCGCTAAATCCAGTACTGAATACCTGTTACGCTGCGATAATTGCGATTAAATCGGGTAATTCGTTAGTTATTGCGCCGCACACTAAAACAACTGCTGTAGTTAATAGTATTTCTGATATGTTATCGCAGGCTATTGAGGACGCGGGTTTACCGCATGGCACTATTTCTTGTATGAAAAAAATTGCAGTTGATGGTATTAATGAATTAATAACAAATAAAAATATTGATGTAGTTGTTAATCTCGGCTGTCCGGAGTATTTAGAGATTAACCCCGTCGGTGGGAAATCTGTTCTATATTGTGGGACAGGATTTAGTCCAGTATTTATTGAAAAATCAGCAGATATTAAAGCGGCAGTGGCCACGGTTATTGCTAGTCGTAGTTACGATAACGGTATTTTACCTGCAGCAGAACAGTTTATCATCACTGAATCCGTTATTGCGAATAAAGTTCGTTATGAACTTGGTGAACAAGGCGCTTACTTCATGTCAGCTGATGATGAGACTAAGCTATTAGCATTAATTGGCTCTGTTGATCAACCAACATATGAGGCAAATATTGGTAAATCAGCTAAGTACTTAGCTAACAGAGCTGGATTTACCGTACCAGATAAAACTAAAGTTCTAGTCACTACACAAGAATATATTTTTGATGAATCACCTTACTGTAATGAAATGAGTTTTCCAATATTAGCTTTTTATTTGGAACCAGATTGGTTACGTGCGTGTGAAAAATGTATGGCACTGTTAAAAAATAAACATCATGGACATACATTGGTCATTCATTCTAATAATCAAAAAATTATTCGTGAATTTGCTTTAAAAAAACCAGTAGCACGGGTAATCGTTAACGGTGCAGCTACATTCAGCAGTTTTGGACTTGACTCAGATTTAACACCATCATTCTGGTTGGGTGGGCTAACGTCAGCAGGTGGTAGCGCTGCTAACAGTATTACACCTGCTGATTTAACTTATGTTCGGCAAATTGGGTACCCTGCAGTAACGTCAATTTTATCTGGGCAGAATACCACGCAAGAAGATTCTACGGATATTAAAATTCAAGATAATTTTTTAAACTTACTAAAACAATTGACCAATGAAATGAAGTAGAAATTGAAAAGGAGAGTTTATCGTATGGACATCAAAGAATTCTCGACTAAATTAGCTGAAGCAACTAAAGAATTATCCCCTGAAGAACAAGCATCGTTAAAGGAAGTATTTAAAACAATTTCAGGTGATATTCAATCTACAGGCGCACAAAAGAGTGTCAATAAATCAGCAGCTGAGGCAATCATTTCTGAAGGAACAGGAATTCCTGATGGAATCACCCCACGCTTAAAAGCGTTAAAAGATAATTATTTAGACCAAGTACCAAGTATCACAACCTATCGAGCTAGAGCAATTACTAAGATTGCTAAAGAAAATCCTGGTATGCCAAAAATTGTTTTACGGGCAAAATGTTTCAAATATTGTTGTGAAACGGCACCGTTAGTTATTCAAGATCATGAATTAATCGTCGGTGCGCCAAATGGTGCCCCACGTGCAGGAGCTTTTTCACCAGATATCGCTTGGCGCTGGATGGAAGATGAAATCGATACAATTGGTAATCGTCCACAAGACCCATTCTATATATCCGATGAAGATAAGAAAATTATGCGTGATGAACTTTTCCCATATTGGAAAGGTAAGTCCGTTGATGAATATTGCGAAGATCAATATCGTGAAGCTGGTGTTTGGGAACTTTCTGGGGAATCATTTGTTTCTGATTGTTCGTACCATCAACTAAATGGTGGTGGCGATTCTAATCCTGGTTATGATGTGATCACCATGAAAAAAGGTATGTTGGATATTCAAAACGAAGCTAAAGAGCATTTAGAGAAATTAGATTATGAAAATCCAGATGATATCGAAAAAATATATTTCTATAAATCAGTTATTGATACAACTGATGGCGTGATGATCTATGCTAAGCGGATGTCAGAATATGCTAGTAGTTTGGCTGCTAAGGAATCTGATCCAAAGCGTAAAGCAGAATTAGAACAAATTGCGCAAGTTAACTGGCGTGTGCCAGCCCACAAACCCGAAACTTATTGGGAAGCAATTCAAGCAGTTTGGACAATTGAATCGCTCTTAGTAGTTGAAGAAAATCAAACAGGAATGTCGATCGGCCGTGTTGATCAATACATGTATCCTTATTACAAAGCAGATATTGAAGCCGGCCGCATGAATGATTTTCAGGCTTTTGAACTATCGGGTAGTATGTTGATCAAAATGTCAGAAATGATGTGGATCACTAGTGAAGGTGGTTCAAAATTCTTCGCTGGCTATCAACCATTTGTTAATATGTGTGTCGGCGGTGTCACACGTGATGGTCAAGATGCGACTAATGAACTCACTTATTTATTAATGGATGCAGTTCGTCATGTTAAGGTTTACCAACCATCGCTGGCTTGCCGAATCCATAATAAGTCTCCACGTGAATATCTTAAAAAAATTGTGGATGTTGTTCGTGCAGGAATGGGCTTCCCAGCTTGTCACTTTGATGATACTCACATTAAGATGATGCTGGCTAAAGGAGTATCCATTGAAGATGCCCGTGATTATTGCTTAATGGGTTGCGTTGAACCACAAAAATCAGGGCGACTTTACCAATGGACTTCAACATCTTACACGCAATGGCCAATTTGTATTGAATTAGTCTTAAATCATGGTGTACCACTTTGGTATGGTAAGAAAGTTTGTCCTGATATGGGGGCCTTATCTCAGTTTACAACCTATGAACAGTTCGACTCTGCAGTTAAGGACGAAATTAAATATATTACTAAATGGACCGACGTTGCAACTGTGATCTCACAACGCGTCCATCGTGATTTAGCACCCAAGCCATTAATGTCGATCATGTATGAAGGCTGTATGGAGCATGGTAAAGACGTTTCTGCTGGTGGTGCAATGTATAACTTTGGCCCTGGGGTCGTTTGGTCAGGATTAGCAACTTACACTGATTCAATGGCAGCAATCAAAAAATTAGTTTTTGATGACAAAAAATATACATTAGAACAAATGAATGAAGCATTGAAGAATGATTTTGAAGCAAATCCACAAGTAAGAACTGATTGCTTGAATGCACCTAAATATGGTAATGATGATGATTATGCTGATTTAATTGCAGCTGACTTGGTTACCTTTACTGAAGCAGAACATCGTCAATATAAAACCTTATACTCTAGGCTCAGCCATGGCACATTATCAATTTCAAATAACACGCCATTTGGTGAAATGACTGGTGCATCTGCTAATGGACGCAAAGCATGGACACCATTATCTGATGGGATTAGTCCATCACAAGGTGCTGATTTTAAAGGCCCTACAGCGACTATTAAATCAGTTTCTAAGATGTCAAATGACAGTATGAATATTGGAATGGTGCATAACTTTAAAATTATGTCTGGTATATTAGATACGCCAGAAGGTGAAGAAAGCTTAATTACGTTGCTAAGGACTGCTAGCCATTTAGGAAATGGCGAAATGCAATTCAACTATTTAGATAATGATACGTTGATCGAAGCGCAAAAGCATCCAGAACAATATCGTGATTTAATCGTTCGTGTTGCAGGTTACAGCGCATTCTTCGTTGAACTTTGTAAAGATGTCCAAGATGAAATTATTAGTCGTACCATGTTAACCCACTTTTAATTAGACGTTTGAGGAGATGATTGTCGATGGGTGTTCAGACTAAAGTAGATATTGAACGACAGGCAATGGTATTTAATGTTCAAAAATATAACGTTTACGATGGCCCCGGAATTAGGACGATTGTTTTCTTAAAAGGCTGTCCATTGCGTTGCCAATGGTGTTCTAATCCTGAAGGTTTGGAACAGAAATATCAAGTAATGTACAAGTCAGATTTATGTACTAATTGTGGAGCATGTGTAGATGCCTGCCCAATGGGGATTCACTATATCGATGAAAATGGGCAGCATCAGGTGCGACGGGATCGTTCTTGTAACGGTTGTCGAAAGTGCGTTGAAGTTTGTCCAGTGGCAGCATTGAATATCACCGGTCAAGTTAGAACAATTTCTGAATTAATGGAAATAATCCATGAAGATGATGCTTTTTATGAAATGTCCGGCGGCGGTGTAACCCTGAGTGGTGGTGAATGTACGGCACAGCCCGAAGCTGCAATAGCTTTATTACGAGCATGCAAGAATGATGGAATCAACACCGCAATTGAGACCTGCGGGCATACTAAGTTAGATAATATTTTAAAAATAGCTGAGTATACGGATCTGTTTCTATATGATTTAAAACATATGGATCCAATCAAACATAATCAACTAACAGGGATCAGTAACGAAAGAATTCTCGCAAACTTACAAGAATTATTGAAACTGGGTTATAAAATCAAAATCAGAATGCCATTGTTAAAAGGAATTAACGATAGTAAAGCCGAAATTGATGCAATCATCGACTTCTTAAGACCATACAAAGATTTGCCTAATTTCCAAGGGATCAATTTATTACCTTACCATAAATTAGGAGTTAATAAATATGGGCAACTAGGAATGGAATATCCAGTTGATGGTGATCCTAGTCTGAGCGATGAAGATTTAGATCGTATTGAAGGTTGGATTGCAGAATATGATTTTCCAGTCGACGTTATTCGCCATTAGGCAGTTATGAATTGAGGGAGAGCTATGACAGAACAATTAACCCAACGCCTAATTGAAGAGTCAGTTCCAGGCAAGCAGGTAACATTGGCACATGTGATTGCCTCACCAGTTCAAGCCGTTTATGACAGTTTAGGAATCGATGATAGTGGTGCAATCGGTATTCTTACGCTATCACCATATGAAACATCAATGATTGCTGCAGATGTTGCAGTCAAAGCTGCGGATGTTTCAATCGGTTTTCTCGATCGATTTACTGGCTCGGTAGTGCTGTTAGGTGATGTGCAAAGTGTCGAAGTCGCACTCAATTCTGTTTGCAACGTTCTACAGGATAAGCTAGGTTTTACTGTTAGCGGTATTACCCGTACCTAAGTTTAGGGGAAATGATAATGAAGCAGAAGATTATGATAATTGGTGCCAGAAATAGCGGAAAAACAGCATTGGTACATTTTCTTGATCAACAGGATCCAACAACTAAGATGAGTGCTTGTATGGTTTACGGCAAACGCACGTTAAATGTACCAGGCGCGTACTTAGAATGTCCATGGATGCATCAGCATATAATTGCTGCTCAGCAGGACGCAAAATGTATCTTAATGCTTTCTTCAATTGATCATAATCGCCGCTTTTATCCCCCGAATTTTGCAAAAGTATTTCGTTTGCCAGTCTTTGGAATTCTCACAACTCGTGATTCGATTCCTTTGGATGCTCCAATAGTAGATGTATTGCGTGAATTTGATTTAGCGGGGGTATCACGTCCATTTTATAAAGTTAATTTAGATAAACCTAGTGATTTAGATTTGATTGAAACAATTGTTAGTTAAAAAAGGAGGTAACCTAAGTGGAGCAGTATACGATGCCCACAAAAATATTTTTTGGTAAAGCCGCTATTGATATTTTAGCTAGCTTAACCTTCAAAAAATATTACATCATTTGTGATCCTTTTATGCAGAAAAGTCATAAGGTAGATACCATTACTGAGATTTTAAAAGAAAAATCGGCAACATACGAAATCTTTGCGGATGTTGTTCCAGATCCGACAATTGATGTTGTTACAAAAGGGCTTGAAGGAATTATTAATTTTGAACCAGATGCGGTCATTGCGTTAGGTGGTGGTTCTGCAATTGATACGGCCAAGGCTATTACGAATATCTATGCTAAGACTGTGGAAAACAAACCACCTAAATTGATTGCAATTCCTACGACTAGTGGGACAGGTAGTGAAGTCACTTCATTTGCAGTGATTTCTGATCCAACTACTAAAGCAAAATATCCGATCATTGATAACTCATTATTACCAGATTTAGCTATTTTGGATGCACAATTTACGCTAAGTGTACCAGCAAGTGTGACCGCCGATACTGGTATGGACGTATTGACACATACGTTAGAAGCTTATGTATCGACCAATGCTTCTGATTTCACCGATGCTTGCGGTGAGAAAGCTATGCGGTTAGTCTGGGATAACCTAGATAAAACTGTTAAAAATGGTAGTGATGAAACAGCGCGTGAGAAGATGCATAATGCATCCTGCTTAGCTGGAATTGCATTTAATGGGGCTTCATTAGGCATTTGTCATAGCTTGGCCCATGCGTTTGGTGGTCAATTCCACATTCCACATGGTCGTGCTAACGCAATGTTATTACCCCATGTGATTGCTTATAATGCAGGATTAAATGAAGCAACTGAATACTGTGCCTTAGCACGATATGAACAAGCAGCTAACCTGTTGGGTCTCAAAAACGGAACACCAAAAGCTACAGTTCACAGCTTGATCAGTCGTATTAAGCGAATGACAAAACAATTTTCTATTCCACAAACAATCAATGAATATGGAATTGATCCAACTGAATTTATCGAAGCAGTTCCAATTATGGCCGAAAAGGCATTGGCAGATAATTGCACAGTGACCAATCCACGCCAACCAGCTTTGGCTGATTTGGAAGCAATATATAAGGAGCTGGTCAAGGGAGGATTCTGATGAAATTTATCACAGAACATGAAATAAAATTTCATTATAAACAAGCTCCTTTCAAAACTTATTATTTAGCTGACAATTGTCGGTTAACGCCTGAAGCGCGACAATTCTTATCAGATCACCGAATTGATTTGGCTAAACAGGTGCTGGTCCCGGAAGCAAAGGCTGAAGAAGTAACTATCCCCACAGAAGTGACAACTCGACGTAATCAGTTGTTATATAACATGATCAGAATTGATTTTTATGAAATCGCTTTACTTATGAAGCCAGTCGATAGCCAATTTAGTCAATCGTTATTTAAAACAGCGGAAGCACTAACTAATGATACGGTTGATACTAAGTTAGTAGAATTTACAAATAGCAAAGGTTTTACGCTAAAGCAAGATGCTTTCAAGATAAGCTATTTTCATGTTTTAAGTCAATATGGTGCACTGATCATCAAATTAGCACACACCGGTAGTGCGATAGAATTACTTGCTTGTGAACTTCCACAGCAAGAACAACAAACTGTAAAACAAATTCTCACTCAGTTAGCTTGGATGATGGATCAGTTAATGCGAAAGGAAAAATAACAATGGATGACAATCAAGAACTAATTAACTGTAATCGTGTTATTTCACAGTTCGAATCAACTATTCAACATCCAGTACGGATGGCAGGCTCGGAATATTTTACGGGAGTCGATTTAGGTACTGCCTGTATCGTGCTTTCTGTGATGGATAGAGATGGCAATCCTGTAGCGGGAGCCTATCAATACGCTAATGTGGTCCGTGATGGAATGGTAGTTGATTATATTGGCGCTATCGATATTGTTCGTAAATTAAAGACTAAATTAGAAGCTGACTTGCAAACAACATTGGTTAAGGCAGCTGCCGCGATTCCGCCGGGTACAAACGAATTAGATTCTGGTGCCATAAAAAATGTAGTTCAAGGCGCTGACTTTGACTTAGTAAACTTACTAGATGAACCGACAGCAGCCAATCAAATTTTGCAGGTCAAAAATGGTGCAATTGTTGATATCGGTGGCGGTACAACTGGGATTGCTATCTTAAAAGATGGTCGAGTTATCAAAGTTGCTGATGAAGCAACTGGTGGTACACACATGTCACTAGTTATTGCAGGAGCTTATAAGAAGTCTTTTCAAGAGGCTGAAGAATATAAACGCCAAGATAAGAATCATAAAGAACTCTTACCAGTTCTAAAACCAGTGATTGAGAAAGTATCGTCGATTATCGCAAAGTATATTTCTAATGAAAAAATTGATGTTATCTACCTTGTGGGAGGAACGTGTTGTTTAGCTGGTATTGAGACAATCATTGAACAAAAATTGGGAATCATGACGGTGAAACCAAATAACCCAATGTTTGTTACCCCATTAGGCATTGCAGCAAGTATTGTTCCTGCCGCATAGCAAACCTAGTGACGATGTCTTAGTTACCATAGCGGTAGATCAGTCTTTGAAAGAATAGGAGTGGCGTTATGGTAACAGCAAAGTTAACAGGAAATATTTGGGCGACGCGTAAATCAGATTTGCTAAATGGGTTCAGGTTAATGTTAGCAGAGGTTATTGGTGGCACCCGCGCAGGTGAACAAATTGTTGTGGTTGACAATGTTGGCGGTGGTGTAGGCGACTGTGTCATTGTTGTAACTGGCAGTTCAGCACGTAGAATGTTAGAAAATGATGAAATCCCAGTTGACGCAGCAGTTGTCGGTATTATCGATACAGATTGTTCGATAGACAGTAATCAATAAAAACAAGATAAGGAGGGATTTAGTTCATGAAAAAACTTATCTGCATTAAAAGTGTAGAAGCTGTTCACATAAAAGGACAACAGAGCTATTCGGTTGATAAAGATACGATCATTACGCCAGCAGCTAAAGATCTGGCAGATGAATACGGTATAAGTTTTGTCCACGATAAGGCTCAGTCAGCATCAACTGCGGGTCACAATTTCACTAAAAAAGATCTAGTTGAGCTGCTTAAGGGGATTATCGCCGATGGTGGCTTAGAGAATAGTAACTTACCATTTAAAGCTGAATGTCATTCTAATGGTTTGAAAGTCGTTAAGGGTGGTAGCGTACGGATGGACGAGTTTGAGACGGGCAATCCTGACGCTGATGTAAAATTTCAAGAATTAGTTAGTAAAGAAGAATCGCAGATGAGCGCTGGATTTTTAGAAATCGATCATTCATCGTTTGATTGGAAATTAACTTATGAAGAAATTGACTACGTGATCAGTGGTACGTTGCAAGTTGTAATCGACGGCAAAAAATATACTGCAACGGCTGGCGATGTCTTGTTTGTACCATCAGGTTCTGATGTTACTTGGGGTTCACCAGATCAGGCGCATATTTTCTACACAACATATCCGTCTAATTGGGCTGATTTAGTTTAAGGAGGGATTAGATGGATGCGCTAGGTATGATAGAAACAAAGGGCATGCTAGCAGCAATTGAAGCCAGTGATGTCATGCTTAAAACGGCTGAAGTAACAATCGTCTCTCAAGAAAAAGTCGGTGGTGGTTTAGTGGCGACTTTGGTTGCAGGCGATGTTGCAGCTGTAAAAACTTCCGTTGATGCAGCTAGCACAGCAGTTAAACGTTTAAGTACAGAGAGTTTGTTTGTTACTGATGTGATTCCGCGACCAGACAAGATGTTAAAGAATATTATTTTTGATGACAAAATAGAGTCGGAAAATTCCATCAAAGAACAGGCACTTGACGATTCTAAACCAGTGGTCGATAACAAAGTTTCAGTGGTAGAGCGGCAAATTGTTAAGGAAGTAACGACTCCCGATTCTAAATCCATAGGTAAAATCAATGAAAATCATTTAATGACAGTCATTGCGGATAATACCGCAGCTGAGAAATACTTAAATGGATTTAAAATTAATGATTTACGTAGTTTAGTAAGAAGTCAGCCAGATCTTGCAGCCGATAAGAAGAATTTTTATCAGCTAAGCAAGGAAAATATCATCAAAGAATTAATTAAATATTATAGAAGTAAAAAATAATTTACGCAGAAAAGGGAGATTATGATTGTGGAACAATTTGACAAGGACCTTCGTTCGATTCAAGAAGCAAGGGATTTGGTCAAAGCTGGCGAAGTAGCAACAAAAAAAATTGCTACCTTTAATAACGAGCAAATTGATCATATTTTACAATATATGAAAGAAGCAGCTGAAGAACATGCTGCTGAATTAGCTGAAATGGCAGTCGTTGAAACTGGATTTGGTAAGGCTAAAGATAAAACTTACAAAAATCATGCTGCAGCCACCTTGCTGTATGAGCAAATTAAGGATCAAAAGACAATCGGTGTAATTGCTGAAGATAAGGCTAATGGCACGTTTGATGTCGCAGCGCCAGTTGGTTTGATCATGGGAATCGTTCCATCAACTAATCCAACTTCAACGACAATTTTCAAGGCTATGATTGCAATTAAATCACGTAATGCTATTATTTTTGCGCCGCATCCGGCAGCTACCAAATGTACAAATAAAGCGGCTGAGATCCTAAATGATGCTGCTGTTGCGGCTGGAGCGCCTGAAGGAATCATTGGCTGTGTGTCGACACCGACTATGGCTTCAACAAACGAATTGATGCACGCCAAAGATGTAGCATTGATTATTGCTACTGGTGGTCCTGGGATGGTCAAAGCAGCATATAGCGCTGGTAAACCTGCGATTGGTGTTGGTGCAGGGAATTCACCAGCTTATATTGAAGCTAGTGCTGATGTTAAAGCTGCGGTGGCACGGATAATTGCTAGTAAAACTTTTGATAACGGAACGATTTGCGCTTCAGAACAATCAATTGTGTGTGAAGAGTCTAATAAGAATGAAGTCATTAGCGAATTGAAGCGGCAGGGCGGGTACTTTATGACTCCTGAAGAAACACAAAAGGTTTGTAAAGTTTTATTCCGACCGGGGACACATGCTATGAGTGCTAAGTATGTTGGGCGCTCACCGCAAGTAATTGCAGCTGGTGCTGGTATTGGAATTCCAGAAGGAACTAAAGTTCTGATTGGTGCACAAGATGGTGTTGGTGAGGGTAATCCATTATCCTTTGAAAAATTAACTACCGTATTGGCATTCTATGTTGTCAAAGATTGGCAAGAAGCGTGTGATTTGAGTATCAATTTATTGCAAAACGGAATTGGTCATACGATGAGTATTCACACAAATAACCATGATATGGTGCTTAGATTTGCGGCTAAACCGGCTTCAAGAATTTTAGTCAATACAGGTGGCAGTCAAGGTGGTACAGGTTTAAGTACTGGGTTACCAATTTCGTTTACGCTTGGTTGTGGTACCTTCGGTGGTAGTTCAGTGTCGGAAAATGTTAGTCCTAAGCATTTATTGAATGTTAAGAAAGTTGCTTATGGTATGAAGGACGTAACCACTCTGGCTGAGGATGATCCAACATTTAACTACAAAGAAGCCGGCTGTGCAAACGGTAAGTGTGACGCGATGATGCCGCCAAAGCCATTACAAGCAAGCTCTGCGGAACTTAAAAATACATTAAGTGCTAAGCAGGAAGATGCTAGTAATGCAGAATTGGCTGAAGTTGTGCGCAAGTTATTACTGGCTATGAATGATAAATAATAGTGAAGAGGTGAATTAATTGGATAATTATGAAAAAGCAATTCGAATCCTTACGGGGACATTGAATAGCCAGACTAGCACAACGACAACTGCAAGTACTAACGTCACCACTGGAAAAACAATTCCGGTTGGGATCTCAAATCGACATATTCATTTATCACAACAGGATTTGAATAAGCTATTTGGGACAGGACATCAGTTAACTAAATTAAAGGATTTATCCCAACCAGGCCAGTTTGCCTGTAAGGAAACTGTCATTTTATGTGGGCCCAAGGGTGCGATTGAGAAAGTAAGAATTCTTGGTCCAGTAAGATCGCATACACAAATTGAAATTCTCGCCAGCGATACATTTAAACTAGGAGTTAAAGCACCTGTTCGTCTATCGGGACAGTTAGACGGTACCCCTGGTATTACGGTTATTGGGCCTAATGGATCCGTTGAAACTGAAGATGGCTTAATCATCGCCCAACGGCATATTCATATGTTACCCAGTCAGGCAGCAGCTTTCAATGTTCAGGATGGCGAAAATGTCACGATTGAATTCACTGGCTTACGTGGCGGTGTTTTAAACAATGTTATTATTCGCGCAAAGGAAAATTCAGGGTTAGAGTGTCATATCGATACTGAAGAGGCCAATGCGTTAGGTGTTAAACCAGGTACACCGATTACAATAAAAAAATAAAAATTTGGAGGTAATTTACAATGCAAGATGCTCTAGGTATGATTGAAACTAAAGGTTTGGTTAGCTCGATTGAGGCTGCTGATGCAATGGTCAAGGCAGCAAATGTGACTTTGATTGGGAAAGAACACGTTGGTGGTGGTTTAGTAACTGTACTCGTACGCGGGGATGTTGGTGCCGTTAAGGCAGCGACTGATGCCGGTGCTGCGGCTGCACAAAGAGTCGGTGAGTTAATTTCTGTCCATGTTATCCCAAGACCACATGCTGAAGTAGAAACAATTTTACCACATGCTAATACTAAATAAAGATAAAGTTTAAGCACCTAGTCTAAATATAAACCAGGTTTAACATAGACAAGGTAAAAAGGTGACTCTGAAATATCAGGGTTGAAGTGAACCCCCGGTATTGGACCAGAATCCAATACCGGGGGTTTTACTATGACTAAATATACTAAGCAGTTTAAACGTAAGCACCAAATAACTGACCGACTATCAAACTAACTAAATCCAAGTTATGATTACCTCATCAAATAATTGGTGAGGTGATTTTTATTGGCAAAACCCGATATTGTACAAATCAAAATGGATCAATCTGAACCACAGCTACGCGCAACA